>DATKQQ010000314.1:0-44557 GCA_035532615.1 Hanamia sp.
ATGGCGATAGCCAGGCAAACCCACTACAGGGCTGATATAACGCGAATCCTGCTTTGCTGTCCAGACTTTATCCATTGGAATTTTTTTTGGCGTGAACCGAATCCATTGGGTATCGGGACCGCAACCGTCATTCCAGTACAATCTTGGATGATCCACTAAAATAGAAAGCCCGCTTCTTATAATTAAAATCAAAAAAAAGAAATTTACCCAATGGCTTACATTGATCCACACCGGAAAACCTGAAGGTTGCCCTGGTAAAGCAACCGGAGTAAAAGATACAGAAGGATCCGGAGGCAATCCGAAAAATAAATATTGTATCCATGCAATAACAATTGATCCAACGAGAATCATCCCTATTATAAAAAGCATGTAGGGTTTTATATTTACAAAAAAGCGCCTGTCTTCAGGATAATGCATTGCCTTTTCAGCAGGGGTGAAACGGGGTATCATTGAAATTTCATTTTTTAATTTTAATTGTATAGAAAGTCATCGCGATCTCCTACCGCTAAGACAAAGCCACCTTAAGTATTTGCTGAAACTTTGTCCAGCCAGCCACCGCTAAACCCCGCCCGATTTAAACCATTTATAACAGGTGGGCATTTTTTCATGATATCCCATATGAATCCTGATTTATAATTTTCAATCATTAAAATAACCGGTCCCTGGTTTAACCCAAATTGCCATTCAGAAATCCAGGTGCCGAACTCACTAAGCTTCTCCGGAAAAGTTGGATTATAGCTGGCATCAAAACCATAGTCATGGTGTCTTTCATAATCCCGTCTTTCTATCGCATGACGAATCGTGGGCAACACAACTTCCGGAAGAAACGGCAGAGATGATACAACGGCCCATGGCGATATAGTTCCATCATCCGGGCCGTATGGAGCGCCCCTGGCTATATAATCGTAAAATTTTCTTTTAATGCCATCAATCTTTCGGGTAGCGGGACCGGGGCCATCGCTGGCCGTAAGTCCCCATCCATTTTTTCCATAATGCGAAAAACCTAATGGATTTTCTATGGCATATTGTTGTTGAATTTGCGTAGCACGGCGACTATTTTCAAAATAATCAATACCAATCTTTCTGTTGAAATCATCAGAGATGCCTTTGCAATCCAACCATATCTGAGACATCTGGTGAATAAAGAGCGGGCCTGCATAAATGCATTCTATGTCGTAGAGTTTTATCCATTCAAAAGTCGAGATCCATTTTTTATACCCTGAAGGACTGATTGGAAAAGTAGGTGAACCAAGCGCCAGTATATAAATAATATGCGCCTCGCAATATTGCTTATTCCACCGAGACCGGAGGAATCCTGATTCAGGTTGCCAGCCATGTGAAATAGAATCTTTTCCGTTTAATGCCCATTGCCAATCCACCCTTTCATAGAGCTTATCTGCAAGGTTGCGTATTTCGGTTTCGGATTTATTTTTACCTGTGAAATAATATCTTGCAGTCAAAATACCGGCTAATAATATAGCAGTATCCACCGTTGAGAGTTCACATTTCCATACCCGTTTTCCAGTTTCCATATCAAGAAAGTGATAATAAAATCCTTTGTATCCTGTGGCATCAGCTTCGGTTCCCTGGTGACTATTATAGAAGAATCTTAAAACAGTAAGCGTTCTTTTGATTGCATCAGACCGGGTTATAAATCCACGTTCAATTCCTGCTATATAGCAACTAAGCCCCAGGCCTGTTGCAGCGATACTTGAAGGAGATCCCGGCTGGGTTTTGTCGGCTATCAACCCTGTTTTATTATTCGCCTCTTTTAGAAAATAGACAAAAGTTTCGCGTTGCAAAACACCGAGCATTTCTTCATCAGGGCCTTGAGGGTTTGTATAATTTTTTTCTTTCGGCTTTATTATTTTTTTCATTCCAGTTCTAAAGTTATATGAGCGACTCCCTGCGGAGGCACTGTTACCTCCACAAATACCGAACCTTTTACCTCCTTCGTTGCGAAAGGCTCCATTATCAGGGTGGAAGCTATCTCCAATGCGGACACTTCATCAGGCTTAAGGCTTCCCGGGCTGCCCATATTTTTCCACGTTTTTCTAGCATTAGCATGGTCATCGTCAATTCTTTCTAAAAATGAAGCCTTTACTTTTTTGATATTCTCTAAATGCACTTTTACTATTTCTGTTTTTATAGGATGAAGTGGCAACGCCCAGTTGGTAATCATAATGTTTATGGTATCTGTTTTACGCGCAATCCAAACATCAACCGTATCATGTTTCCCGGTAACTTTTAAAAGTTCATTGCCAAGCCTTTGCAACAATTGGTAAGCACGATAGGCAGGTTTGGGAATTCCATAAATATTCATAAGGCCGAAGCCACCATGAAAAGGAACAGATGAAAAATAATTTTCTTCAAAAATGTCGGAGAATGTCCAGTAGCTGTATCCCTCCACAATTCCATTCGCTTCAATTACTGTTTTAATGATAAAGCAGGCCGCGTAGGGCATATCATGCAATTCATCAAAAGGGTTTGAAGAGGTGCACCATTCCGTATAATATACCGGCTTACCAAGCGCTTGTTTTTTCACCTTCTTTGCTTCCTTTTGAAGCACACTCCGTTTACTTTTAGAAAGCTGCGTAATCGTATCATCGCCCGGTTTGCCAAAGGCATCTGTTGGGTAATGGTGCGTAGAAATAAAATCGGCAGGTACATCATTCTTATCACAATATTCCATGAATTCCGTAATCCATGCATTGTCGGCAGTAGCGGGGCCGCCTACTTTTAAATTCTTGTGTACATTTTTAATAGCATTGGCGGTATGATGGTATAACTTAAAATAATCTGCCTGTGTTTTTTTCCAGAAGGCATCAAGGTTTGGTTCATTCCACACTTCAAAAAACCACTGGCTCACTTCAGGCAAGCCATAGCGCTGCACCCAATGTTCCACTAATTTTTGTATCAGCGTTTCCCAGTCGTCATAATCTCTGGGGGCAGTGACATTTCCTTTGTAATGAAAAACAATATCAGAACCCGAAGCAAGGGCGTTTGGCATAAATGACAATTCCATAAAAGGCTGCATACCAATGGAAAGTAAAAAATCACATACCTGGTCTGCATTAAAGAAGGAATACACAAGGGCGTTTTCTTCATCCACGAGAGTTCCCATATCATCTGAAAGCACACCGTGAAAGCGCACATGTCTGAATCCAAGTTCCCTGTTACAGCGTGTTAATTGTTTCTGCCAATCTGCACGTAAAGCCATCGTTGCGTGACTACTGCCCACTGTGTGCTCCCAGAAATGAGTTAAGTTGGTTGAGACGTGAGTGACGTTACATTTAAAATTGGCGTGTGACATGGCTATTATCTTTTTTATTTTTTAGAATAATTCGTTTAAGTCGTAAGGTTCTGTCGCAGCCGAGTTTCCGTATAAAGGACAAGCCAAAGCCTTCAAAAATTAAAAGTGAACTTCAATTGAAAATAAGAATCATTGATATTTGTTTGTTTACTACGTTTTTAATATTGCTTGATAAAAATTCTTATCATTGAAAATAAGAATCATTGAAATTTGCCTGCCTGCCGGGCAGGTAGGTTTGTTTACTATCGGTATTAATTATTACTTCATTTCAGAAATGAGTTCGGATAATTTTTCTACCCTGTTTTATAGTTCCCTGGGTGTCTTTCCCGACCGCCAATGTTCTTCAATTTGTTCAAGACTTTTCCCTTTCGTTTCAGGAACGAACTTGTAAAAAAAGATCCAGGCACCTATGGCTATCACTCCGTAAAGCCAAAAAGTATATGCATGTCCTAAAAATGCGACTAAACTCAGAAAGGTAATCGCTACAATAAGATTCATGGCCCAATTAGTAACCGTGACGGCGCTCATGGCCGCCCCGCGAACCTTCAGGGGATATATCTCAGAAATCAACAGCCAAAAAATAGGCCCAAGCCCAAAAGCGAAACAGGCCACATAAATACCCAGTCCCGCCATAGCAATATAGCTTTTGAAGCTTGCTAACTGCGGAAATTGAAATGCAGCACCGAGGATCGCGAGGCCAATAACCTGGCCGGCAACTCCGGTTAATAACAGTGGTCTTCTTCCGACCCGGTCGAGCAGGAAGATGGCCAGCACGTGAAAGCACCACATGACACCTGCAAGTGCAGCGCCAGCCAATATCGCGGGAGCTGCACCATTAATACCGGCAAACTTGAAAATAGTTGGTGAATAATAAATTACCGTATTAATGCCCGTTATCTGCTGAAATGTCGCCAACCCTAAACCCACAATCAAAGGCATCTTTAGCGAATGCTGAAATAATCCTTTAAAACCGCCTTTGCCCTGCTTTTCCATGCTTTTTTGTATGTCCGTAATTTCCGGAGTTACATCAGCTTCTGTTCGCACACGTTGTAAAACCACCTTCGCTTCTTTCACTTTTGATTTACTAATCAGCCAGCGGGGACTATCAGGTAACAGCCACATCCCAATGACAAGGCCGATAGATGGTATAGCGGCCAGGCCAAACATATATCGCCAACCCTCACTGCCGGAGTAGGCATAATCAACGAGGTAAGCAACGACGATTCCGGTGGTAATCGCAAGCATATTAACCGCTACCAATGACCCGCGAACCTTAGCCGGCACCAGTTCACTTATATACATCGGGGAAATAAATGATGCAATACCAATACCGATTCCACTAATCAACCTGCCGGCAATCAACCAGGTAACTGACGGAGCAAAAGCAGTACCAATGGCGCTGATGGTGAAAATAATGCCTGCGATTATTATCATTATTCGTCGTCCATAGCGATTGGTAAGTGCACCACCAATAACAGCACCAATAACTGCGCCTACTAAAACGGAACTGACCACGATTTCCTCCATAGTGGCTGACAGTGAAAACTGTTTTTTAATGAACAGTATCGCTCCTGAAATAACGCCGGTATCATAACCGAAAAGTAGTCCACCAACTGCCGCAACACCTACGGCAACATAGACAAAGCCTTTCAAACCTGTTTTATCGTTTTTTTTATTTTTCATTTGTCTTGTTTTACTTTCTGTAATAAATAATCAGGAGAATTTTTGCCGTACGCGATGAATCTTTCATGTTCCTATATTTGAAACGATTTTTAATTTCAAGTGGATGCTCCCCGTGCGGCAATTGCGCCTGCCTCTGCTAACTTTTCTTCCCCGATTGTTTTAATATTTGTATCCACGGTCTGCCTCATTAAATATTCAATTAAATAGTTACTCCTGATTCAAATATTACTTTGTCAACTCTTTGCGTATAATCTTCAATTCCTGTTTACGTTCTTCTGTGGTTTTGGGATATTCCATTTTGAGCGCACTGAACGTATCAACGACAATTTGAGAAACGATCAACCTGGCATTTTCCTTATCATCTGCCGGAACAATATACCAGGGTGAGTGGTCGGTGCTTGTAGAACTAATACAATCTTCATAAGCCTGCATGTATTGCTTCCAGTATTTTCGCTCATGCACATCGGAGAGGCTAAACTTCCAGTTCTTTTCCGTTTCATCAATGCGCTCAAGAAATCGCTTTTTCTGCTCCTCATTCGACAAATGAAGAAAAAATTTGACGACCCGGGTGCCATTACGATAGAGTTGGTCTTCCGATTCTACGATGGAACGATAACGTTGTTCCCAAACGTTTTTTTCAGCAATTAACTCTTCCGGAATGCTTTCTTTGTGGAGCAATTCAGGGTGTACCCGAACAATGAGCACCTCCTCGTAATAGGAACGATTGAATATACCAATGCGACCGCGTTCAGGAAGCCGTTTGTCAGAACGCCAGAGAAAATCATGTTTCAGTTCCTCAGCACTTGGTTGCTTGAAACTGAAAACTTCGCAGCCCTGCGGATTAACCCCCGACATAACATGCCGGATAGCGCCGTCTTTTCCGGCAGCGTCCATCGCCTGGAAAATGAGCAGTAACGAATATTTGCCAGACGCATAGTGAAGGCGTTGCAGTGAACTTAATGAGGTAACATGTTTTTCGAGGAGGTTTTTATAATGCTTCTTCGACTTGCAAATGGGTTTAATATTTGTCGGCCACTTATCAAGAAATACCTTTTCCCCTGCGGGTACACGGAAATCTTTTGATTTGATTTTCATACTATTTGATTTATTCCTTATTTACGTTGTTTCTTCCTTTTATTTATCGGTTACGTCTTTATTCTTTAGTTGTTCTTCTTTTTCCCAATCCTGGGCTTCTTTTACGTCTTCGCGACCTAACTCTTCATAGAGTTTATGAACTCGCTGAACGGTTTGCGGTTCCAAATTCTTTGTTGACTCTTCTTTGGCTTCAGGTCTTGGTTCTTCTTTGGTTTCGGTTTTTGCAACTGCTTTTACATTAGGTTTCGGTTCCGTTTTATCTTCAGGTTTCGCCTCGGACTTTACACCAGGTTTTGGGTCTTCTTTGCTATCAGTAGCAGGCTCCGGTTTTGCCTCTGCTTTTGCATCAGGTTTCTGCTCCGTTGTGTCTGCGGGTTTCGTTTCTGCTTTTACGTTAGGTTTAGGTTCTTCCTTGCTACCAGCATCAGGTTCCGGTTTAGCATCTGCTTTTGCGTCAGGTTTCTGTTCTGTTGTTTCTGCGGGTTTCGCATCAGCCTTGACACCAGGGTTCTGTTCTTCCTTGCTACCAGCATCAGGCTCTGGTTTTGCCTCTGCTTTATCATTAGGTTTCTGTTCCGTTGTGTCTGCCGGTTTTGCCGCGGCCTTGACATCAGGTTTTTGTTCTTTCTTGCTACCAGCGGCAGGCGCTGGTTTTGCCTCTGCTTTTGCCTCAGGTTTCTGTTCCGTTGTGTCTGCCGGTTTTGCCGCGGCCTTGACATCCTGTTTCGGTTCTTCTTTGCTATCAGTAGCAGGCCCTGGTTTCGCATCAGGTTTCTGTTCCGTTGTGTCTGCCGGTTTCGCCTCATCTTTTACGTCAGGTTTCGGTTCATCTTTGCTATTAGTAGCGGGCTCTGTTTTTGCATCTGCTTTAGGTTCTTCGGTGGAATCAGGCTTGGCTTCGGCCTTTGCTGCGGGTGCCGCGTTGTCTTTGTCTTTGTCTTTGTCTTTGTCTTCTGTTTTTTGTAATACTGCAGTTCCGGTTTTTGATTTGGATTTTGTCCGGTCAAAGATCCGGTAGGCAAGCAGTTTTATGCGATCATTAATAAGAAACCAAACTAACGCATATCCCCACACAAAGCCTGCCCAACCCCAGCCAAGCGGTGTCATAAATAAACCATACACCGCTATTAAAGTTGCTACGATTTGTGTACCCAAAACAGCCATCCATAAAATTTTTGCCGGACGAATGGACCAGAAAGGCCCTCTTGTGCGTGTAAGGAAGATCGTTAGATGCCCCGCTACCGACAGTTTTAAATACATCATGGTCTGTGCCTGGTAACGGTCAAGATGAAAGACACGCTCGGCCATGTAGAAAAGTCCGAAGGCAGCCACAACACCTATTATACCAAGCACTGTTGAAATACCCAGCACCATACGCATATTCCATGCCTCCGGCTTGTCTTTGTAATGCACGTTATCATAGGCAATGGAAAGGATGGCGCCATCATTCAGTAAAGCTATCATCACAATCATCACCGCCGTTACCGGGTAAAAATTAAATACTAAAATTGCAAGTGTCATAAAAAACAGCACCCGCAATGTTTCAGCTATCCTGTATATCGAGTAGCTGTTCATGCGCTGGAAAATGCGTCGGCTTTCCTTAATGGCATCAATAATTACAGAAAGACCGGGAGTCAACAAAACGATAGATGCCGCTGCCCGTGCAGCGTCTGTCGCACCGGAAACGGCTATGCCACAGTCTGCTTTCTTTAAAGCAGGAGCATCATTCACGCCGTCCCCAGTCATGCCAACGATATGTCCGTGCTTTTGCAGCACATCAATAATGTGGTATTTATGTTCAGGGAATACCTGCGCAAAACCATCTGCATTCTCGATAGATGCAGTCACTGCTGCACTCTCCTCTTTCTTTGAATCTCCGAGGACGGCAGCATCGAGTATATTGGAGCCCATATTCAATTTTTGTGCAGTTTCTTTGGCAATAGCCAATGCATCGCCTGTTACCATCTTTATCTTAACGCCCATCTTCACTGCAGTTGCAATGGTTTCTTTCGCATCATCACGTGGAGGGTCGAAAAGCGGCAACACGCCAACAAACTGCCACTGGCCATCACCCTCCGCACGGGCTACACCCAAAGCCCTGAAGCCCTTTACCGCAAAATCATTGACGGCTTTATCAACGGCAGATTTTACCTGCACAAGATTTGCCGATAATGCCAGGATAACCTGTGGTGCGCCCTTCGTGACTTTAAACGTTTTTCCATCCTTGACTTTTACCTGTGCCTCGGTGCGTTTATGTACCGGGTCGAAAGGTTGAAAATGAACTACTTCGTATTCCTTTAAGGCATCCTTATTTTTCATTCCGCCAAGAACCGCGAGGTCAATGGTATCATTATTTTCTGCACGGGATGCCAAAGCGCCATCTAGAATAACCTGGTCGGCAGGTATATTATTCACACTGAACGGATCTCCCAATGTAAGCTTGTTCTGCGTTAGCGTTCCTGTTTTGTCAGCACAAAGCACATCTACTCCGGCGAGTTCTTCAATAGCCACCAGCTTGCTCACAATGGCTTTCTTTTTAGCCAGGAGGCGTGCACCAACAGCCATCGTAACGGATAACACCGTTGGCATCGCTACCGGGATAGCCGCTACTGTTAGTACGAGGGCAAACTGTAAGGTGCTGAGAATTGGATCGCCGCGGAAAATCGCGACGGTAATAATGATCGCCACTAAAGCCACTGCAAGTATGATCAGGTAATTGCCAATCTTCAAAACCGCCTTTTGAAAATGGCTGACGGTACGTGCTTCCTCAACTAGTTTAGCCGTTTTACCGAAGTAGGTGTTGGTGCCCGTTGCATACACCAAAGCGTCTATCTCACCACGGCGGATGACAGAACCGGAGAATACCGCCTGACCAGTTTTGCGTGTAGCCGGTAAGGATTCTCCCGTTAATGCCGACTGGTCAACGGATATTTCGTCACCTTTCAGTAAACGGGCATCAGCCGGCACGATGTCGCCAAGGCGCATGCGGATTACATCACCAGGCACGAGTTCGCGGGCTGGCGGTGTTACCCATTTACCATCTCTTTTTACCCTCGCTTTTATCGCAAGTTTTGCTTTCAACGCATCAATGGCGTTTCCTGCCTGGCGTTCTTCCAAAAATCCTACTATGGCATTGGCAAAAAGTAAAACGAGGATAATGAAAAAATCCGGCCAATGGCGGGCTACCGCAGAAAGAATCACGGCTGCTTCAATCATCCATGGAATAGGTCCCCAGAAATAACTAAGGAACTTCAGGAGCATATTGGTTTTCTTTTCCTCCAGTTCATTGGGCCCATATTGAGTCAGTCGTTTTTGCGCCTCTGCCCCGGTAAGGCCATCCGGGGAGGAACCCAATTTTTTCTCCACTTCTGCTATGGGCAGTGTTTTCAGATCGTCTTCGGGCGCAGGTGCAGCAGGCGTTTTTGACTTGGTTGCCTTAGGCTGCTTGTTGTCGGATTTCATAATAAGTATCCTCCTTTTTTCTTAATGTTATAATTGAGTCTCAGATTAATTGCTGAGAAATACTGGATTCTCCATAGCAGCATCATACAATCCCTGGCGTGCGGCCTGGTCGCATTTGGCCCGGTGAAACAAAGCTTGCTGCGCCGCCTGTATGTTTTCGTCTTTCCCATCCCAAATCTCCATAGCAGGTTGTTGAATGGCGCGTGCAAAAGAAAATGTCAATGGCCACGGAAGTTTCGATTGATATCTTACCTGCATGGCATTTAAATGAGCCGAAGCGAGCTCGCCGGATTGGCCACCGGATAAAAATGCAATCCCGCCAATGGCAGCAGGAACTGACTGCCGGAGACATTGTATGGTAGCATCTGCAACTTCGTCTATGCTTCCCTGCTTCGGGCAACCCAGTCCCGGAATTACCATGTTAGGTTTTAGAATGACGCCTTCCAGCATTACTCCTTGTATATAAAGATGGCTGAAAACTGTTCTCAATACTTCTTCTGTAACGGAAAAGCATACCTGTAAATAATGCGTTCCTTCCATGAGAACTTCAGGCTCTACAATAGGCACCAATCCTGCTTCCTGGCAGAGGCTTGCGTAAAGTGCCAATATATTTGCATTTGCTTCTATGCAAGCACGACTCGGAATGCCATCACCAATTGCAATTACCGCACGCCACTTGGCAAACCTGGCACCCATTTGAAAATATTCTTTCAGCCGGTCGCGCAATCCGGCTAAACCTTCAGTAACTTTCTCGCCCCGATGACCCGCCATTAATTTCGCGCCTTTATCAACTTTGATTCCGGGAATGATTCCTTCATTTATAATTGCTTTAATAATGGGTGTTCCACCTCTTTCATTCTGACGAATGGTTTCATCATATAATATAGTACCACTTATACACTCGCCTAAGCCAGGTGTGGTCACCAGTAATTCCCGCCAGTCACGGCGGACCTTTTCAGTTTGCGGGATGCCTATTTTAGCAAATCGTTTATTACAAGTAGGGTTGCTATCGTCCATTGCCAGCAAGCCTTTCTTATCTGCAAATAATTCATTTACGGTATTTATCAAAACTCGTTTATTCATTGCTGTATATTTTAATAACCTAACCAGCTTAATGCTGGTCAGCTTTTTGAAAAATAATCTCTTAAAAATGCCTGCTCCTGGTTTTCCGTTATTTTATCCTCCTTCCTTGTTTCGATTTTAATTTTATCATAATGCATATCCGCTTTTAAAATATTCAGACTGCTGTTGCTGCTCTTTATTGTGCACCATGCTTTCACCTTTTTTCAAAGTTTTCTCCTTTTCTGCATTTGTAAATTCTGAAAGTATAAATCAGTTTTCATATCCTCATTGTACTCCATTAAATGAGCGCTTGCATGATCCATCCAGGGTGCCTGCCGGATTAAATAGCCATTTTTCTACGGAACATGATATGCCTTAATTATACTAACAAAATCGCGTGATTTTAAAGATGCACCACCAATTAGACCGCCATCAATATCAGCCTGAGAAAAGAGTGTCGCTGCATTTTCAGAATTGCAGCTTCCTCCATATAAAATTGTCATTTCATCTGCTATTTCGCGGCTGTATTTGACAGCTATCTCCTGCCGGATAAATTTATGAATTTCCTGCGCCTGGGCCGGTGATGCTGTTACTCCTGTGCCTATTGCCCAAATAGGTTCATAAGCTATAATAAGCCGGTTAAAATCAGTTTTGTTTAAATGAAATATACCCTCAACCAACTGGCGCTTTAAAACATCATATTGTTCATTTGCTTCACGTTCTTTTTTTGTTTCGCCGATACATACTATTGGCTTTAATAAATTCTTTAAGGCTGTATCCGTTTTTTGCGCTACGAGTTTATCTGTTTCGTTAAAATATTTCCTTCTTTCTGAATGGCCTACTATGACATATTCAGCGCCAGTTGACCTGATCATTGCGGCAGATATTTCGCCTGTGAATGCACCGCATTCTGCCTGGTGTAAATTTTGTGCTCCGACCGAAATTTTAGAATAACCTTTTGATAATTCCGCCAGGCTATGCAAATGTATAAACGGGCAGCAAACAATAATCTCCTGTTCACCTGTCACTTCATCATTTATAATATTGATAACTTCGGTAAATAGGGTCAATCCTTCATAATATTCTTCATTCATTTTCCAGTTTGCGGCAATTACTTTTTTTCTCATTTTTTTTATTAAAGATTTTAGGGTTACTTACTATTATGCTATGTCTTTTACCTTTCAACATTGTATTCACCTTTTCGTTCAGCAACGTCACATTTGGCCCGATGATGTAATGCCTCTTGTGACCTTAATTTATTTTTTCTTCTCCATGCCATATACTCATAACCGATTGCTGAATGGCCTGTGCAAACGAAAACATTAGCGTATCAACTTGCATGGCATTCAAATTATTACAGGTTGGATTACTTTCATCCATAGCGAACAAGCCTTTACTACCGGCAAACATCCGTTAACTGTATATAGCAATATTTGCTGATTCATTGATATGTATATTTTAAATAAATACTTCTCTTAATATGCCTTTTCAGTTTTTAGAAAAATATTCTCTTACAAATGCATGCTCCTGGTTTTCCGTCATTTTATCAGTTTGCCTTATTTCAATTTTAATTTTCGAAAAGCTGAGGTCTGCCTTCAAAATATTTAATAACTCTACTTTGGCATCAGTAGGTCCAAACAACAATACATCATCATAATTTTTTATGGTCTCGCATAATGATTTGTAATACTCACCTTGTTGTTGTTGCTCTTTATTGTGCATCATGCTTTCTCCCTTCTGTAAGGTTTTCTCTTTTTCCTCATGGGTGGATTCGGATACTACAATATTTGTTACTATAGGGTCAGCAATTTCCATTACATGTGCACTAGCATGATCCATCCAGATGCCTAAGTTTTTTGTTTTTGTCATTGTCGTTTAATTTTATGTATGATTTAATTCATCCTTTTTATGAATGCTATTCCGATAACCATTTTATCGCTGCATTCATTCCTTTATTTTCAAAAGTCCTCACTTTTGCCGGCATCAGAAACCCAAATGCTTTTACGGTATGATTCATCCATTCTTTATCAGAAACAAATGCAATCTTTTTCCAGTCTTTAAAATACTTTATCCCGATTACCATATCCTCTTTCAGTGCGCCGAGTTTAAATCCTTTAAAATTTTCACCTAACCAGCAAAGCACTTTCAGGTCTTTATTTTTTTTCACTGCTGCCCTCAACAGCAGGAAAAAGTACTTTTTCATAATCTGCTGCTGTTACAACATCATCATAGCTATAGCCAATAATGTCGCCAGGAAGATTTTTAATGAGTGTTATCATGTTTTTTTTGTTTTACATTTAAATATCAATCGTTGATTTTCCATTTCCAGTTAAGTATTTCAGGTAAATCCTTGCCATGTATATGCACGTAATGTTTATGTTCAATTAGCTTATCCTGGAGTTGTTGTTTCAGGTAAGCTCCTTTGCTCCCTAATTGCGGCAGGCGGTCTATTACATCAATAACCAGGTGAAAGCGATCAATATCATTCTGTACTCTTAAATCAAAAGGAGTTGTAATGGTGCCTTCTTCTTTATAACCTCTTACATGCAGGTTACGATTTGTACGACGATATGTAAGACGATGCACCAACCAGGGATAACCATGAAAGTTAAAAATGATATGCTTGTCTTTGGTGAAAAGCGAGTCGTAATCCTGTTCAGTGAGCCCGTGAGGGTGCTCTGTATGGGGTTGCAGTTTCATAAGGTCTACTACATTGATCACTCTTATTTTAACTTCGGGTAGATGTTCCCGTAATATTGAAACGGCTGCAAGCAATTCCAATGTTGGCGTATCGCCACAGCAAGCCATCACCACGTCAGGTTCGGAGCCCTGGTCATTGCTTGCCCACTGCCAGATGCCGATTCCTTCGGTGCAATGAACTACTGCCTGATCCATCGTAAGCCATTGCGGCAAGGGATGTTTACCGGCAACTACAACATTCACGTAATGACGACTGCGCAGGCAATGATCAAAAACTGATAACAGGCAGTTGGCATCGGGCGGAAGATATACTCTTACTATGTCTGCTTTTTTATTAATAACATGATCCAGAAAACCGGGATCCTGGTGCGTAAATCCATTATGATCCTGCTGCCATACATGGGACGTTAATAAATAATTCAATGATGCAATCTTCCTTCGCCATGGCAGTTCCAAAGTTACTTTTAACCATTTGGCATGTTGGCTGAACATCGAATCAATAATGCGGATGAACGCTTCATAACTGTTAAACAATCCGTGCCTTCCCGTTAATAAATATCCTTCCAGGAAACCTTCACATTGGTGTTCACTCAGCATAGAATCCACTACTTCACCGGATGGTGAAAGAAATTCATCATACTTTTCTGTTCGTGCATCCCACTGGCGATTGGTCGTTTCAAAAATGGCGGTTAATAAGTTTGAAACCGTTTCATCGGGCCCGAAAACACGAAAATTATGTTCATCCTTATTTAGTTTCGCAACATCCCGCAGAAACCTTCCGAGTACCAAAGTATCTTGTCCGTTTACAGCACCGGGTGCGGGAACATGTACGGCATGGTCATGAAAATCCGGCATATGCAAATCTTTCAAAAGCTTGCCACCGTTTGTATGCAGGTTGGCGCCCATTCTGCGATTACCCTTTGGTGCGAGTTCTGCCAGTTCGCGTTTAAGGGTTCCTTTTTCGTCAAATAATTCTTCTGCTTTGTAGCTCTTCATCCAGCTTTCCAGCAGCTTCACGTGATCGGGATGATCTGGGTCCACAAGAAGTGGTACCTGGTGCGAACGGAAGGTGCCCTCAATATGCAAGCCATCCACCACCAACGGCCCCGTCCATCCTTTCGGAGATTTTAAAACGATCATTGGCCAGCGTGGGCGGGTATTGTCGTTATTACTTCTTGCATTACTTTGTATTTGATGAATGTCTGCAATTACTTCTTCAAGCGTAGCTGCCATGAGTTGATGCATTGTTTCGGGATCATCCCCTTCGACAAAATGTGGTGTCCAGCCACAGCCGCGGAAAAATTGTTCCAACTCATCATCTTCAATTCTTGCCAATATAGTTGGGTTACTGATCTTGTAACCATTGAGGTGAAGGATGGGCAACACCGCTCCATCTGTAATTGGATTCAGCAATTTATTAGATTGCCATGAAGTTGCTAACGGACCCGTCTCTGCTTCGCCGTCGCCGACAACGCAGGCAACAATCAAATCCGGGTTGTCGAATGCTGCGCCAAATGCATGGCTCAAAGAATAACCTAATTCTCCTCCTTCATGAATGGAGCCCGGCGTAGTAGGCGCCACATGACTTGAAATGCCGCCGGGAAAAGAGAATTGCGTAAATAATTTTTTTAAACCGGCTTCATCCCGAGTTATATTAGGATACACTTCACTCCAGGTCCCTTCGAGATAAACATTACCAACTATTGCCGGACCTCCATGACCGGGACCTGCGACATAGAACATATCTAAATCATACTTTTTTATAATACGGTTTAGATGGACATAAATAAAATTTTGCCCCGGTGTAGTGCCCCAATGACCCACGACCAGCGGTTTTACATGTTCCAGTTTTAGTGGCTCTTTCAGCAACGGGTTGTCATATAGATATATTTGTCCCACTGAAAGATAATTGGCAGCACGCCAGTAGGCATTCATCTTTTGCAATAATGAAGGGGATAAAGTTTGCTTTACTTCAGGATGCATAATTTCTGTTTCCATTTTATTAAATTTTATTGATCAATTTTTAAATTTATTTTTTTTAATCTGAGTGAGTTAGTAATAACCGAAACCGAGCTGAAACTCATGGCCAGTGCTGCGATCATGGGCGAAAGTAATAGTCCGAAGAACGGGTACAAAACACCCGCAGCAATCGGGATTCCTATTGTATTATAACCAAGTGCGAAGAATAAGTTTTCTTTAATGTTCTTCATTACTTTTTGGCTCAGGAGTCGTGCTTTTGCAATACCGTTCATATCGCCTTTTACTAAAGTGATGGATGCGCTTTCGATGGCAACATCTGTTCCTGTACCCATGGCTATCCCAATATCAGCTTGTGATAAAACTGGTGCATCATTTATTCCATCGCCCGCCATGGCTACTTTTTTTCCTTCCGATTGCAGGCGTTTTATCTCGTTTAATTTATCTTCAGGCATCATCTGGGCTTTGTATCCATCCAAATGCAATGCATCACTTACTGCCTTTGCCGTGTCTTCGTTGTCGCCGGTAAACATAATTACCTTCAAACCTTCTTCCTGTAATTGGCGAATGACTTCCTGGCTTGATGCTTTTATTTTATCTGAAATCACTACAAAACCAATTGCTACATTTCTTTCTGATAAATAGGAAACCGTTTTACCCAATTTTTGTTCGGCTTTCACCTGCTTTTCCAAATCGGGTGCAATTAGTGCTTTCACTTGTTCCATTAATTTTTCGTTGCCCAAAGCCAGTGATGCACCATCCAAATCAGCAATCACTCCTTTTCCTGTTACAGCTTCAAACTTTGAAACCGGTTTTACGGCAATTTTCTTTTCTTCTCCATAACGTAAAGTTGCCTGTGCAAGCGGATGTTCGCTGCTGCTATTCAAAGAAATAATTTTTTGAAGAATATCATTTTCAGCATATTTACTATTAGCACTAATTATTTTTTCAACAGATGGTTTTCCTTCGGTGAGTGTTCCGGTTTTATCTACTATTAGTATTTCAATATCATTCATTCCCTCAAGTGACTGTGCATCTTTAATGAGCACACCGGACTTAGCACCCTTGCCTACGCCGACCATTACCGACATAGGAGTGGCCAGTCCCAAGGCACACGGACAGGCAATAATTAAAACTGCAATGGCATTGATAAAAGCAAATACATACTTGGGCTCGGGGCCAACAAGTGCCCAAACAACAAACGTGATGATTGAAATACCCACAACAATGGGAACAAAATAACCTGAAATTTTATCAGCAATTTTTTGAATAGGCGCTTTGGAACGGCTTGCTGAATTGACCATTTCAATAATTTTAGCCAGCAGGGTTTCGGAGCCCATTTTTTCTGCGATCATCACAAAAGATTTGTTTCCATTGATGGTGCCGGAGCTTACTGCATCTCCTGTTTTCTTTTCCAGGGGAACCGGCTCTCCTGTAATCATAGATTCGTCAATGATAGCTTCACCTTCTTTTATACTTCCATCAACAGGGATTTTTTCTCCCGGTTTCACGCGTAATAAATCTCCTTTAATAATATTGTCTATTGATACTACCTGCTCTTTGCCATTAATAATTTTTGTTGCCTTGTTAGGAGCCAGTTTTAATAATTCTTTTATCGCACTATTGGTTCTTCCATGTGCACGGGCTTCTAAAACCTGGCCTAATAATACCAGCGTTAAAATGACGGTAGCGGCTTCAAAATAAACATGCACGGTTCCCTGGCTTGTTTTAAACTGATCAGGGAATATTGTTGGAAAAAGAATAGCAAACACACTGAAAAGCCAGGCCACTCCTGAACCAATACCAATCAAAGTAAACATGTTTAAATTCCATGTAATGATTGATTTCCGTGCCCGCTGAAAGAACATCCATGTTGCATAAAAAACCACGGGAAGGCTTAGGGCAAATTGCACCCAATTCCAATATTTTAAATCCATCAACTTGAATATTGGGTTATTGGGTATCATCTCCGTCATTGAAAGAATAAAAATCGGTATAGTAAAAATGATGGCTATTTTAAATTTATGCAATAGATTCTTGTATGTCTTGTCTTCCTCATCCACGTTTACTTTCAAAGGAACAAGCTCCATTCCACATATTGGACATGCCCCTGGCTCATCCCGGATGATTTTCGGATGCATCGGGCAAGTGTACTGCAGTGTTGATTTTTGTGAAGAAGGTTGCTGCACCAGGTCCATTCCGCAAACAGGGCAACTTCCCTGTTTATCGTAGGTCTTATCTCCTTCACAGTGCATGGGGCAATAAAATATACCGGAACCATCGGTCATTTGCCCTGAAGTTTTTTCGGGCAAAGCCTTATGCTCTTTTTCTAAATGGAGATGTTTAGACTCTTTTTTTTCATCTCTTTCAATAATATTTTCATCTATATTCTTCATTCCTTTTAATGATTTCTCAATTTCCCCTCGATTGTATCCAGTGAAGCTTTTAGTTTTTCAATGGCGCTACTTACAGCAAGTTCATAATCATTCGCATTGGCTGTAACTGCAATTGGCTGCCTTCCTTCGAGGCGTGCTTCAATCATGCATCTCTTATCATTTTGCCCCTGTTTATTTCCGTTCTCGTCTGAAAGGTGCACTTCCAGCCTGGTGATGTGCTCGCTAAACCTGCTTAATTCTTCTGAAAGCAAACCATCTAACTGAGCTTCGAATGCTTCATGCACACTTAGGTTTTTATCTGTATTTATTTGAATCGTCATTATGTTTTTTTTGTTTTATATAAAACTGATTATTACTTATGATTCCGTTTGAAGTTCTACAGGGTCACTTCGTCGAAAGTGGGCGATGGGATCCTGCAAACTTGCTGGATCACAGCAAGCAAAATATTGTTCATTTTCTTTTTCGGGACCAGATAGCCCAGCCTACTATTAATATAACGACGATAAGAATAAAAATCCCCCAGCCCCCGTGCATTCCCCAAAAATAATTATCTCCATTATTGTGCATCATAACTTATGTTTTTAAGTGAGAAAAAAAATATTATTTAATGATGATGATTATTCATTCCTCCCATATTCATGCCGTTCATCATGTTGTTACCCGTCATATTTTGCATCATTCCCATCATTTGCTGGTTTCCCATCATAGTTCTAATCATCCCGGACATCATACTGGTGTCACCTTTAGCTGTTTCCATCATGGCAGACATCATATTTTGCATCATGCCGGGGTTATCTTTCAGCATATTCATCATTGAACTACGATTTCCCATGCTCATCATTTGATGTTCCTGCATCATCATCATACCATTTTTGCTATTCATCATTGCCCCTATCATTTCCTGTGACATAGTACTATCATTCGCAATTGCGTTCATAGTTTTCATTCTTGTTTTCTTGTTTGAAAGGCCTTGCATTTGAGCCGATGTGGACTGACAAGATGCGAATAACGTTAATAAGGTGATGGCCAATGTCAATGTTAGTATTGTTTTCATGATTGCTTTTTATTTAATTATTTTTAAGGTTTGCATACAACAAAAGATAATTACTTAAATGCTCTTAATTATTACACAATTATTGATACCAGTTATATGATTCACACATTTTCCGATTATTAACTTTTTGTTTTTTTATCATGGTATTTTAGTTGATTAGTTCAAAACATTATTAACCAGCTTTGCTATCATTACTTCTTCATTGGTTGTAATAACACGAACAATTACCCTGCTTTTTTCAGCTGAAATAATAGCCTCATTATTCATGTTTTTTATTTCACATAATTCAATTCCTAAAAACTCCAGACCATCGCATATTTTACTTCTTACTTCCGGTGAATGTTCACCAATACCGCCAGAAAATACCAATGTTTCTAAACCGCCAAGCACTGTCGTAAAAGAGCCGATCCATTTTTTTGTTTGATAACAAAACAGTTCGATTGCATCTTTGGCATTACTGTTGGTTTCTTCTACTTTCATCAATTCCCGCATATCGGAACTCGTTTGCGATACACCCAGGAGACCTGATTCATGATTGATAAAATGACTAAACTCTTTCGGATTAAGCTTTTCAAATTGCATTAAATACCAGGCAACACCCGGATCGAGATCGCCTGTACGGGTACTCATAGGTAAACCGGATGCCGGCGTAAATCCCATGCTGGTGTCAACGCTTTTTCCATCTTTAACAGCCGCAAGACTGGCGCCACTTCCCAGGTGAGCTAATATCACTTTCCCATTTGCAATGTCACGTCCCGCTAACCGATGTAATTCTTCCATTAGAAAAGAATAGGAAAGCCCATGAAATCCATATCGTTGAATTCCTATTTCATAAAAGCGACGTGGGATGGATAATAATTTTGCAACAGTTGGCATAGAAGTATGAAAGAAGGTATCAAAACAAGCAACCTGTTTTAATATAGGGTAACGCTTACCAAAAACTTCTATTAATCTTATTTCTTCGGGTAAATGGTCCGGATCATACGCGCTAATCTTTTTTAATTCCTTTAATAATTCAGGAGCTATCAATTCAGGTGCTGTGTGACTCATGCCATGAACAATACGGTGGCCGATTGCTTTAATGGAACCAAAACCTTCCTGTTTTTCAAGCCAGTTAATGAGGTGATCAGATACCTCATTATGATCTTTAGCTTTAATGGAGATACATTTTTTTTGTTCAGTAACGGAATTATTAAAACTAAGTTTTGCTTCTTTTGTACCAATGTTTTCTATCTGTCCAACAAACATTTGTTTTAACGGAGCTTCAATTTTGTATAAAGAAAATTTTATGCTGGAGGAGCCTCCGTTAATGGTTAGTATACATTCATCTTCAGGCATGGACTAATTTATTATTTTCAACTAACAGGCCCATATCAGCTAAGGTCTCTGAAGTTGATTGCCAGTCGGTGTGGTGAATACTTTTGATTTCCAAATCCTTCGCGATATCCGTAAATATCTTCACGTCGTCAATGTAAACAACCTCCGCTGCAGTCACCCGTGCCGTATCAAGCGCCAATTTAAAAATAGCTGTGTCTGGTTTTCTTACATGAACGTAGCAGGAGGATACAAAAAAGTCAATCAAGCTGTTTAATTTAAACGTTTGTATCCTGTATGCATTTAATTCTCTTGCTTCATTGCTAACGGCAACTATTTTTAATTTGTTCTGTACTTTTAATTTTTTTATAAATGCTATCATGTCTGGATAAGGTGTGGTTAAAGAGAACATGAACTCCCGAAATTCATTCAATGAAAAATCCCGCTTTTTATAAAACACAACCCGGTTGAGATATTCCTCGAGGGTTATTTTTCCTTCTCCAAAAGTTACAAACATGATGTTGTGCCGCTCTTCCAATTCAGCTAAATCCAAATTAAATTTTTCAGCAGCAAGTTGCCTGAATTCGGGACCCCATCCGTCCGACAATAAAACGCCACCGATATCCAGGAAGAGGGTTGTAATCTTATTTTTATGTTGCATTTTATATTTTTTTATTAATGAAATAATTATCAGCGTTGCCAAAGGATAAGGTTGTCTTCCAAAGGCACTCATATTTTTTCGTAATTGGGAACAATGCAGGCTGTGTAATCACTAACAGGCCAGGAACCGTCCGTTTGTGCATCATATTCTCTTACGCCATTACCTGAAGCGCCGGCAACCGGTTTCATTTTTATTTTAACCGGCTCAGCGCCATTAATTCCATCTGCATATAATTCAACCAACACCTTTTCCGGATTCAATCCATTTAGTTTTACCTGTACACGAAAAAGATGCCCCTTGTCTTTGTCTTCGCTATGCACTTCTCCGAATTGTATATTGCTCCATTGTTGTTGAAGTTCATGATGCGCCTGCGCTATCTTTTTGCCGGCAGCGTCTTTTTCTGCGGCTCTTTTTTTAAAGTTATCAGCAGCGGGCAGGTAAAAGTTTTCAGTATATTCCCTGACTGCTCTGTTAGTAGAAAAATTCGGCGTTAGTATGGCCATGCTTTTACGCATCCTGTTTATCCATTTTTCCGGAATTCCTTTTTCATTGCGGTTATAAAATTCGGGAACCACCTGCTTTTCCAATATATCGTATAAGCCTTCCGCTTCTCTCGCATCCCAGGCCAGGTCTTCGCCATGTTCTTTTCCATCGCCTAACGCCCAACCCACTTCAGGCGTGTACGCTTCTGCCCACCAACCGTCCAATTCAGATAAATTAATTCCTCCATTAACCAGCACTTTCATTCCACTGGTTCCCGAAGCTTCCCATGGCCGCCTCGGTGTATTCACCGAAACATCTGCTCCCTGCACCATGTGCCTTGTGAGCAGCACATCATAATCACTCAGGAAAACAACATGGTTATATAAATTATGCTTTTGTATAAACTGGATCCATTTTCTGATCAATATTTTTCCCGACTCATCGAATGGGGGTGCTTTGCCGGCGATAACTAACTGTACCGGATGTTCGCCGTTGGTAAGTATGCGCACAAATCGTTCTTCATCATGTAACAAAAGATCAGGTCTTTTATACAGAACAAAACGACGGGCAAAACCCAGCGTCAAGGTGTTGGGATTAAATACCTGTTTTGCAGTCTCAATAAATTCAGGTGACTGGCCTGCTACATCTGATTCCGCTGAAAATCTTTTCCGGGTAAAATTAACCAGTTCATTACGGCAATCGTTACGCATTTGCCAGAGTGTTTCATCGGGTATCTTAGTAATATCTTGTTCTAAAGTTTCCAGTTCCCCTTTCCACCGGTCTTTACCGCAGGCTTCTGTCCAAACCTTGTCCGCAAATACACTATCCCAGCTTGACATATGCACGCCATTAGTAACATGACCGATTGGAATTTCGTGTATGGGTAGTCGTGGAAAAAGGACGCTGAAGAGATGCTTGCTGACATCTTCATGCAAACGGCTTACTGCATTCACTGTACCACTACCACGAACAGCCAGGTAGGCCATGTTAAAACTTTCCGAGGTATCAAAGGGATTGACACGGCCGAGAGCCATCAGGTCATCAAAATCGACGCCGAGCTCATTTTTGGCGTAGTCACCAAAAAATTGCCACATCAATGACGGACTAAAATGATCAAAACCGGCAGCAACGGCCGTATGCGTAGTAAATAAATTTCCGGAACGGGTAACAGCCAGTGCAGCCTCGAATGAAACACCGTTTTCTTTCATAAAGTCATTGGCACGTTCCAATGTTAAGAAGGCGGCATGCCCTTCATTCATGTGACATACTTCAGGTTGAATACCCAATGCCCGCAATAATTTCCAGCCGCCGATTCCTAAAAGAATTTCCTGTTTAATGCGCATGCCCGGACCACCACCATAAATCTCACTGGTTATTTCGCGATGTTCCGGTAAATTTACCACGTCGTTGCTGTCAAGGAGATACAATTTTACCCTCCCCACCTGCACCTGCCAGGTACGCAACCAAACTGTATGACCCGCTAAAGATATTTTCAGTCTTAACCATTCGCCGTTAGGTAAACGCAAAGGAGTAACTGGAAGCTGTCCCGGATCCGTAAATGGAAACATCGCCTGCTGGTTTCCATCTTTATCAATTTTCTGCCGGAAATATCCCTGCTGGTAAAGTAGGCCAATAGCCACCACCGGAACTCCAAGGTCGCTGGCAGATTTCAATTGGTCGCCGGCTACATTGCCCAGGCCGCCAACATAAATGGGAAGCGCTTCGCTTAACATAAACTCCATACTGAAATAGGCAATACAGGAAAGCGGGGTATTGGTAGGTGTCTTTTGAAACCAGCCCGGCGTATCATTTAGCTGGTCACTTAACTTTTCCAATTCATTCATTTTTCCTTTGAAAGCATCATTAGCCAATTGATTCTCCAACCGGTCACGGGATACCGTTTGCAGCATAATCCATGGGTTATGGGTTGTTTCCCAAAGATTGGCATCGACTTGCCGCCATAGTTCATCAGCGGCGTGGTTCCATGACCAGCGGAGGTCAAGTGCAATTTTTATGAGCGTTTCCATACCCTCTGCATCAGAGGGTAAGAAACCGTATAATTGATCGCTATTAAATTTTTCTTTGTTCATCGAAATACTTTTTTTGTTCTAAATCAAACGCAACCGTTTATACTCTTGCAAAATTCACGACTTATCATTGCCTGAAAAATGATAGTGGTCATAATGCCAACTGATTTTAATTACCAACTATCAGAAAAGTTTATTCTGTATGATTTCGGGTGTGGCAGGATCAACCAAACCGTAATTTTGGGCTAATAATTTTTCATCCTTCTTAGCATATTCCATTCTTGCTAAAAGATGTGTAATAAGGGCAATATGTGTTGCGTCTTTGTCGTCAGCATTTACTATGAACCAGGGAGCATGCCTGAAATTTGTTTTCAACAACATTTCATTACGTGATTCAGAATAATCTTTCCAATGCTTTAATGCCACCTGGTCAATAGGGCTAATTTTCCATTGTTTCAGTGGATCAGTCTCCCTGGCTTTTAATCTTTTTTCCTGTTCCTTTTTGCTGATATCGAGATAATATTTAAGAATAATGAAACCTCCATCAACCAGTCCTTTCTCAAATGATTCCACTTCTGTGAAAAATGATTTGTACTCCTTATGCGTGCAAAAGCCCATTACTTTTTCAACACCCAGCCGGTTGTACCAACTCCTGTTGAAGAGAACAAATTCGCCTGATACGGGTAAGTGAGCAATGTAGCGCTGAAAATACCATTCGCGTTCCTGGAAGTCTGTTGGTTTACCCAATGCCACTACTTTTGTTTCGCGTGGGCTGAGGTGTTTGATAATCCTTTTTATAGTGCCGTCTTTTCCTGCAGCATCTCTGCCTTCCAGTATTACGAGTAGCTTTAGATCAGAAGCAATAACTTCTTTTTGAAACTTTACCAGTTCAACAAACAAACTGTGTAATATTTTTTTCTTGTTGCTTTTCTTCTTCTTTTCTTTTTTGATTGTGATTCCCGGTTTCGGTTGCTTGGCTTTCACCCCGTTGATGCCCATTTCCAAAAGAGTTTCTGTTTCCGTTTGCATTTTATTTCTTTTTAAATTTTGATTGTGATTTTAAATAATCATTTTTTAGAGCACAGGTCGTGATGAAAAATCATTAACTGTTTACAAAAGGAGCGCTGACACCTGGGAATGGTTAAATTGCGATTCGTCAAAAGCAGGACAATCTTTTAAAGAGTTGATAGATATATCCAAAATAACTTTGGAATTTTCCCATTGTATTTCTTTAATCGTTCCTGTTTCAACCAAAACTTTTTTACCGCCAAACCAGTTATGTGTATCAACCACCAGGTACATTATTTGCCAGTTGGTATCGTCGAAAATAAAATCGCTTACGTGACCATAATCTCCATCAGATGCGTGAATATGATATTCCATAATTGTTTTTGTGCTTCTTAAATGGAGATCATCATCGCTTCTTTTATCGTTAGGATCAGTCTCCTTCATTATCTTTTCATCTATGATGGGAACATTATCCATGGCTGCTGCTGAACCACCTGCATAAAAGCCGCTTCCACCATACCTTTGCCATGCATAGTGACCATATAGTTCAATATCCTGCTTGCGGGAAACTGGTTTGTCTGTATCAATATCCGGGCTGGTCCTTATTTGTTCCTTGCTAAGATTTACAGGAAATATGCGGGGCGCTGCATTTCTTTTTACAATGGCTTGTGGTGCGATGAGTACCTTACGGTAGAGAAACCAATTGCCTGTTTTTACAATAAGGTAACGGATTACACATGAGGTATCTTCGAAGTAAAAATCTTTCACTTTTCCTATATCGCCATCTGTGGCTTCCATGCTATAGCCGATTAAACTTCTAATATTGCGTTGCATATAATTTTTATTTAAAATTCTTTTATACTGTTGTGTTCTGATTTGATCTGACACATCAACCGTGCCGTATTATCTTTACATTATCATAATTCTGATTTTAATACCGTTCCATTCCCTTGTAATACGGCACCGTTCTCTTTATTGGCTTTTTCCTGTCCAATGCCCATGGTTAAGGCAGTTAAACCCGCCATGTTTCCCAATTGCATAGTATCTACTGCCGAACTGGGCACTATTACAATTGTTGAATTTTGTTTTAAGCCTTCGTATAGCATATTCATGGCTCTTAGATGCAAAGCAACCGGGTTGTTGGCGTAAGTCTTGGCTGCTTCTCCAAACTTTTCAGCTACTTGTCTTTCGGAATCTCCGAGGATTACCCTTGCCTGTCTTTCCCTTTCAGCCTGTGCCTGCATAGACATTGCATTTTCAAGGGCTGGTGGAATTAAAACATCTTTAACTTCTACGGAGTTTACGTGTATGCCCCAGGGTTCTGTTCGTTCATCAATAATTTTTTGTAACGTGGTGCTTATCTTATCTCTTCCCTCACGCATATCCGAAAGCATTGTTTTCCCAATAACATCCCGCAATGCGGTCTGCGATGCCCAACTGATAGCGCTTAAATAGTCTGCCACTTCCAACGCCGCTTTTTGAGGTTCCAACACTTTCCAGAATAGTACAGCATCCACATCAACCGGAACAGTATCTTTGGTAAGTGTTTTTTCAGCCTTGAAAGAAGTGGTGATTACCCTGGTATCAATCCAGTAGGGGATGGTATCTATAATGGGGAAAATAAAAAATAATCCCGGCCCGCGAAGCGATTGAAAATGTCCCAAACGCAAGACAACTGCTTTGTCCCACGGATCGGCAATCTTGATAGCGGAAGAAATTACGAGTGCCAGCACCAGGAAAACGCCGAAAATGATAGCGCTTACTGTATAATTCGCCGGGTTAAACTCTGCACGAGCCCATATTATCCCGATGACAAGGATTATAATAAATATAAACCCTGAAAATAAACTTTTACTTTTCATATTTTGACTCCTTCTTGATTTGATAATTTTTTGATTAATTGATACTGTCATTCCAACTATTGCCAAAGTGCATCTTTCATTGGTTAATAGCTTTTCGTTTTTTTAAGGTTCAATATTTTCAGTTTAGAATCGAAATGAGGAAGAAAAATCATTCTTTTTATAAATTAGTTTGCCCCACTTTATTCTAAATTCTAACCACTTTCTCCTATGCAAAGTTGGACGTATTAATTCATCTGAGTATTACACATTTCCCCGGATTTGTCACATCTTTCACACATTATAGAGAGGCTAAGTGTTAAACCAGGAATTTCTTAAATGTAAAATGTTTAGAAATAATTTTTCCGGTCAACCTAAGTAAGATATTTGAAAACATAACGGGCATCTCCTGGTTATTAGTTGTATGAATAAATCTATTTGCAGATTTTCATGCTTAAGTGAAAGCGTTAGGGAGAAAAGATTGGATATAGTGCGGCACTTACTACTTCGACAGATTTTCTCATCAAACGAATCTTTGAAAAAAACATGGCTTCCGATAAATGGGATGTGTAAGTATTTTCATAAATCCAATGACCGGCTTTCCTTTTAGCTAAAGATTATTAACGGTATGGGCTACACGAATATATATAGTGGATGATTTATGATTGATGTTAACTTCTTAAGGTGGGGTTGCTGATCCGTTCCTGCAAGCCATTGAATGAGCCTCCTGACGGCGCTTCATTCATTTATATGTATGTTTTTAATTTTTTAATTTGAAGACCATAGGACGATAATACCTTCATCATTTTAGTTATGCTTGGCGCCACCTGTTTTTTTACCTCCGCTCTCCTTCCTGCCTGCAGGTGCATGCATTGAATGCTGTTGCTGAACATGCGACGATCTGGACTGCGTTGTATGCGATTGCGTTACCGAACGGGTATTAGTACGATAAGTCCGTGGTGTTTTATTCATTTCCCGTGATTGTCTCGGCGCAGATGAATGCGTATGAGCAGGTATATTTGAAGGTTTGGGTGTTGTATTATGTAGCGCATGTGTGGTTGCACTTCTTTGTGTAGCATGGCTTCCTTGCGTTGATTTTTTTGCAACGGTCGTGTGGCTCTTTTCATTTAAAGGAGAAGGACTTTCCTTTGCGTTCTGTTCAGTGCGCACATGAGATGATTGCTGTGATGTGGGCTGCAGGTGTTTTTCATTCCTGGCAGTTTGTTGCTGCGCCGAAGACCTTGCAGTAATACCACCGGGTCCATTAAAACTCTTGCGGTTATTACTCCGGCCTGAATTGCTTACACCTGTACGATTTACATAAGTATTATGAATAACGGAACGATTCACGTTGGCAACTGCCGTATTGTACCGAAAATGACCTCCTTGCCACTTTCCGCCATTATAACCTTTGCCGCCATACCCATATCCGTAATTTACACCGCCATAAAACCCAACCTGTGAACCCCAGTAACCTTGCTGCCATCCATAATAGCCGCCGGAGAAACTCCAATATCCCGGGGTCCATAATAAACCTTCGGCGGGAGGGAGCACCCATTCACCAGCTACCCAATAATAACCGCCGGAATCGTAGGCCCAGTAACCCGGACTCCATAAATATCCATCAACAGGGCATGGTGGTTGCGAATACACCCGCAACAAGGGCGGGGCCACACGTATGGAAAGCGATGCTGATACGAGCACCTGCGAATAGGTTTGCGGTATTGAAAATGTTATGGCAGATAATAAGACGAATACTTTTATAATATTTTTCATGATTATTTTATTAATGTTCACCTCCTTTTAATTTTCCCGGAGTATAAGATCATAAAGGTGCACCTGTTAGTGATAGAAACTGTTACATGATTCTTTAAATTTATTATATGATTCACACTTTTTATAGAAGGCATTTTTTTATTGCAATCATTTCTTTATTATCTTAATAGATACTTTTCAGCGACTACGGGTGGTGTTAAATTTTCATTTTGGTAATTGTTTTGGATTTTTTTTTATAGAGTATACAAAAGTCTATTTGTAAATCTCATCTGCCTTCGCAGATAAAATGAACCAAAAGGAATTTCTATCAGGGAAACAGATGCTTATACGCATGAAGGCATTTACCTTAATGTAGGCATATCATTTTCCAGAATTTTTTTCTTCTCCTGGTATTCATCATTAGTGATTTCTCCTGCAGCAAATCGTTTCCGTAAAATATCAAATGGCGAATCGTTCTTCATTCTCTGTCCTGGGATATTATAAGGCGTGGCGAATATCCAAAAAATCATAATTATCCAAATCACCCACCATATCATGTTCATGCCCAATAACTGTTAATGTAATGCATTTTTTTATATTTTTATATTGAATAAATAATAATGTAAAGCTGATTGGTTTTATATGATTTAGTATTATACAATTCCCTTTATTGGTTACATGATTCACACATTTTATGAATGTTGGGTTTGAGTACAATTCGGGCACAGATGCGTAAAAATCATTACAATTATTGATCTTTGTTACTGTATTTATACTTTACATTTATACAACGTCTGTTTGTGGAGCTTGATCACGTATAACAGGTCAATACGTAATTATAATGCCATTCTAAATTTTATTCCTGTAGCAGATATCGGCCTGGAAAGGTTCTCTGAACGCAAGTTCTTCCCTATTTAGCGGGCACCCTTGCCTGGTACTACCAGATAGTATCCAGGCTTTTACCATTTTTAACAGTGCGTCCAATGCAAAAGGCTTGATAATATAATCATCAGCACCAAGCAGCAGCGCTGCTGCTCTGTCAATTTTTTCAGACATGGAAGTACTAAAAATAAATGGTATTGCATATGTTGTGCCTGAACCCAGAATCACTTGCAAAACCTCGTGGCCGTTCATTGCATGCATTAAAACATCGCAAACAATTAAATCAGGTATAAATTCTCTGGCCAGTTCAATGCCCCTTTTGCCGTTATTTGCCCCGATGATTTTATAACCTTCCATTTCTAAATATTCAGTCAAATTGTCAAGAATTTCTTCGTTGTCTTCAATGACTAAAATTGTATCCATTTTAGTTGTTTGATTTTGCTGGTTACCGGAAAATAATCGATTGATAACAAAGATGAATTATTACAAAATCAAAAATTACCTCAAAGTTAGCAACCATTATCTCTGGCGAATCTATGTTTAATGATGCAGTTGGGCTCATTCTCTTTGTAACATTCTTGGGTATTACCAAACAGTCCACTAACAGAATTTCAGTAATTGAAACACTGCGTTCATTCGGCACCCAGGTTATCGGTGGTGTTCTTATTGGTTTGATAATGGGTTTTATCGCTTACCGGCTTATTAAGTCTATAAAGGATTTTCAATCCATCTTTTTAATTTCAATTGCAGTAGTGCTGGGCATTTCTGTGGTAGCTAATAAATTTGATGCGTCCATACCTTTATCTGCCGTGGTGGCAGGGCTTGTGGTAGGCAATAATAGTTTTGGCAAAGATCACCCTGCTACCCAGTTTCTAAATCGTGTATGGCAATTGTTGGATGGGATACTCAACACCATTCTTTTTGTAATGATTGGGTTGCAACTTTTGATATTGCCATTCCTGAGACATTTCTGGCTCATCGGGCTGACCTCGATTGTGATCATACTTATTGCAAGAATGATCAGTGTATCATTAATTGCTTTTTTTGAATTGCGAAAAGTGAACCTTGTAAATCTTTCTATATTAACCTGGGCTGGCTTACGTGGTGCTATATTTATAGCCATGGCTCTGTCGCTGCCTTTTTCCAGGTACCGGGAGGTTATTCTTTCCTGTTGTTATTTTATTGTAATATTTTCTGTAATAGTCCAGGGACTTACTTTAAATAAGTTAGTTGATAAAGCAGTAAGGAAGGATAAAACAAGCGTATCAGTAAAAGTCTGAAAAACACGCCATCAAATTTAGGTAATGTAATTCCTTATAAGAATGCTTTAGGAAAACAGCCATATTAATTTTTGAAACCAACACATGGGTCAAACGGTATTATATATTTTCGTTTATACGTTGCCGTTTTAATGCAGTTGGCCGGTTTTTTTAAAAACCAGTTTCTATTTTTTAAAAGAGACCGCGGAAAATATAACCGTTTAACTTTTTATGAAGCGTGTTGGATGGCAACAACTTTGTTCAGGAATTTTATTTTTTATTCATCGAACTTATTTCCATTTTTTCTTTTTTTACATCCTGCCTTAATAGCCCAAATAAACTCATATAAACATTAGCGATCCATACTAATGCGAAACCTGCTATTATATAGCCCCGCCAGTCATTCATTAATAATTTATACCCCGTCAATAAAAGGAACAATACAGTAATGTAGTGGCTGAAACAATATTCGCAGGTAAAAAGATAAAAGAATTTTCTTTCTAATAATGTTTTACCTTTTTCGCAACGGTTAAGGCAATATTCCCGTGGTTCTCTGAATACTTCTTCATGTGTAACCGTCCACGCTACGCAGGCAATAGGTATTGCTAATAAGAAGAGCCACGTTGCCTGTAAGCTGATTGTCATACAACAACTGATTTTCTTTGATAAAATGGATAGTCAGTATATCCTTTTTCATCTGCACTGTAAAACAAATCCATCTTCAAATCCTTTGATAATGGCCAGTCATTTATCGTCCGTTCCACCAAATCGGGGTTATTGATGAAGGGTCTTTCAAACGCAACCAGGTCTGCCAGCCCGCTTTCTATATCTGCTTCTGCGCTTTCTTTATTATAACCACTGCAAAGAATAATGGTTTGTTTAAAATTGTCACGAATCGATTTTTTTATATCAATGAGCACAGCCGGCGTTCCCATTGCAGAGTGGTCTAACAAATGGATATAAGCAATACCCAGCGTGTTGAGTTTCCCGGAGAGATAGTTATAGGTAGTGTCAATGCCCCGATAGGGCGACATATCGTTGGCTACACCATACGGCGATAAGAGAATACCTGTGTTTTCTTTTCCAATGGCCGCTGCCACCGCGGTTGCCACTTCAATAACAAAGCGGCAGCGGTTTTCAATGCTTCCGCCATAATTGTCTTCCCGGATGTTACTTATTGGCGACAAGAATTCTTCCAACAGGTAACCGTTCGCTCCATGTAATTCCACTCCATCAAATCCTGCTTCAATAGCATGCTTTGCAGCATTAACAAATTCATTTTCCGTTTGCACAATATCTTTATTTGTCATTTCTTTCGGAATTACGAAATCCTGCAATTGCTTAGCATCTGTCCACATTTGTCCGGCGGCTTTTATTGCCGAAGGTGCAATAATTTCCGATCCTTCGGGCATGTTGAGAGGATGGCTAATTCTACCGCAATGCATTAACTGGATAAATATTTTGCCGCCATTTAAATGAACTGCCCTGGTAACTTTTTTCCAGCCTTCTGTTTGTTTAGTATTGAATATTCCCGGTATTCTCGCGTAACCTAAACCTTTTCTGGAAGGAGAAGTCCCTTCGGTTATTATTAAACCTGCGCCTGAACGTTGTTCATAATATTTCACCATTAAATCATTAGGGATATTTCCAATGGCGCGGCACCTTGTCAAAGGTGCCATTACAATACGATTCATTAATGCTGTTGATCCCAATTGCCAGGGAGTGAATAATTGATAGTGTTCCATTTTATAATGTTTATGCTGTTGTTAAATATTGTTTTTAAATTTTTACTTTATTCTCCAAACGCTAATCCGTTCTCAAAATCACTGAAACTTTTTATGGAAATAATAGCAATTTGTTCTACGATTTTGTAAAAAATACCTTGTAAAGCGTAATGCAAATCGCCTCATTCAAATAATAAATGTTGAGCGGGCTAAATGAGTGTAAAAGAATATTATTCGTTTAATCATCGCCGTAAGATTTTATCATGCTTCTTCCCCCGCTAAAATCCTCTTTGTTTATCTATCCTCATTTTTGCGGAAGTTTTTTCGAGACTTCGACTTTTTTATCCAGTCTTTATCCCAAAGAGGTAACCAACAAAGGCGGTTATCCCCATAGCTACTGTACCCCAGAAGCAAATCCGTAGAATTCCTTTTGTAACACTTGAGCCACCTGTATTTGCCGCAACTGCACCGGACAATGCAAGGAAAACTATCGAAAATGAATACTGGTAAATGACCATATGCCTTATGGATGCAAAAAAAGAAACTAAAAGAGGCAACAACCCTCCTGATACGAATGAAAGACCTGAAGCTAAAGATGCTTGGAATGGTTTTGGCTTAGTAATTTCATTAATCCCCAACTCATCCCTTGCATGGGCTTCCAGCTCGTTATGTTTTGTAAGTTGTACTGCCACCTGCATGGCAAGGCTACTTTCCAAACCACGGTCCTGATAGATTTTAGCCAATTCTTTCAATTCTGCCTTAGGCATAGTGTCAAGCTCTGTTTGCTCTCTTTTTAAATCGGCCGTTTCTATATCTGATTGTGAACTAACGGAAACATATTCCCCTGCCGCCATTGATAATGCCCCTGCGACAAGACCTGCCAAAGCCGCGAGAATGATGGGACTTCTTGAAGAGCTGGCTGCAGCCACACCAATTACTAAACTTGTTGTCGAAAGAATACCATCGTTTACGCCCAGAACCGCAGCTCTTAGCCAACCGCTTCTATTTACAAAATGTTTTTCAGTTTTCAAGTAATATAGTATAAAAAAAATTTAAAAGAAAAGGGGCCGGATGGAAATCCACCCCTGTATTCCAATATCCTTTGAAAAACCGAGTTTGAAACTGTTAATATAGCTTCTTAATATTTTTTACATAGCGTGGTCAGTCTTATCCTCGAAATCCAGAGTCTAATATTAATTACTGAAGATACTTCATGAAATCGGCGGTACTAAAATCATTACACATCGTCATATTATCCTCACTCCTTTGGGAAGAAATGATCATTGAATTTTCAGATCAACAGTCAGGCTTTGCTTTTCTGCAATTCAGTGAATCAAATTCAATAACAGCATTTTCATCATCAATAAGCATCTTCAACGAAGTTCCCATAATAATTTTGAAGATTTGCTTCGTATGATTCGCTTATAGCTTCACCGGGTTGATATTCGGGGCTGTTTTTTATGTCTTCTTGTGTAACATGTACCATAATTTCAGAAGTATCCCATTCAATATTTTTAATCAATTTTGGAGAGATGATCACTTTTTTACCGGGAAACCAATGACCCGTATCCACTACCAGGTATGCCACTTTCCAGGAAGTATCATCTATTATAAAGTCTTCAACGTCTCCAATTTTTCCATCAATTGCATGTATGTTATACCCCGTCACGTTATGAGTACTGCGCAGATGAGAGTCTTCATCAGAATCTTTAGTACTGTTTTCCCTTCTTATTTCTCCCGAATGATGATGATCCTGGATCATTACTCCGGAAAGGCCCATTCCGCCACCCCAAAGGCCACCTCCCCAATAACTAGTCCATGGATAGTATTCATACATTTCAATTTCACGCTGGCGCGAAACCGGTTGCTCCGTATCAATATTGGGACTGTTCTTTATTTTTTCTTTGGTGAGATTAACTGGAAAAACTTCATTCTTCCAATCTGGAGCTAACAGCGCCTGCGGGGATATAAGCACCTTGCGGCCATTGAGCCAATTGCCTGTCTCTACAATTAAATAACGGATAGTCCAGCTTTGATCATCAAAGTAAAACTCTTTAACTTTTCCTATTTCGCCATCAGTGGCCCCCATGGTATAACCGACTAAGCTTTTAATACTTCTTTTCATTTTTTTCGAATTTTAATACCGTTCGCTCAAAAGAATCCATTACCATGCCAGTTCCCTAGTTGGTTCTTAGCACCACCTGGCCTGAAGGGCTATGCATGTCAGCATCGTCTTCGGCTGTTATAAAAAATCCGGTGGGCTGAAAAGGCACTGAAGTTTTTAATGAACTCTTCATGGTTTTTGAAAGTAAACTGCTCGAAGTATTTAATTGTCCTACTTCTTTGGTTCCATTCCGTTCTGTGTTCATCCATACTATATAAACCTTTTTTGGCGGATTAAGCCTTGAAGGGTCTGCAAGCCGAATTACACTTAAATTAATATCGTAATTTTTATTTTTATTTTTCTTTACCTTAACCGAGCCCTCAGCAGCGGGAACAACGTTTGAAGTTTCGAATGACATTTTCCTTGCACAGGATGGTAGCATAAAAGATAGGAGTAACAGAATGCCGACGGAAAAAAATCCGGCGGTGCGATTATTTATTTTAATTGTTTTCATTTTAAATTTATTTTTTTTGTTTTATAATATCACTTTACAGAAATCATCGTAAGTAAGGGGAATTGTCAATCTACATTTGGAGTGGTGTTGAAAAAAAGAGACACCCTGCGAAAATCATTAGCTTAATTGCGATATATCATTTTCAAGAATTTTTTTCTTCTCCTGGTATTCTTCGTTGGTGATTAATCCTGAAGCAAACCGTTTTCGCAAAATATCAAACGGTGAGTCTTTTCTAAATCGCTGGCCTGGAATGCTACGGGGAATAAAGAATATCCAGAATAGGAACATTCCCCAAATGAACCACCAGATCATGTTCATTCCCCAGTAATTACTATTGTACATTTTAATTTAGTTTACTTTTTTTAATTTAATACTACAAAGGTCATTGCATTAAGTGGATTAAGTATTACACAATTCAATTAATTAGTTACATCATTCACACTTTGAGACCTCGCAACCTGCTTAAGTTTTCATTTGTGAAGAAATATATTGGAATGTCAGGTTCTCTAAAAACAATATGCCGTCAATGCATAACTATAATGCATATATGTAAATATGATTTTATAAATTTATACATGCAATTCATAAAAGGAAATGACAGAGAACGAAGCATCCTATTCCCCAGAATATTGAACCGGATAGCGAAGTGCGTATCATTGACATTTTTATGGAGAGTATTAATATGTACGAATTAAATTTATCATCAAGGCAACCAAAGAATGACGTCCCGCTTATTATAACTGGAAGTAATTAAAAATAACTAAAAGCATGTTTTTAGGGATTCTCAATCTGTGAGGCTTAGAGTCTCTGCGGGTCACTATTTTTGATTTAATTTTTCCTTTAGTACGAGTAGGATGTATTTTATTCATCTTAAAAACAACCGAATTTGTGGGCGGCAATGTTCTGTGGGCTTTGGCCTGTTAGGTTAAACAGAAATTTCCATCCCTTCTTTAGCCAACATGGTGTCAGGAAATATCTTTTTGCATTTTTTTTCAATTGAATCAAGAAATTTATCATTATGGTCTGGATCGTGATGGGTAATAATAAGCCTTTTTACTTTTGCCATTATAGCTATTTCCACACATTGTTCCCAGGTGCTGTGCCCCCATCCTTTAAATTTCTCATATTCTTCAGGAGTGTATTGGCCGTCATGTATGAGCAAGTCTGCGCCTTGTGCAAATTTGACTATATTTTTATCGATTCCATTGATATGTTCAATATCGGTACATACGACCAAAGAAACATTTTCATCATCTACTCTGAAGCCATAAGATCCTCCCTGAAACTTGTGGAACTGGGAAATAGATTTAACGTTAGCTCCATGAATTGTTTCTTTATCTCCATGGCTAAAAAAATAAAATTGAGCCCCCATTTTTTCAAGTTGTATAGGAAAGTATTCCTTTTGCATTTGTGTCGTAAATATTTCCTTTAAATTAGTAATCTTTCTTTTTCCCATGGTGTGTATCCCGATTTTTTGTTCCGGATTGTACGCGGGTCCAAAAAAAGGAAATCCCTGTATGTGATCCCAATGAAAATGCGAGAAAAATATGTTGATAATATTTTGAGAGACTCCTTCCGCCATTAAATCCTTTCCCAGGTTTCGAATTCCGGTTCCGGCATCAAGAACAGCAATCCGGTTTACTTTTTCACGAAGTATTTTTATACAGGTAGTATTACCTCCATATTTTTCGAATTCTCTGCCACATACAGGCAAAGAACCCCTCACTCCGTAAAATTTAACTTTCAACTTGATAAATATTTAACCGAATATAAGAAAAATAATTTATGCCAACCTAACTTTACTCTTTTCAAATAGTAATAAAATAATTGAATTAAATTTTGTATCTACTGTAGAATCCTATTGGAAATACGGTTTAACGCAGGTGAAATCTGAAATGAATTTCGGTTGAAGTATCAAATAATTTGGGAAAAATCATGAATGTAATTACTATGATCGGGCTTGTAGCAGCTATATTTACTACATCTTCCTTTGTCCCACAGGCAATAGAAACCATAAAGACAAGAAATACAACAGGCATTTCTATGGGAATGTATTCTTTGTTTTCATTCGGAACTTTGCTTTGGTTTATTTATGGAATTTTTGAAAACGACCTGCCTATAATGATTGCAAACGGCATTACGCTTGTTTTTGCCTGCATAATTCTTGCTTACAAATGGAAATATAAATAAGTCTTCTGAAAATTATTGAACGTGTAAAATGCTGTAAATAAGTATTACCAATACGATTAAAGATATAATTACATATAAATAATCCTTTTCAAAAAGAAAAGCAATTACCGCAAATACAACCCTCGAAACCGGGGTGGCAATTAACAACAGAAGCCCCATTTGAATAATGGATAAACTATCAAAATGAATAAATCCATTAAATATCTGTTTAATAGAACGCAGACCAGAAGGCTCGCCGCTAAATGTATGGAATTCAGGCTTTCCGAATCCGTATTGAGTCAGGTAATATATACCTCCGAAAAGGATTAAGGCTCCCGAAACAATAACACCTGTGATAAGTAAAGTTCCCATCACGGATTCAATATCATAATCCGATATTTTATTTTTTGATTTCATATTTTTCCTGTGATCCCATTATAAATCATTTGTATGGCCAGAAAAGTGATAACAATTGAAAATATGATTCTCAGCCATTTTGTTTGTGCTTTTACAAGAATTTTTGAGCCTGTGAACGCTCCACATATAACGCCTAACACAACAGGCATTGAAAGTCCTGGATTAATATAACCTCTCTCTAAATAAATACCGGCGCTTGCTGCAGCCGTAACTCCAATCATAAAATTGCTGGTAGTTGTAGAAACTTTAAAGGGTAATTTCATAAAATGATCCATGGCAATAACTTTTAATGCGCCAGAACCAATTCCCAGCAAACCTGAAATAATCCCAGCTATTCCCATCATAAAAAAACCAGTGGGCACATGTTGCACACTATATTTCACATTGCCTTCCGGTGTGGGATAGGAGCTATTCATCTTTAATAATTTAGAAAATCTTCCTCCGCCATTCTGAAGAATTACTTCATTTTTTTTCTTCATCGAAATAACCGCAGAAAAAATTAAAACAATGCCAAAGATTACTGCAATGATACTGGTAGGAGAATAAATAGCTATCATGGCTCCAACAACGGCTCCAATTGTAGTGGCTATTTCCAGGAACATACCTATCCTGATATTTGAAAATCCCTCTTTTACATAAGCCGCGGCTGCGCCTGATGAAGTGGCAATAACAGAAACCAGGGAAGCGCCAATGGCATAATGAATATCCACCTTAAATACAAGTGTAAGCATAGGAATAATAACAACTCCGCCTCCTAATCCTGTCAATGAACCTAACAATCCTGCTATAAAAGAACCAAAAAAAACAATAAGAGAAAATATAAGGATTGACATGAATTTTTGTAAAAGTATTTAGTGATTCTATTTTGTAATGTTTTGTAAAGTCTTATAATTTCATGTCATTAATGCATGCAAATTAAATGAAAAAATATATTTGCAATTTTTCGATAATTAATTTTTACATCATTTGAAATCAGATTGGAAATTGCTTCTCCGGATAAATGGTTAAAAAATAATTTTCAGTTTGTTTGAAAAATATTTATAAGAAAGAAAACTTCAGATAAATATTCGGCCTGTTATAAACTAATAACAAATCTTTATTCTATTAAATCGAAAAAGCGGTATTTAGAATTTCTTCCTGTTCCTCAGAATGAATTTTTGAATATCCGGTTGCAGTGGAAGCGCTTGACTGCCTGCTGATAACGCCAAAATTAATAGAAGAAAGATTCATTCTTAAAAATGAAGCTGCCCCCATATTTAACGGTTCTTCCTGCACCCAATACCAGATGGCTTTATTATATTTTTTATATAGGGATTCTATTTGATTTTGGGGTAATGGATATAATTGTTCCAGCCTGATAATGGCAATATCTTTCCGTTTCTCTTTCTCTCTTTTTTCATGCAGATCAAAATATATTTTACCGGAGCATAAAAGAACTTTGGTAATCAAATTTTTCTCTGTGGTGCTTTCGTCATCAATTACTTCTTTGAAACCGCCCGAAGTAAATTCTTCTATTTTACTGTTGCTTCCCGGATGGCGAAGGTTTGCTTTGGGAGAAAAATTGATCAACGGTTTTCTGAAGGGCCACGCCAGTTGTCTCCGGAGACAATGGAAAAAATTGGCCGCAGTGGTAACATTGGTAATTACCATGTTCAATTCAGCGCACATTTGTAAAAAACGTTCTATTCTCCCGCTGCTATGATCTGGCCCCTGTCCTTCATAGCCATGCGGAAGCAGAACGGTAAGCCCATTCATTCTATTCCACTTCTGTTCAGTGCTCGAAATAAATTCGTCTATCATTGTCTGAGCACCATTGGCAAAATCACCAAACTGTGCTTCCCACAATACCAGTGCATTTGGATTGGCCATGGCATAGCCATATTCGAATCCAAGTACCGCATATTCACTTAAGAGAGAATCCCATATTCTCATTTTTCCCTGCTTTTCAGAAATGTTGTTCAAACGATTATAATATTTGTCAGTTTTCTCATCTCTTAAAACAGCGTGCCTGTGACTGAAAGTGCCGCGCCTTACATCTTGTCCGCTCATACGAACATCTTTGCCTTCATCCAGGATGCTTGCATAGGCCAGCAATTCGCCGGTGGCCCAGTCAAATTTTTTTTCATTTTCGTATAAAGTAATTTTATCCTGTAGTATTTTTTTTATTTTCCTAAGAGGAGTGAAATCATCAGGCCATTTCATAATAGAATGAAATAATTTTTCTACTTCCGCTTTGGGAATAGCTGTTACGGGTGAACTGTCAAAATCAGTAGAAGTGGCTTTTCTGAGGCTTTGCCACCATAGTTCCGGTGTTTGGTAGCTATAAGGTAAAGGGTTTTGTTTTATTTCATCAAGCCGTTCCTGGAGATCGCTCCAATATTTTTGTTCCATCTCTTTGGCAATTTTTGCTGCGCCTTCTTCTCCATGTAATTTTAGCCATTCTACGTAAACCTCACGTGGGTTAGGTTGCCTCTCAATTAGAGCATATAAACCGGGTTGTGTAAATTTAGGATCATCTCCTTCGTTATGTCCGTGCAGGCGATAGCAAACCATGTCTATAAAAATATCAGTATTAAATTCCTGCCTATACATCGTGGCTATCTGCGAAATTTTTACTACTGCCTCCACATCATCTCCATTCACATGAAAAACAGGCGCATTAATTGAAGAAGCTATAGAAGTACAGTAATCTGAGGTGCGGGCATCCCCAAAATCGGTGGTAAAACCAATTTGATTATTAATGACAAAGTGAAGAGTACCTCCGGTAAGATATCCCTGCAAACCACTCATCTGAAGTACTTCATAAACAACGCCCTGACCGGCAAGTGCAGAATCTCCATGAATAAGAATTGGCAATATTTTATCATAATCACTATTGTAGATAACATCTGCCTTACTTCTTGCAAAACCCATTACTACGGGATCTACTGCTTCAAGATGTGAAGGATTAGGTGCGAGTTTTAAATGCAGGGGTTGTCCATTAATAGTTTTTACTTCACTGCTATAACCTTTGTGGTATTTCACATCTCCGCTTCCCATGGTAGAATCTACTTTTGAATTGCTTTCAAACTCGGTAAATATCTGCTCATAAGTTTTACCCAGAATATTGGCAAGCACATTTAGTCTTCCCCGATGAGCCATACCTATTTCCACTTCCTGAACTTCATGATCGGCCGCAGTATTGATGATGGCATCCAAAGCAGCGATGGTACTCTCACCGCCTTCAAGTGAGAATCTTTTTTGACCTATATATTTTGTATGAAGAAATTTTTCGAACATTACTCCTTCATTCAATTTCTGGAGAATCCTTCTTTTCTGATCTAAAGGAACTGGTTCCAGCATGGTATGTTCAGCAGCATTAATAATCCAATCAATTTTTTTGGGATCATTTACAGAATCAAAATCAAAACCTACTGATTCTGTATAACATTTTTTTAAATGAGCAACGATATCTTGCAAAGTGGCCTTACCGGTTCCGGTAAATTTCCCTGCCTCGAACTGAGTATTGAGGTCTCTTTCATCAAGTCCAAAATAGGAAAGTCCCAGATTGGCGCGGCGATCTTTTCTTTCTCTTATAGGATTCGTTTTTGAAACAAGATGTCCTTTTTTGCGGTAAGCAAGAATAAGTTGATATACCGCAAATTCTTTATTAAGATTACCAACTGAAACTTCACTTACAGGTGTGCTTTCGGTAGTCTTTGAATGTCCATTCTTGTTGGAAATGGCAAAGTCAAATCCTTCAAAGAATTTTCTGAGATCCACATCCACACTTTCAGGATTTTTTATAAAATCATTATATAAATTTTCAATATAGGAAGGATGTGAGCCGGTTATATAAGAGAAATCTTTCATGGTGAACAGAAAATTTTACTATTTTTTCAGAAATAAAAACTTTAGAGTAGCAACTTTATTGCAAATATCGTGAGTTTTATTAAGATAATATGGTAGATATTAATTACCAATTCTTTTCAGGGCTATTCGGCACCGCTACTCTATTCATCTTTTGCATTTTATCCTGCAATTGTTTTTCATTTTCGAGCAGTGATTTTAATTTTTCAATAGCATCCTGTTTTGAGATTTTTGGAGGTGGAGGCTGTTGCTGATTATTTTTTTGCTGATTATTTTGTGGTTGTTGTTTAGGTTGCTGTTTCTTTTTCTTTTTATTTTTATTTTTATTTTTATTTTTATTTTGTTTCTGATTTTGTTTTTGGTTATTTTGTTCTTTTAGCGCACGTTGCAGATTTTGCCTGGCATCCTCATCATTCGGATTTAGTATAAGCGCGTTTTCATAAGCATTGATACATTCAGGAAGTTTTTTGGCTTTTTGTAAGGCAACCCCTTTATTATAAAATGCTTTTTGTTTTAAAGCGCTATCAGAAGTGTGTGCAATCGCATTATCGTAAGATTCTACGGCTTCGTCTGTATTATTTTTTCTATAAAGCGCATTACCCAGGTTGTAATCGGCAGTAACATTATTTTCCGAATTTTTCAGTGCGTCCCGGTATTCATCTGCGGCCTCATTGTAATTATTTTTTTGGTAAGCTTTATTTCCTTTTAAAATTGAGGAATTGGCACTTTGTGAAAAAGAAGAAAGGCTCAATGCCATAAAAAACATCATGGCTACTCCTCCTCTTAATCGTACTTTCTTTTTCTCAGAAAGAAAAAATTCTATTAATAATAAGATAAATGCTGCCCCTAAAAAAAATTGAAAATATTGTTTGAAAGCAGTATAGGAACTATCACTGGAATTGGCTTCAGTAGCTATACCAGACAATTGTTTTTTAATTTTTGCCGCTACGGCATCGGTATTGGAATATAACTGATAAATGCCGTGACCTGCTTCGGCAATATCACTCAATTCTTTTTGATTTAATTTAGCAATTACTGTCTGACCTTTATCGTCTTTTAAATATTGTCCGGTTGATGGATTTAATATTGGCGCGCCTTCGGGAGAACCAATGCCAACCGTGTTAACCATAATTCCCTCCTTGGCTAATTGTTTTGTAACTTTTATAGCATCATCACCATGGTCTCCTCCATCGCTTATCAGAAGAACTGATTTAAAAGTTTTATCATTAGGATTGAATGAAGCCTCACACATTTGTAAGGCATCGCTAAATACGGTTCCCTGGGTAGGTACATCGGCAGGTGTGGCTATTGATAAATACATTTTTGCTGCTTCGTGGTCAATAGTTAACGGCATTTGCAAATAAGCGCGTCCTGCAAATATGACAAGTCCTATACGGTCGTCAGGTAAATTATCAATGATCTTTGAAATTAATTGTTTGGCACGTACAAGTCTGCTGGGCTGTATATCATTTGCCAGCATACTGTTACTCACGTCAAGCGCTATCATCAGGTCTGTGTCTTTTCGGTTAATTTTTTGAGTGCCATCGGGCTTTACAAGACCGGCCACCGCAAAAGCACAAAGCACAAATGCAGCAATGAATAATATGAATTTTGCCGAAAACTTTTTGGAAGAATATTGTGAAGTTAATTCTTTTACCAGCCTGGGATCTCCTATTTTTCTTTCTGTCTTTTTCTTCCATTTTATTATCAGAAAGTAGAAAAAAATCATCAATGGTACGGCAACTAACGCAATAAAATATTGTATGTACTGAAAATGGAGCATTTCTATTTTGCTAAATTAAAAACGAATCATTAATTGCTTCGTTGTTCAATGTTAAATTGTTGTTTATCTATTGCCCTCATTTTTTCATCTTTCACCTTTAAAAAACCCCATTTTTTTTAAAATAGCTTTGGAAATATGGATACCAGAGGCTTTCATGTCAATACTTTTATCGGGTGATCTAATATAAGTAACAAAGAAATAAATGTGACGGTTTTCGATAATCCATCCCAATACCCAGCCAAAGGAATTATCATTTTCATCAATGCCGGAGCCCGTAGCATAGCTTAACTGATAAAGGGTATTATCTTCCTGCAACATTTGGTCCTGCACCATTTGCTGAGCATATTTTTGAAAAGGTAATTGCTCAAAATATAATTTACTCACAAAACCTAATTGTTCATCAGGAGAAATTTTTAAATGATTATTGAGCCAGAATGAATCTATGGGGCCAATGATTTTTTTGTTGCCATAGTGCAGCGAATCAACCCATAATTTCATAGTATCTCTTCCGATCTGCCGTGCTAAGAGTTGGAAAAAGGGGATAGAAGAATTATGAAATGCTTCCTTAAATGTGAGATTTTGGTTATGAGCACTATCTGTTGAAAGCGCTGAGTTTTCATTAGCAATCTTACCTGCCTGAATGCCGATCAAAGAGTTAAGAATTTTGAAAGAAGTGCCGGACGAAAGCCGCTCTGTATCCAGTTTCATATTATAAACGGTAATACCGCCTAATTGATTATCAAAAAATGAAAAACATCCATCTACATGAGAAGAATCAAAATATATTTTCAGGTTGTTATCAATATTGGCTTTGTTTTCACGGCAGGATCCAAGTGAAAAGAGAATTATAGAAAGAAGTAAAACGGAGATTTTATGCATAGTATGTTTTGGGTCAAATATAATTTAAGGTTGTGTTTCTAAATGTTGCGCTGTGGCTGCGAGCGCTTCGTAAAAACGGTTACCATATTTGCGGATCAGGGGTTCTTTTAAAAATTGATAGACAGGTATTTTTAATTTTTCTCCGAGGTTACAAGCGGCTTTACAGAGTTCTTCACGCGGTTCGTAATTAACCAGTTCCCCATTTTTTATTTTTTTTATTCTTACAGGAAACAGGTGACAACTGATTGGCTTTTTCCATTTTATTTTTCCGTCATTATAGGCTTGCTCAATTCCGCATTTTACAATTCCGTTTTTATCTAAATGTCCATAAGCACACATTCCGTTACTTAATGTTGGCGTTACCCAACCGAATTCTTTATCATACATATATTTTCCTTCGGTCTTTAAAATTATGTGAGATTCGTTTGAAAGGTAGGGCAGCACTGCATCATATACAGCATTCAATTCTTTCAATTCCTGATTTTCAAGTGGGGCGCCGGCATCTCCTTCAACGCAACAGCCTCCTTTGCATCTTTCCAGGTCGCATACAAAGTGCTTCTCTACAATTTCGTCACTTACCAGGATATCATCTATCGCGATCATTTTGCAAAAGTAAGTGAGAATTGCGATTAATGGTTCTGACGGTACATGTCATGTCTTGAACCGGCATAGGAAATAATCCATGGGTAAAGGTAATTTTACAAATTCAAAAATATTCTTCACTATTTTCTCTCGAACTTTGTAACTATAATAAAATGAAAATGTTTCCAATAAAAGTAATTATCACGGGCGGTAACGGCTTGGTGGGTGAAGACGTTTTGAAAAAGCTGGAAACCTGTTGTTGGATTTTTTATCAAGATGATAAAAGTTATTTCACCCAAAAGCGTGCTCATTTTACAAGGAAGCTGGCAGAGCCATGATAAACTCCGTAGCTGTTAGTTACTCAAAAAATGTACCCGAAGTTTCAGATATCAGGCGATTGGCAAAAGAGTAAACCTTGAAATAAAAATTTACTTAAGTTTCGCACATAAATTAGGTTAAAATTATTTTTGCTTCCGGAGATAAAAGCTCCAGGATTCCGGCCATCCCGTTTTGATTGATAACTTTGGTAATAGCCATATCGATATCCTCAATGATTATACCCAAGGT
>DATKQQ010000315.1:0-2090 GCA_035532615.1 Hanamia sp.
CGATATTAAACAGCGTGAATATTGTGTGAAAAACAAAGAAGAAAATATTAAGGAACCTGTACCACATATGGTATATATGACTGGGTTAATAAAACTAATTGTAATCATTTAACAATTATGCAAGAGCTATTAAGATTATTGCTTTTAAACGTATAAATTTGGATACTGCAAAGTACAATTTTAATGCATGATTTATGGAACAGGAATTTGAATTACCGGTTGAACACAAGGGTCAGCAGCTTATGTTGAAAGCATCATTGCTGGTAACCGGATACACTCACAAATTCAGTGTAGAAGTGGATGAGCAAATTATAGTATTTGAACCGGATGAAGAGGGAAACTACAGGGGCCTTATTCCCTATGGTGAGATAGCCAACCAAAAGAACGTTGATGTTGAATTATTAAAAATTATAGCTGAAGTAATTGAACATTTATTTAAATAACCATTTAACCCCGACATTATCCGTAGGTAAGATATAAGTTAGGAATGCAATTGTCTTGTAGTTTTATTGTGTTTCAAACGGTACTGCATCAGTTATAGTAAAACTTTTAAAAAAGGCGTTTACGCGCAAACGTTAGATATTGAATTTTGAGTTAGGAAGGAACGGTTACGGCGAAGTGGGGAAATAGACTTACATCCACCGTATATAAAGTTTGGATTTGCTCTGCTGATGATTTTATTTCTGTCAAGCCCCAATTGCACAAAATCTTTTGTTCTTATGTGCAGTAGTCTTGCGAGGCTTTCAGTCTAGGTATTTTAAGTGAATTGTAAGATTAAGTCTTTTAATTTTTGAGATTGAATATTTCTTGTTGTCATTATTGATAAGAAGGATTTAATACCATTTTTTGCGATGTCTACAATTTCCCTGTCTATTTTATTTGAAACCTTTTTATGCTTTATTTTATTTAAGACATTTAAAAATTCTTTCAAGTTCTCATGCGCAGTTGGTATTTCATTAGAATAAGCAACTATTAATCTTCCAAGCCCGATACAGTTTTCGAGTTCATATGAAAATAATTTGTCCTTAGCAAATAAATAATCTAATAGATCAATATAATCTGAAAAAACTGATTTAGAAAAAAGAGTATTTTCTTTCAATAAATCAACAACAAATGAATTTCCTAAATATAAGCGCATGCAATTTGTTCTATTACCTGTATCTATTGTCGAAAATCTTTTTATTGCCGATACGCTATGGAATGCCAACATGCTTCCAATTGTGTGTTTTTGCAAATCACCTAAATTTTGCGACCAAGAAATCATTTCAACAAATGAAGAAAGTATTTCTACACAATCTTCAGTAATATGATAGTTTTTGCAAAGAAAACTTTGTTCAACAGTATTATTTAATTGATAAGATGTAAACTCGGTTAGTAAATCAAAAAGAGAATCCTTTTCAAAAGCTTCAGGCGTTTGTAACGGGAGTGCATAAAATTCCGGATCATCAGACTGTTGCCAAATTTCTGATTCTTTTGGAGTGTTAAAATTCAGTTGGTCTTTTGCAATATGATAATATGCTCATAGAGCCTTATTAGTAAGGGTTTCATTCTCTGATTCAATTAGTGATTTGCAAATAAATTCAAGTAATTCGAATATCTCTTTAACAAATTCCTTCTTATATTTTTTCTGAGCAATCAACTTATTTAATGAACTAATCGAAGCTATACAAACAATTATACCATTATTATTATTATTATTATTTTTATTGTTAAGATTGGTGTAGAACACTTCTTTAATCAGTGAACAAAAACTAGAAACAATATTAAATTTTATGGGGTTATTAATTTTATCATCAGTTAGCAATTCTTCTATTCGCTTATAAAGATGAATCAATCTTTCCATAATTGTGAAAATGTATGCTTGGCAACATAGGTATTTACCTTCTTTCAATCTTCAGGTTTTTTCTGATTTTGTCCATCCATTCATTGATTGAGCGAATAAATAACTCAACCCACATTGCAGCGAAAACGCCAATTTTCTTTTTCTTTTGGGTATTTTTCAGCAATTAAATTCCACAACCCTTGCTGGTAAAGGGATTCGTTTTTCAGGTGGGCTTGTAGTACACAGGGGGGTGTTCATAACCTGACAT
>DATKQQ010000316.1:0-6391 GCA_035532615.1 Hanamia sp.
AGTGCAGCTATATTATAACTTATAATAATAAGGTTTTATTTTTTTATAAAAAATTACAACCGATTTATAAAATCTGAATATCAGGTCAGTGAAAAATCATACCTGAACAGGAAAATCAGGCGTTTTCTTGCTGACACTAAATATAAGCCCGGGGCCTATAAAATCCTTTTCTTTGGGCAAATGCTCCCATTGACATTGCAAGGGAAATCATTATTATTAATATCTTTTTCATAAAAATTGTTTTTTAAATTTTCAAGATATTAGACGATTGAAAAAGATAAAAGTGAACGGTAAGAATTATTAATATTGGCACTATAACTTTTTTTTATTTATAAATGGTTAAACCAGTATATATAAAAAAATTATTGAAAGAAAAGCAAATCTTCGTTGCATTTCTAGGCGCCATTAACCTTGTATGTATAATAAAAAAACCTTGCGAAAATTAGGCCTAGGCTACACTTATCCTCCAAACAAAAGCTCATTGTAGATTATTTCATTATGTGGAGCCTACGATTAAATCTCTATCTCAATGTTTCTCTTGCTATCACTATTTTTTGTACTTCGCTGGTGCCTTCGCCAATAGTACATAATTTACTGTCGCGGTAAAATTTTTCTACCGGGAAATCCTTAGTGTATCCGTATCCTCCAAAAATCTGAACGGCATCGGTTGCCACTTTTACCGCAATTTCACTGGCGTAATATTTTGCCATTGCCGACTCTTTGGTTACTTTTTCGCCACGAATTTTAAGATCGCATGCCTGGTCTATCAATAATTCCGCAGCCATTATTTCAGTAGCCATATCTGCCAGTTTAAATGATATTGCCTGAAAATCGGCAATCGGCTTATCAAACTGATGCCTTTCTTTGGCATATTTGAGGGAGGCTTCGTATGCTCCTTTCGCCATTCCAAGTCCCAATGATGCGATAGAAATACGACCTCCATCAAGTACTTTCATGGCCTGTACAAAACCATCACCCACTTCTCCCATACGTGAAGAATCAGGTATCCTGCAATTAGTAAAAATCATTTCAGCGGTTTCGCTGGCTCGCATTCCCAGTTTATTTTCTTTTTTGCCTCCGGCAAATCCTTTAGTACCACGAGGGATGATAAACGAAGTAGAATTATCCTTTGTTCGCGATTGGCCGGTGCGGCATATTACCACTGCAACATCCCCGCTTTTTCCATGCGTGATCCAGTTTTTGGTACCATTAATTACCCATTCATCTCCCTCTTTTACAGCCATACATTGCATATTCCCGGCATCACTTCCGGTATTGGGTTCTGTTAAACCCCATGCACCTAAATACTGTGCTGTAGCGAGTTTGGGCAAATACTCCATTTTTTGTTCTTCATTTCCAAATGCAAGGATATGCCCAGTGCATAACGAATTATGCGCAGCAACAGACAATCCAATCGAACCACAAACTTTTGAGATTTCTTGTATAATTGCGCTGTATTCAAAATAACTTAAACCACTTCCTCCATATCTTTCAGGAACCAACACACCCATCAAACCTAACTTGCCCAGTTCTTTAAATATATGCAAAGGAAATTCCTGTTTTTCGTCCCAAGCCATCAGATCGGGTCTGATAAATTGATTGGCAAATTCCCTTGCGGTTTGTGCTACTTGTTCGGTTATTTCATTAGTCGCAAAATCCATACTTCTAAATTATTTTATGTGTTGCAATTTAAAGGGAATTATATGATTAGTCTTTCCTATGTTTTAATTTAAAATTATTTATGATAAGATTTCCGGAAGATTATTCTAAGAATAAAGCTGGAATCTTAAATAATCGTTGTATGCTGTAAGATACTTTTAAATTATTAAAAAAATTATTCTATAGTAAGATAAGGAGAAGCTTTATTATAAAAATCATCCGTTACCATCATAATCTTTTTTATCTCGGCAACAGAATTAAAACTCCCATGCTGCTGGCGATATTGAAAAATAGCATTTGCCATATTATACCTTATGTAAGGATGCGATTTCATTTCTTCCACAGAAGCTGAATTGATATTTATCTTTTTTATTGCTTTACTATTAAGAACTAAGTATTGCTTTATTTTTTGAAAAGTAGAGTCAGGAAGCAAATAGGTTTCTCCTATTTGATCAATAGAATAAAAACCACCCAGTTTTTCCCTGAAAGCAATGATCCTTTTTGAAAGCTTACTTCCAATGCCAGGCAGGGCAATATACTGGGAAGTATCCGAAAGGTTGATATCAATTTTTAGTACTGTATTTTTTGTTGAATAATTTTTTTTATCAGAATATTCTTTTTGCTCATATTGAGGATATTCTTTTTTCACTTCTTTTATGGAGACATAAGGCATTAATCGTTCAGCATCTTTTGGGCTTAATCCCCAAATCTTTTTGATATCTTCCGGTTTATAAAATTTACCGCCTTTAGAAATGTATTTTTGAATTGTGTTTGCTGTCTTTTCTCTTATGCCAAGCCTTATCCAGTCAGCAACAGAAGCTGAGTTAGGATCAAAGAAAAAAACTTCTGCTTTAGTTTTGGTTTCATATTTTTTTTCGGATGGTGTATAATCATTGTAATATTCATCATCATTTTTTGAATAATATTTTTTAGCAGAAGAATCCACGCGCAATTGTGCAATTTCTTTTTCAAATTGAGTGGTATCTGTTTTTCCCTTATTAAAATAGGGAAAGAACAGGGGTGGAATTATTATTACCAGGATGATACAAATGATAAAAATAATTCCTCTTCTTTCCTTCTTTGTAAAATTGAAATAATCTTTTAGAAACTGTTGCCACATAAATGATCTCTTTTGAAGAAAGTTAGCATTAATTTTAAAAAGATTTCTATTTTAAAAAAAAATTGAAAAGAAAATTATTCCCCCGCTAAATCTATCTTCAATCCATCCCAGGCCAAATTAATATTTGGAGGTAATTCTTTATTAATCTCATCGTGAAGACCAAGTTGGTGGCTTATGTGGGTGAAATATGCTTTTGGAATATTCAATTCTTCTACCAGGTCGATTGCCTGTTGAAGATTAAAATGCGATATATGTTCTTTTTTTCTCAACGCATTTATTACAAGAATTTTGCTTCCTTTTATTTTTTCTTTTTCAGCATTATCTATCCTGTTGGCATCAGTGATATAAGTAAAATCTCCAAATCGAAAACCGAAAACCGGCATTTTCAAATGATACACAAGAATGGGAATTACAGGAATATCGCCAACTAAAAAAGGTTCATTAATTATCGTATGCATATTTACATCAGGTATCCCGGGGTATTTTTCTTTGGTAAAAATGTAATAATATTCCCTTCGCAGCGCTTCCTGCGTAAGTTCATTCGCATATATCTCCATTGGTTTATGCTGAAAAAAATTATAGGCTTTTATGTCATCAAGTCCTGCAATGTGGTCTTTATGAGGATGAGTAAAAATTACGGCATCTAATTTTTTTACATTTTCACGCAACATTTGCGTACGAAAATCGGGTGTGGTATCAACTATTAACGAGGTTAGATTGCTTTGAAGTAAAATGCTACTTCGTAATCTCTTATCTTTTTCATTTGTAGAAGTGCACACATAGCAGCCGCAGGCGATCATAGGAACACCACCGCTTGTGCCGGTGCCAAGAAATGTAATTCTAAGATCAGGATAACTCACTTTTCAAAGCTATCAAATTTTTTGAAAGAGATGAAAGAAGGAATAAAAATTAAGAAAGAATAAATCCTTCAATGCTGCAAAAAATCAGGAAATTTATTTTTCTATGCCAGTAGTTTTCGCCATCAACTCGTCGTATAATTTTTGAGAATCATGGGTAAGCAAATCATAGTTAATATTTATACCCGGAATAATATCAAATAAGGTATTGATCCTTCCTTCCGGAATTAAAAACTTATTGAGGACCACTACTTTCTTATCTTCCAAAATGCAATATCCACTTTGAAAAGAGCCGCGTTCGTATCGTACAATATAACCGGCCTCTTCAAGAATATTTTCTAATTTATTTAATGTTGCCTGATTGTATTTCAAAAGAGATTTGAAGTTTATTTATGGAGCCAAATTTACACATCTAATCTTGCATATTTTGCATGAGTTTCAATAAATTCCCTACGTGGTGGTACATCATCGCCCATCAACATGCTGAAAACTCCATCCGCTTCTACAGCGCTATCAATAGTTACCTGTTTCAAAGTACGTGTTGCAGGATTCATTGTGGTTTCCCAAAGCTGTTCGCTGTTCATTTCTCCCAAACCTTTATAACGTTGTATGTGTACAGAATCTTCTTTTCCCGCTGCTACCTGTTGAATCCAGGCTTTTCGGTCTTCATCATTAAAAGCATAAGCCTGCTCCTTCCCTTTTTTCAAAAGATATAAAGGCGGTTGGGCCAGATATACAAATCCCTGCTCTACCAACTCTTTCATATACCTGAAAACAAAGGTTAGGATGAGTGTTGCGATATGGCTTCCATCCACATCAGCATCCGTCATAATAATGAGTTTATGATAACGGAGCTTACTTACATCAAGAGCCTTGGGATCTTCCGGAGTACCAATTTTTACACCAAGCGCTGTGAACATATTCCTGATTTCTTCATTATCATATATTTTATGTTCCATGGCTTTTTCCACATTTAATATTTTACCACGTAATGGAAGAATGGCCTGGTAACTTCTGTCTCTTCCCTGCTTTGCAGTGCCTCCGGCGGAATCTCCTTCTACTAAAAATAATTCACAACGAAAAGGGTCTTTGTCGCTACAATCCGCTAGTTTTCCAGGGAGGCCACCACCTGTAAGCACACTTTTGCGCTGTACCATTTCCCGGGCTTTTTTAGCAGCAGCTCGAGCCTGTGCGGCTAAAATAACCTTTTGAATAATGGTCTTTGCATCTCTTGGGTTTTCTTCAAGAAATGCAGATAAAACCCTACTTAAAGTAGAATCTACGACACCCATTACTTCATTATTGCCAAGTTTTGTTTTTGTTTGTCCCTCAAATTGAGGTTCCGGGACTTTTACGGAAATAACAGCAGTAAGCCCCTCACGAAAATCATCGCCTTCTATTTCTACTTTGGCCTTTTCAAACATGCCTTCTTTTTCACCATAGCTTTTAAATACACGGGTAATTGAACGACGGAAGCCCGAAACATGAGTGCCCCCTTCAATGGTGTTAATGTTATTTACATAGCTGAATAAGTGTTCCTGGTAACCGGTATTGTACATCATGGCTACTTCCACTGTTACATTACTACCGGTATCATAGCCATCACAATAAATAATGGTTGGAAGCAATGGCTGGCGGCTACCATTTTTATCAATTAATTCTACAAATTCTACTATTCCTCCTTCGCTATAAAATGTTTTTGAATAAGTCTTTCCTTCATCGTCTTTCTCGCGAAGATCATTAAGAACTATTTTAATCTTTCTATTTAAAAATGAAAGCTCTCTTAACCTGCTTTCAAGGATATCACGATTATAAACTGAAACAATGAAGATGGAAGTATCCGGCCAGAACCTGATTGTAGTTCCTGTGGTATCACTTTGACCTATTTCCCGCACATTATATTGAGGAATTCCTTTTGCATATTCCTGTTCAAAAACTTTTCCATCACGATTTACAGTTACATGAAATTTAGAGCTAAGCGCATTTACGCAGCTTACACCTACACCATGTAATCCGCCGCTCACTTTGTAAGTATTTTTATCAAACTTACCACCTGCGTGGAGAACGGTCATCACCACTTCCAAAGCGCTTCGTCCTTCTTTTTTCATAATGCCGGTAGGAATACCACGGCCGTCATCTTCAACGGTTATTGAATTATCTTCATTGATAGTAACTGTAATATTGTTACAATAACCGGCAAGCGCTTCATCAATTGAGTTATCAACTACTTCATATACCAGGTGATGAAACCCTTTGTTACCTACGTCTCCAATATACATTGCGGGTCTTTTTCTTACTGCTTCAAGCCCTTCGAGTACCTGGATACTGTCTGCACCATAGCTATCAATTTTAGGGAGCATAACTTCTGCGATATCTTCTGTCATATTAGAGGGATAAAAAAGTTTTTGTTTGTTAAAAAACTATTTGCAAATTTACGAAAATAAAGGGGTATCACCTAAAAAAAGACGCTGATATAAGAAGGATTTTATTGATAAAAAACAGGAGATTGTCTCTGCTAAAAAATCAATTTTTGTTACAAAGCAAAAATCTCTATTTTTGCACCCCCGTAAAAAGGGAAAGTGATAGTTTTTGATATTTCTCCTTAGATCCCGATAGCTATCGGGAAGTTTAGAATGTCAGACTGTTAATCAGAGGGCGGCTGGTTTAAACAGCGCAAAAAAGTTGAAACATAATATTCCTCCCTAGCTCAGTTGGTTAGAGCATCTGACTGTTAATCAGAGGGTCGCTGGTTCAA
>DATKQQ010000317.1:0-5230 GCA_035532615.1 Hanamia sp.
ATATTTAGATGAATACCATTTTCGCTATAACAGAAGAAATAGGGTAGATACAATTTTTGATGTGATTATTAGAAAAATGGTAAACACCAATACGGCCAGGTTAGGAAGGAAAAGAAAACGTGCGACCTAAGCGATTATACCTGTATTTCTTTCTTGCAAGAACTGAGGTTTGTTTGAATAGAAAATAAAATACCAATAGTAGTTATTAGTCCTAAAATAGATTTTTCAATTTCCATAAAATAATAATTAGTAATAAGTAGATAAAACTATATGAAAGATAAGAAACAGTTATGGTAAACGGTAAAAGCAATTAATTCAAAAACACAAAACTAATAAAAAAAATTTGTTATTTCAATATTCCAAAACAAATAATTTTCGTGAGCAAATTATCAATCACTTTTACCGAAAAAAATTTAGAAGGTGGAGACTGTAAGATTTGAGAGTTTGAAGAAAGGAAATATCCAGTAAAATTCATTTTTTTTGAACCCATACATATTCAGCAAAGCCCAGTACATCCCAAAAAACATTTCCTTGTATTTTTTTTCTTTTTAAAACATACAATATAATCCTAAGAGGCATAGCCATCATATACCAGAAATTTCGACGGGTGCCACCTTTTAAAACTTTGCAATACTTTGATTCGAACAAATCTGACAACTCTTTGACGGAATAAATGCGCACATGAGTTGGATCGTCTTTAAAATTTAAAGTCCCATCCATTGATGGTAGCCTTGTACTTTTGACGCCAGGATATTCTATATATAGGTATCCGCCACTTTTTAGTTTGGGTAACAATCCTTTAATTACATCATCACCATTATACAAATGTTCAATCACATGAACCATCCAAATTCCATCAAAATAATTTTCTGGAATTGAAGAAAACTCCAATCTGGTTAGATCCATTTCATAAAATGCTTTCATCAAAGAAAAATCTTCTTTGCTGTTATTGTAATCTTTTTCCATATCTACTCCATGATACTCACACAGAGGGAAAACCGTTTTTGTTTTTGTGGCGGAGTGATTGCCTGCTCCAATATCCAGTAACTTAAATGGTTTATTGCCAAAAGATCTTTTTAAAAAAATAAATTTGTTATTGAAAGAAGATAAGAATGCTTTCAGACTCATAAAAATTGATTCTAATTTGATATAGACTAAATGTATTATTTGGGATTTTTTTTCTGAGGTAATATAAAAACTGAAGAGTTAATTTTTTTATGTCATTTTTTATAAAATATTACAAAAGCAACCATTTTACCTCAACCTCCGACTATATGATAGATTCTTTGATTTTTAAGATGTAAGATTAAATGGTTGATGTTTTTAAGAAACCGGGCAGTATCATAGCTGCCTGGTTTTTTTATGATTCCCCTTTCATCCCATACCCAGCATCAGACATATTTGGAATTTCATCTGCCTTATATTTACCCGCATCCAGTTTCTTTTTTGTTTCTTCAAAAGCTTTTAATGTGATATCTACGTCTTCATCTGTATGAGCTGCAGTAGGGATTATTCTAAATATGATTTCCCCTCTTGGAATAACAGGAAAAACAACGACCGAGCAAAAAATATTATAATTCTCACGAAGATCCACTACCATGTTAGTTGCTTCGGGTAAACCTCCTTTCATATAAATAGGAGTTACGGGGCTATTTGCTTTTCCAATATCAAACCCTTTTTCTTTTAACCCCGTCTGAAGCCTGTTTACAATGTGCCACAAATTTTCTTTTAATTCCGGCATGGTCTTCAGCATTTCCATTCTTCTCAGCATTCCTTCAACCACTATTAAAGGAAGGCTCTTCGCAAAAATCTGGGAGCGTACGTTATAGCGTAAGTAATTGATGATATCTCTGGGGCCACTGATAAAAGCTCCGATGCTTCCCATGCTTTTTACAAACGTGCTGAAATAAAGATCAACTTCTTGCTGACAGCCTTGTTCTTCATCCGTGCCTGCGCCGGTGGCACCCATTGACCCAAAGCCATGCGCATCATCTATTAGAATCCTGAAATTATATTTACTTTTTAAAGCAACTATTTGTTTGATTTTTCCCTGCGTACCACTCATACCATATACACCCTCTGTAACCACCAATATTCCTCCACCCGTCTTTTCAGCCATTTTTTCTGCGCGTTGCAATTGCTTTTCGCAATCCTCTACATCATTGTGTTTATATTTATACGTATAACCTATATGCATTCTGATACCATCCATAAGGCATGCATGTGCTTCTGCATCGAAAACAATTATATCGTGGCGATTAACCAAAGCATCAATACAGCTCATTACACCCTGGTAACCGAAATTAAGGAGCATCGCATCCTCGCGGCTCACAAAATCAGCCAGCACCTTCTCAAGATCTTCATGCATGGTAGTGTTACCACTCATCATTCTCGAACCCATAGGATTTCCCATACCCCATTTTTGGGCCGCTAGGGCATCCACTTTTCTTGATTCAGGATGATTTACCAATCCCAGGTAATTATTTAAACTCCATACTATTTTTTCTTTTCCGCGAAATATCATCCTATTTCCTAATTCCCCTTCTAATTTTGGGAATGCAAAGTATCCGTGAGCTCTTTGGAGATGAGTACCTATTGGACCCGCATCTTTCTTCATCTTTTCAAAAAGGTCTGTCATGTAATAAATTTAGTTGTTATTAATGTGCGCAAAAGTACAATATAGAGGTAAGATTTTTATATACTAAGTTTAAAATCATTCGCCACTTTATTCTTTAGACAATTTTTTCCGCATAATAACATAAAATGATTTATCAGATAGGGTAAAAAAAATCTAAGCTCCTGATAGACCTCAATAACAGAAGCAGAAGGAGTGAAGATTTCCAAGATATTTTTTGTTCTAAGAGATTTACTATTCTCTATTATTTAGAAAAAAGTTCCGCGAAATATTTATGAAAATATGGAATGGTTTCTATGCCTTTATTGAAATTGGCAATTCCGTATTTTTCGTTGGGAGAATGAAGATTATCACTATCAAGCCCGAAACCCATGAAAATTATTTTCACCCCTAATTCTTTTTCAAGAATAGTGGAAATAGGAATACTGCCACCGCCGCGAACAGGAACAGGAGTTTTTCCAAAAGTGGTTTCTATCGCTTTTTTTGCAGCCTCGTATCCTTTACTGTCAATAGGAGTGAGATAAGGTTCTCCGCCATGATGTTCAAATACCTTTACTGTTACAGACGCGGGTGCTATGGATTTAAAATAATTTATCAGTATTTTGGTCATTTTTTTTGAAGATTGATTAGGAACCAACCTCGCAGAGATTTTTGCAGTAGCTTTTGACGGCAAAACCGTTTTTGCGCCTTCGCCCTGGTATCCTCCCCAGATTCCATTAACTTCTAATGTTGGCCTGATTCCTGTTCTTTCAATGGTTGAATACCCTTTTTCTCCCCATAATTCTTTGATACCTATTTCTTTTTTATATTCATTTTCATCGAAAGGCGCTTTGGCCATTAACTCTCTTTCTTTTTTGGAAACTTTCAAAACGTCATCATAAAAGCCGGGAATAGTAATGTGATTATTTTTATCGTGGCAGCTTGCGATCATTTCTGCCAGAACCGTAATCGGATTAGCCACAGCGCCTCCATAAGTGCCGCTGTGCAAATCTCTTTTAGCAGCCGTAACCTCAACTTCTATGTAAGATAATCCACGAACACCAACATCCAAAGAAGGATTTTTCATGCTTAACAAAGAGCTATCACTTATTAGGATTACATCTGCTTTTAGGAGATCTTTATTCTCTTTTACAAATTTTCCTAGATTAGGGGAGCCTACTTCTTCTTCCCCTTCAATTATAAATTTAATATTGGTAGGCATGGTGTTTGTTTTTACCATCATTTCCAATGCTTTTACATGCATAAAAAATTGTCCTTTATCATCGGCAGAACCTCGGGCATATACTTTTCCATCTTTTATCACCGGTTCAAAAGGTTTGCTGTGCCAAAGTTCCAGAGGTTCGGCAGGCTGCACATCATAATGGCCATAAACCAAAACAGTAGGTTTGGTGTTATCAACGATTTTTTCTGCATAAATAACAGGGAATCCCTCTGTTTGCATCACTTCTGCTTTATCAGCTCCGGAATCAAGGAGACTTTTTTTAACAGCTTCAGCGCACAAAGCCATATCCTTTTTATTTTCACTTTTTGCGCTTACGGACGGTATCCGTAGCAGTTCCATCATTTCATTCAAGAATCTTTCTTTGTTCTTTTGCTGATATTCTTTCCATGCCTTCATAAAATGTTTTGTAATTTTTATTTAGTTAAATTGGACGAATATAAAACTTTTAAAAGGAATTTTTATAACTCCTAAAATTAGGTAGTGTCTCAGTTTGGAAAAACTTTTCTCACCTGCGGTATTTCTTTCTGTTTAACTGCTATCACAGCATACGTACCAATACACGGATTTGCTGTAATTATATTTACTTAGAAATGACTATAATCTCTATAATTTTAATATCCTTTTCGTTTGGAATTTTTGTCGGTGCTTTACTTTCAGCTATATTCGAGGAAAGAAGAAATGAATGACTTCAAATGAATATGATTATTTAAATGCAATTATTCCCATTATTTGTTTTTTAGTTCCTGCTTATGAATTAATCTTTAAGAAAACAGAAGAAAAGGGATTAAAGAAAGTCTCTAATATTGGATGGGTGCTTTTAATTATTGCTATCCTGTGGGGAACCATTGAGTATTTTAGTATAAAACAAACAACGGCTGATAAAACAAAGGAAAAACATTTAAGTGATAGTTCTCGTACAGCCGATAAAAAAGAAATTATAGATTCTATCAAAAAACAAAGGAGTTTTGATACCGCAACTTTAATCCATGATAAAACTATTATAATCTATTCTAAAGACTCTTTGAATTATTATGGTGTTCCTAACATCTCATTAAGTGGTCTAAATTCTTTTAAAGCGTCATAATAGTATGAATTTAGATAGTATATCATACGTAATTTCTTTACGAAATTTTTCAAGCACAGATGCTTATTATTTTCGGTTTAAACTTTTTGTTTTAGGCGCTTAAGCAAAAAAAACTGAAAACAAATTGTCACTTTTTTCAGCAAGCTATCTTGATGCCGTAGAGGTTTGATATGTTTTGTATTTGCCTTCGGGCATTGAGAAAATGTAACTCTATAACATTCAGTTCCTTGTTCTCTTCCACGATACCTTTTTTGTTGACGATTGTTAAAAATGGCTTGAGCTCCTGTTT
>DATKQQ010000318.1:0-12380 GCA_035532615.1 Hanamia sp.
AAATAGGTACATCACCCGGTGAAATAATACAGGAACTACAATCAATTTACAAAGTGAATCTGAAACACTCAAAGACTAAACAAAAGTTTACCAAAGTGGTGACCTTATCCAATAATCAAAAAAATATTTTAAAGGCTCTAAGGTGTAGTGTATAAAATTGACCCTAAATTTGGGTAATTAGGATAAAGTATGCATTAAAATCCGTGCTATCGGAGGTCTCTACAATTTTGCCCGGTAAACACCGACCGAACTCTGAGCTAAATGCCGAATGTTGAAAGCAGAAAATACAAAGTATTGTTTGTGCCTAACGATAGTTAGCCTGCCTGTGCAGTACTCAGGGTTGGAATATGCTTTACGAATCAACTAAAAGTCTCTATAAGGAAATTAATAAAAGAATTGCTCTGATATAATTTTTCCATCTTTTACTTCATACAGCATGATTTCGTTCATCTGTATCCTTCCATGCCCCTGCACCGTAATATCCACTTCTCTCCCTACTGCAAAATGATTACCCCCTATAACAGGTACGGTTGTACGAGCTCCATGAAATTCCTCAATCTTCTTTATAAAATCTTCACCTTTTTTGCGAACGTTAGCCTTTCCTTCTGCATAACCAAAATAAGGTGAACCGGGCGGATCAATACTTTTTACATCATCTGAAAAAAGTTCGTCCTGTATTTCAAACCATTTTTCCTGCTGCGCAAGTTCATTGAACCGGGCTGCAATTTCGTGTATGGTATATGCTTTTCCCTTTGAGTTGGGTTGACCTTTGCCTGTACTAATAAGTGCTGGCAGGCTTTGCGTTATATATTGTGTCCATCCGTTTACGCAGGCATTGTAACATTCATATTCGGGAACTAACCCTTCATGTGTGAAGCGGAGCTGTGTCTTGCCACCCTTCTGAGAAATTTCAAATATAATTTTTGTTCCTATCCATTCGCTTTCGTCTTTTGTAAAACTGAAATAGTTTTCTGTACAAAGCCACACTACTTTTTTGTCGGGAACGGATTCTATTATTTTCATTTTGCAACGATGAACATCCTGGTAATGATAAGTAAACTCATCATTCAGCTTTTGGGTGTTGCCTTCAATTTCTTCTGACCACCATCCGCGCACCTTATTGATGGCGTTGAATACTTCTTCGGGAGTTTGATCTACCAGGATGGTAGTGGTAAAATTTTGATTTTCCATTGTTTGATTTTTGAATTGATTATACTATCTGTTTTTATTACTATACCTCTTCCGTGTCGAATACATAAATTTGAATTTTGTCCTCATCTGCAACTAAAATTTTTCTGTCCGCTGCACAATCCTTTCCTTGCGGAGAAGCAAACGCTGTTTTGATTGCATCCAAACTATCAAAGTGCAAAGTTCCGATTAAATAAGTGTCTGAATCTCCGGTTGTGGAGATAATCGGGCTTTTACTAACATCATATTTTCTTAACCCTGGTAGTTTTTTTGCGAGTGGAATATGCACTTCAAAATAGTGTTTGTCGAAAGTATCTTTGTCATCCGGGGCTTTGTAAATCGAGATCATTCGTGCCATGTTATTTATTATTTTATTTGATTTTTAGTGAATTTCTTTCTGCAATACATTAGAAGGTTTGTTACCTTTTGAAATTTGATTCAACAATCTTTCATTTAAGTACTGAGTCCATACGGGGGCGCAGGAGTCATAGCATTCAACTTCCGGAACCAAGCCTTCGTGTGTGAATCGAATTTGCGTTTTGTTTCCCTCTTTAGCAATTTCAAAAATAATTTTGGTTCCTGTCCATTCATTTTTGTTTTCAAGAAAGGTGAGATTGCTATCCGTTACAAGCCAGCCAACTTTCTTGCCGGGAATTAACTCAATTAATTTTTGTTTAGAATAATGAACACCTTCGCCGGCGCGAAATGTAAACTCGCCATTAAGTTTGTCTGCACTTCCTTCAAATTCTTCTTCATATAATCCTGACCACCATCCGCGAACATTTTTGATGGCGTTGAATACTTCTTTGGGTGATTGATCAACCAAAAGAGTAAGAGTAAAATCTGATGTTTTCATTTTCTTTATTTTTTTTGATTATTAATAAAAACTTTGAACTCTTTAATTTTTATCCAGCAAAGCTATTGTTCGGATACGACTTTTCAAGGGTGTAAAACAGACTTTATAGTGGGTTGATTTGGACATGACAATTTTCTACCTTTGCTAAAAATAATTATTCAAATGAAACATTTTACCATATTAGTACCTGAAGGGCAGAACAATTTAAGTAGTATAGTAGGCCCTTACAAAATATTTACAAAAGCCAATGAATACCGGAAGGGTCCAGGCAAAAAAGAGCTGTTTAAAATCGAATTAGCAGGGGTTTCAAAAGAAGTGGAATTTTATAATGGCTTGTTTTCTGTGAAGCCGCATTGCAACATTTCAGCAATACGAAAAACCGATCTCGTAATCATTCCTTCATTGAATCATAATTATGAAAAAGCTTTGAAAGGAAACAAACTGATGATTGAATGGATAGAGCAACAATACAAACATGGCGCAGCAATAGCCAGCATATGCACGGGCGCTTTTATGCTGGCAGCCACCGGTTTGCTGGACGGAAAAAGTTGCTCTACGCATTGGGCTGTTGCCGAAAATTTCAGAATTATGTTCCCAAAAGTGAATCTGCAAACGGATCTGTTGATTACAGATGAAAACGGAATTTATACTAACGGTGGCGCTTACTCGTTTTTGAATCTCATGATTTACCTGGTAGAGAAATACTACGACAGGGAGACTGCTATTTATTGTTCTAAGGTATTTCAGATTGAAATGGATCGCAACAGCCAGTCATCATTTGCAATATTTACAGGTCAGAAATTGCATGGAGACGAAATGGTAAAAAAAGCACAGATGTATATAGAAAGTAAACCGGATGAAAAAATATCTGTTGAATACCTGTCTTCCAGGTTTGCAGTGGGCAGGCGAACTTTCGACAGAAGGTTCATCAAAGCAACCGGAAATACGCCCGGCGAATATGTTCAAAGAGTCAAAATTGAATCAGCAAAAAAGGCATTGGAAATCAGTCGCAAAACAATCAATGAAGTAATGTATGAAACGGGTTATTCAGATGTAAAAGCTTTTCGCGAAGTATTCAGAAAGATCACAGGAATGTCGCCATTGGAATACAGAAACAGGTATAATAAAGAAGCGGTGGTTAAAAGTTCAGGATTAATGTCATTTCAGGAAGATTAAAGATTCGCCTGTTACAGGAAATCAGTGGAAAAAGTTTTAATCCCTAAAAAAAATTATGCTTAAATTCTATTTTATCATAATCAGAAGTAATAGGATTAAATTATTAAAATGCTCCTAAAACAAAACAGGTTAATCAAAAAAATAACCTGTTTATTACATAAATCTGAAACTCTATTTTCAAAAAAGTGAGAAGATGAAATTTATAAGAAAGTCACCATCCCTGAGTCCCGCCAGTAGGCAAACCTAGTATTATCCAAACCATCAGCCTGTAAAAAGGTTTACACAAATTTATTGTGAATTCAATTTGGCTTGTTTTGAAAGTAGTTGGAAGCAATAAATCTTCCGGGATTACGATGCCACCAAAGCCAGGTCCAGCACTTGTTGCATTGTTTTTACGTAATTAACTTTTAAACCTTTTATATAATTAGGATTGATATCGTTCACATCCTTTTCATTTTGCGCACTCATGATAATTTCGCGTATGCCTGACCGCTTTGCCGCCAGGATCTTTTCTTTGATTCCACCAACGGGAAGCACCATGCCACGCAAAGTGATCTCGCCGGTCATGGCCATATAAGGTTTTACCCTTCTGCCTGTAAATGACGAGGCCAGCGCAGTCATCATAGTAATGCCGGCGCTGGGGCCATCTTTGGGAACCGCGCCTTCGGGCACATGAATGTGTACATTCTTTTTTACAAAAACTTCAGGATCAATACCATATTTTTTGGCATTGGATTGCAAATAACTTAATGCTGTAGCAGCACTTTCCTTCATCACATTTCCAAGGTTGCCGGTGAGCTTTAGATCTCCTTTACCATTATCGCTTGTAGTAGATTCAATAAATAGGATATCACCGCCAACGTAAGTCCAGGCAAGGCCTACAGCCACTCCGGCCATATTCGCGGTTTTATACATTTCATTATTATATTTTGATCTCCCCAAAATTTTCTCTACGTCATTGATACTTACTGTCGGTTTGAGTTTTCCTTTTTCCGCATATTCCCTGGCAAGTTTTCTCATTACACTAGCCAATTGCCTGTCGAGTTCGCGTACACCGCTTTCCCTTGTAAAATCTGCAATGATCTTTTCCAAAACGGCATCACTTATTTTAAAAGAAACATCTTTTAAACCATGCGCTTCCTTTTGTTTGGGAACCAAATGTCTTTTGGCAATTTCAATCTTTTCTTCAATCGCATATCCACTTAGATCAATGATCTCTAAACGGTCGCGCAAGGCAGGTTGTATATTTTGCACATTATTGGCAGTCGCAATAAAAAGAACTTTGCTTAAATCATATTCAATCTCTAAATAGTTATCATAAAAATTGTTGTTTTGCTCAGGATCCAAAACTTCCAGCAATGCCGAGGAAGGATCACCCCGAAAATCAGTTCCTACTTTATCTATTTCATCTAATATCATTACAGGGTTGGAGGATTTTACTTTTCTTATGGATTGTAAAATCCTTCCGGGCATAGCGCCAATGTAAGTTTTGCGGTGACCACGGATTTCACTTTCATCATGCAGGCCTCCAAGGCTTACTCTTACATATTTTCTATTGATGGCATTGGCGATACTTTTACCGAGAGATGTTTTCCCTATTCCCGGAGGGCCTACAAAACAAAGTATCGGGCTTTTCATGTCGCCTTTCAATTTGAGCACTGCAAGATATTCAAGAATTCTTTGTTTTATTTTTTCCATTCCGTAATGGTCATGATCCAAAATTCTTTTAGCCCTTTTAAAATCATATTGGTCCTTGGTATAATCTTCCCAGGGCAGCTCAAGCATCAGATCCAGGTGATTATATACTACGGAATAATCGGGAGTAGAAGGGTGCATTCGCTCTAATTTTTCTACCCCTTTATTAAACATTTCCTTTGCTGCGGCAGGCCACTTTTTGGCTTCCGCCTTTTTCTGCATTTCCTTTACTTCAGCCACATTATCGCCGCCCAGTTCTTCCTTGATAGCTTTTAATTGTTGCTGTAAAAAATAATCTTTTTGCTGTTTGTCAAGTTCTGCGCGGGTTTTGTTAGTTACCTTATTTTTTAATTCGGCATATTGTAATTCAGTTTGCAGCAAATTCAATAATACTTCTGCCCGGGCTTTTATATTTTGAATTTCAAGAAGTTTTTGTTTTTCAACAATATTGCTGTTAAGGTTACTGCTTACAAAATGTATAAGAAAAGTAGGGTTTTCAATGTTTTTCAAAATTATGGTGGCCTCCGAGGGCAGATTGGGCGAAAGTTGAATAATCTGTCCTGAAAGTTCTTTTATAGATGCTACCATTGCGTCAAAATCCCGGTCGTTCTTTAGCTCATCGTCCGCAAGCACAGTAATCTTTGCTTTAAAATAAGGATCGTCTGAAGTGATCTTATCTATATGAAATCTTTTTTTTCCCTGGATGATTACTGTAGTTCCGCCATCCGGCATTTTGATAAGTTTAAGGATTTTTGCAACGGTTCCTACATTTACCAGATCTTTGATAGCAGGTTCTTCTACAAGACTGTCTTTTTGTGATACCACACCTACCAATTTGTCAGTCTTATAAGCATCATTTACAGCTTTAATGCTCTTATCCCTTCCAACAGTAATCGGTATAACCACACCGGGAAATAGTACTGTATTTCTTAAAGGAAGTAGCGGTAATTCAGCAGGAATGGCCTGATCATCGTTAGCATCATTGTCTTCATTCATTGGAATCATGGGCATAAATTCCATTTCATCTTCAGGCCCATCAAGGAAATAATTTTTATTCATATTTGTTTTTCACTTTGACAATCTGTCAAATATTTTATCAAAGAAACGAAGTTTTCAAGTGATAAGTATAATGTTCAAGATTAATGCCATGTTAAAGACGGAAAAAGAAAAAAAGAAAAAATAAGATCTGAAAGAACATTCTTAAAAAGTTCGGGTCATTCTTCAGCAATTTTTGATGCTAAAAATAAATCGAATTGTCTCTTATAATCTTGTTCTTTTTCGTTTATTCTATACTGTTATGCTTAAAAAAAATGATTTAGATTAGTAAAGTTATAAAAGCAGCAAACAATGCAGGTAACATTATTACAACGCCCAATTTAAGAAAAGTAATAGCGTTAACATTTTCTCCTTCGCGACGTAAAGCCACCAGCCAAAGTATAGTTGCCAGTGAACCAGTTACAGAAAGATTAGGCCCTAAATCAACTCCTATCAAAATAAAATTTCTGATGATAACAGGTGCATGAGCAGTTTGAATAACATTTCCTGCTATCAATGCTGAGGGCAAATTATTAGTGAGATTACCCGCAATGGCAATAAATGTTCCGCTAACCCATGCTGCAAGAATAGTTGATTTTGCTGCCCAATCATTTATAATATTACTCATTGAAGAAATAATGCCTGTTTTATTAAGCGCTTCCACTATTACAAATAAACCTGCTACTAAAGGAATTATTGACCATGAAATACCTTTGAGGATAAACTTTGGGGAGCGGCGTGAAATCATTAAAACAATTATAGTTGTAATAGCTCCAGCAATTGCAGCAGGAAGGCCAAGTTGAAAGCCATAAGCTGAAGCTACTATTAATATAATTCCTGTAATAACTATCCCAATACCTGATATTTTTCCACCCCTCGAAAGAACGGGCACTTTTATATTTCTTTCGATCGGATACAAAATTTTTTCCCGTTGCATTGAAAATAATAAAAAATAAGTAACAGTAATAGCTGCCAAAGAAGGCAAAAAATACCGTAATATCCATTGCTCCAAATGGGGCATGTTTGCACCATAAATTACGAGGTTGGCGGGGTTAGATATCGGTAAAACAAAAGAAGCAGCGTTGGCTACAAAAGCGCAGATAAAAAGATAAGAGAGTGGATTTTTTACTTTTGCTAATTTAGCAGCAGCAGCAACGGCAGGTGTTAATACAACAGCAGTAGCATCGTTTGATAAAAAAGTAGTTACCAGGATCCCCACCACATAAATCATAAAAAATAACCGGTTTCCAGATCCATTGGCACGTTGAGTTGCAAGGGCTGCAAGCCAGTCAAAAAGGTTTTCTTCCCGTGCGGTTTCAGCCAAAAGCATCATACCAATAAGAAAAAGGTAAACATCTGTGCCCTTTTCAATTCCCGTCAACGCTTCTGCAGGTAGAATTAAATGCATAGCCAATAATAATAAAGAACCAGCTACCACCCACACAGCTTCCGACAGGTGAAAGGGCCTAATGATAATACATGCAACAGACAGAAGTGCAATTATCCAGATGATTATATCAGCAGGCATTTCCTTTTGTATTTTATATCAATACGATGACGAAGATAGTAGCAGATATCTTACCTCCATCTTCATAAATTCAATTCGCACTTCTTCGGCTTTTTAACGCTGCAGTAATGATTTGGATTTCCTGACTTTTTATTAACACCCGATTTCTCAATCACAGCAGACGATTCTCGATTTATTTCTACACATTAAACCTGAAGTGCATTACATCTCCATCCTGTACTACATATTCTTTTCCTTCAATCCTTAATTTCCCATTTTCTCTACATGCCGTTTCTGATTTGTATTCAATAAAATCGTTGTATGAAATTACCTCCGCTTTGATAAACCCTTTTTCAAAATCGCTATGGATAACGCCGGCAGCCTGCGGGGCTTTCCAGCCTTTATGAATCGTCCATGCTCTTACTTCCTGCACACCAGCCGTAAAATAGGTAGAAAGATTTAAAAGTGCATAAGCGGAATGTATTAAACGGTCTAATGCGGGTTCAACCATTTTATATTCCTCCATAAACATTTGCCTGTCATCAGGATTTTCAAATTCTGCTATCTGAGCTTCTATTGCAGTGGACATTATGATTACTTTTGCTCCTTCTGCTTTTGCAGCAGCTACTAACTTATCCGACAAGATATTACCGGTATGCATAGACGCTTCGTCAACATTAGCTACATACAAAACCGGTTTATCGGTTAATAAAAAGTTTTCGGCTATCACTGATTTATCTTCTTTAGAAAGATCCAGGGAGAGAATATTTCTTCCTTTTTCCAAATGCTCCTTACATTTTTTTAAAATTTCATATTCTGATTTTACTTTTGCATCCCCTGTTTTTACCATTTTTTCTGCACGGGACAATTTTCTTTCAATGCTTTCAAGGTCTTTTAGTTGTAGTTCCGTTTCAATAATTTCTTTATCGCTGATTGGATCAACTGCCCCCTCCTCTCTCAAAATATTTTCATCTTCAAAACATCGAACCACATGAATGATAGCATCTACCTCACGGATATTGGCCAAAAATTTATTACCCAAGCCCTCGCCTTTGCTGGCACCTTTTACAAGGCCGGCTATATCTACAATCTCAATTTGTGTGGGAACAATTCTTTCTGGTTTTACAAGATTTGCCAGGACATCCAGTCTTTTATCAGGAACATTTACCAGGCCAACATTTGGTTCAATGGTACAAAACCGATAATTGCTTGCCTGCGCTTTGGCACTATTGCTTACAGCATTAAATAAAGTTGATTTTCCTACGTTGGGCAAGCCCACAATCCCTGCTCGTAAAGCCATGATATTTTAAGGTTTCATTCAGTATGATAATATTTTCAAAAGAATATTTTGAAAAAGCGCAAATATAACATGAATTATTTTCGGGTAGAGAAATCCTTGAAGATTTCATCAGACCGATTATTCTAAATGTACCATTAAAAGGCCATTATTATTTAATATCCTCTTAAAGTTGAAAATGATTGGCAATCCTTTGTGCAAAATAGAAATTATTTCACATTCCCTAAGATAGCCCTGGCCTTTCTGCCGGGTAAATAGATCTGGAAACCTATATTCAGGCTAAGATTACTAGTATATGGAGTACTTCCAAAACCAACGATGCCATTATACTTAAGCAAAGTTTCTAATCCTACATTTTGAGTAACAAAGTAGGTATAACCCGGGCCTATGCCCAAGCCCAGGCCGGTAGTATTGGAACCGTTCCCATTACTTACCCCCTGTATGCCGGCATTGCCCTCTACAAAGAATTTTCCCTGATGCAGTATGTTTATATCCTGGTCATTGATATAATATCGCCCCAGCGCACTTACACCATAAGTGGTATGAGTACCATTCCCGCTTGAAGTAGTAAGTCCAAAATTTACCATACCGCCTATAGCAAAGTTATCGTGTATAAAAAAAGCAAGCTTAGGATTTACATTAGCCTGAAAATAACCACCACCTCCCAGGGTAAAATCCAGGTTTGCCAGGTCTCCTCCTACCATAATATTTCCCTTTTGAAGTTGTGCCTTTGAAATACCCGGCAATAAGTTGAAGGTTGCAAGCATCAAAGAAAATAATAAAGTCTTTTTCATAATAAACGGTATTAAAGAATATGTACTAAATATTATGCCAACAATTTACATTTGTAATGCAATAGTATTAAATTTCCTCTTTCAAATCTGATTGCCAAAAATGAATAGCTGGTTAAAAAGTTTGCAGCAAACCCGAATCATAAAATCTATTATTTATTTTTTTGTTGGAGTAGTAAGCTATCCGGGTCTTGTAATTGTAAACCATTTAAAGATATCGGGCACAGAAAATCTAAAGAATCTTCCGAAAAAGAACGTATTATTTGTAAGCAATCATCAGACTTATTTTGCCGATGTTATTACTTTTCTACATATTTTTTGCGCCGTAAAATGGAGGAAACAAAACCGGCTTGGAATCCCGTTATACCTGTTAAATCCTTTTACCAGGGTATATTATGTGGCTGCTGCAGAAACTATGAAAAGTACTCTAATAAGCAAAATCTTTGCATGGGCCGGAGCTATAACGGTAAAGCGTACATGGAGGAAAGAAGGCAAAGAGGTAAGACGCGGACTTGACCCGGGCGATACCAGAAGAATTTCAAAGACACTCGAAAACAATTGGGTAATCACTTTCCCTCAGGGTACTACCAAACCCTATGCCCCCGGAAGAAAGGGAACGGCCTTTATCATCAAAAATTCAAAACCTATAGTAATACCGGTAGTGATAAATGGCTTCTGGCGTGCTTTTAACAAAAAAGGATTGAAATTCAAAAAGAAAGGCTCGTGGCTTAGCGTTCGTTTTAAAGAACCACTCCAATTTACTTATGAAGAAACCGTTGAAGCAATATTAGAAAAAGTAATGGATGCTATTGAACAAAGTAAAAAATTTATGGAAAAAGGTAAACATCATTTGATCTCACCGCTCGATAAATAAATTAATAGCCCCTTCCAATAAAGGATGCGAAAAATATCAAGAGAATTGCCCTGTATCAAATGAAAAAGTATTTTGAATATAATTCCGTTTCAAACAATAATTCTTTTGTTGATTACTGAGCCTCACGTTGGTATTTTTGAAGATTGTGCAATTTCAATGGAGCCTAAATAATTTGAATCACCTTAAATATTATATTTTCTTAAAAAGAGCTTTTAATTCAACAGCATCGTCTGGTTTCATTTTTCCACCAAGAATAAGCCTAAGTTGCCGGCGACGAAGAGCGCTTTCAAAAAGTTCTTTTTCCTTTGTAGTTTCTGGTAACAATTCTGGCACAAGACTGGGTTTACCCGTAGGATCCATAGCCACAAATGTATAGTAGGCCTCATTACTTTTATAGCGGTACTCCTGTATAATGTCTTCGCCCCACACGTCCATGTGAACCTCCATGCTTGTGTTGAAAGCACGGGTAACCTTTGCCTCTATATGAACCACATTTCCCAATTTTATTGGATTGGTAAATGAAATATTATCTACTGAAGCTGTTACTACTGGGGCATTACAATGTTTGCTTCCCGAAAGTGCGGCTGCAATATCCATCCAATACATTAATCTTCCGCCCATTAAATTTCCAAATAAGTTGGTATCATTGGGCAATACCAGTTCTGTCATTACTATTAAACTCTCAGAAGATTTTTTACCCGTCATAAGAAAAGATTTTTGTGCAAATATAGTTTTCTATACTGATGGTATGATAAGGCTGCCAACCTTAGAAAGGTGTCATTAAGTTGAAATAGTTTCTAAAAGGTTGGCAACCTTTGTGAATAAGCTGTTTAAGTTTATTTGGAAAAACGTTCCTGATTTGGGAATTTCGATTATTAAATTAATTTATGAGTATCTCGTTGGAGGATTCCAAAAATGCTTTTGCCTATAAAAATGATAATGAACTGAAAAGAGCGAAATTTTTATTTAGCTCTATGGGAAAAGAGTGGTTGGTAAAATTGGGATTGCGGTTAACACCTTTTGCTCTAAAATTCGGGTTACCTCTAAAAGGTTTGATCAGAAAAACAATTTTTAATCAATTTGTGGGAGGAGAAACATTGCAGGAAACATCAGCAGTAGCTGAGAAATTGGCACAACATAAGGTACAGGTAATTTTGGATTACGGAGTAGAAGCAAAAGAAGGAGAAGAAAATTTTGATAAAGCGACAGCAGAGTTTATAAAAGTAATAAGATATGCCGCCACTCAACCGAACATACCTTTTATGAGTGTAAAACTGACCGGTTTTTCCAGGTTTGAATTATTAGAAAAAATAGACAGTGCCTCGGTATATCATGATATTATAAAGGGAAAAATTTCTCTGGAAAAATTAAATACCAATGAAAAAGAAGAGTGGGAAAGAGTTGTAGCGCGTTTGCATAAAATTTGCGGTGCTGCCAATGAAAGCAATGTCGGCGTTTTAATAGATGCAGAAGAAAGTTGGATACAGGATCCTGTGGATGCCGTTACGATTCAAATGATGGAAGAGTTCAATACCTATAAACCAGTCATTTATAATACAGCTCAACTTTACAGAAAAGACCGCATGCAATTTGTAAAAGACATTAGCGGTTATGCAAAAGAGAAGAATTTTATTTGCGCTTTAAAATTAGTCAGGGGAGCCTACATGGAAAAGGAAAGAAAAAGGGCCAATGCCTTAAAATACCCCACACCCATAAACGAAAATAAAAAAGTAACGGATGATGAATTTAATGCTGCCCTTGAATTTTGTATAAATCCAAAAAATAAAGTTCATACAATTGTCGGATCGCATAATGAATACTCTAATTTATTAGCAGTACAACTGATGGAAAAATATGGTGTAGCGTTCAACGATCCGCGTATTCGTTTTTCACAATTATATGGCATGAGTGATAATATTACTTTCAATCTTGCAAAAGCCGGTTGCTTAGCGAGTAAATAT
>DATKQQ010000319.1:0-11963 GCA_035532615.1 Hanamia sp.
TTGTTTTTAATAATTAAGCTCACTAATTTCGTTTTTGGAATTTCAATTGTGAACAAGAAAATGTAGAAGTATGAATGAAACACCCATGCTGTTTCCAATAACTCCATCTGAGTTTTGGAAACAAATCAAAATGATCATTGAAAATGTAATTGCTGAAAAATTAAGCCAGCAAAAAATCTCTCCACCCAATTCTCATTTACCGGAAAAAGCTTTATTAAAAGCATCAGATGTATGCGCCATCTTCCAGATTTCCAAGCCAACACTTTATGAATGGTTGAAACAAAAGAAACTGAAAAGTTTTAAGATCAAGTCACGCAGATATTTTAATCGTGCAGACATCGATGATCTGATCGCAGGAAGAATGCAAGCCTAGACAAAAAATAATCTTAAAAGTGTGTGTGATGAACTGTGAGCAAGCCAATCAAATTGACCTGGTGAATTACCTTAATTCCCTCGGGTATCAGCCTCAGAAAATAAGGGGATCAGATTACTGGTACTTATCTCCTTTCAGAGATGAAAAAGAACCTTCATTCAAGATCAATAGAAATAAAAATGTATGGTATGATCATGGCCCTGGTAAAGGAGGAAAACTAATTGATTTTGCAATGGAATTTTATCGCTGTGATGTAAGTGAAGCATTACAAAAAATTTCCTTTTTTCACCCGCAAAATAATTTTAAAAATAAGCTGGTCAGACCGCAGTTCCACTTGCCTAAAAACTCTGTAGCCGATAATCAGGATGCAAGAGAAACTGCTATCAAAATAATAGCCGCAAAGCAGCCCATCCAGGACCTGGTGCTTTGCCGCTATTTACTGCAAAGAAGGATCGATAAAGGCATTGCTGATAGTTACTGTCATGAAGTCCATTTTACCAATGCAGATACCGATAAAATATATAAAGCCATAGGCTTTAAAAATAATGCCGGTGGTTATGAATTACGCAATGAATATTTTAAAGGCAGCAGCTCTCCCAAGTATGTTACTTACGTCGATAACGGAGCAAAAAATATTTCGGTATTTGAGGGCTTTTTTGATTTCATGAGTTATGAAACGCTGAATAAAAATCAGCGGGAGGATCTAACGCGTCTGCCTAACCGACACATGAATTTTTTAATCCTGAACTCTCTATCCTTCTTTGAAAGAAGCCTTCTGTTAATGGAAAAACATAAAAATATTCACCTCTTTTTAGATCATGATAACGCCGGAAGAAAATGCACCAACCTTGGCTTAAAGAGGTCTTCACAATTTAAAGATGAAAGCAAATTATATAACGGATATAAAGACCTCAATGACTGGATGATGAACTTCGGAAAATTAGACAAGAAAATAAGTGTAGGGCAAAAAAGGGGAAGACACCTCTAAGTATTTTTTGTAGCAAGCGGTGTTTTTGTGTTACAAAAACCCAGCTTGCTTTTTCTCCCGTTGGTCGCAAAAGAAGGATGCAAATGACATGATAAATAAAGGAATCAAAATAAAGCAAAAGAATGGAAGGCCTAAAAAAGTTGTAAAGAAGGAAATTATAAGGAGCATCCGGTTTTCAAAAACAGAATATTTTATTGTCAAACAACACGCTTCCAGGTCGGGATTAAAAATCACCGTTTATATCCGGCAGATGGCTTTGCAGGGAAAAATAATTTCAAGGTTATCTGAAGAAGAAAGGCAATTTGTCAGGCAATTAATAGGGATGGCGAACAACTTAAACCAGCTCACAAAAATGGGACACCAGGAAGGATTTATTACTGCGGTATTGATGTTTGAAAACTATAAAAACTTAATGGGTGAACTATTGGAAAAACTAAAAAGAAATGATTAGTAAAGTGGTTATAGGAAAAACATTTTACGGAGCCTGCAGGTATATATGCATGGATAAAAAAAGAGCGGTGGTTTTGGATGCAGAAGGTGTAAGAGATTATGATTATAAACTTATGGCAAAAGATTTTGAATTACAGCAGTCCCTGAGGCCTTCTCTTACTAAAGCTGTTTTTCATGGCATCATCAGCTTTTATCCGGGTGAAAAAGTTGAAGATAAAATGATGGCGAAAATAGCGAGAGAATACCTGGCGGAAATGAAGATTACCGACACGCAATTTGTGATTGTAAAACACATTGATAAAAATCATTTGCACCTGCATGTTCTTGCCAACCTGGTGAACAATAAAGGAGAGGCAATTAAGGATAACTGGATCGGGTTGAGAGGAAAAAAAGTTGCACAGAAACTCACCCAAAAATATGGATTGAAAGAAGCTATCTCAAAAAACTTAGCCTTAACAAATCTTGAATGCTTACATGAAAGAGAAGCAAACCGCTATATTATTTACCAGGCTATTTTGGAGAAGCTTCCACTAAGCAGAAGCATTGATGAATTAAAAGAAAAATTAGCCAAAGAAAATATTGAAACCTTATTCAAATACAATGGCCATACAAAAGAGCTACAAGGTATTAGTTTTAAAATCGGAGACTTCAAATATAAAGGAAGCGAGATTGACAGAAAATTTTCCCTCAATAATCTTCAGAAAATATTGCAAAGGCAAGAGGCAGAGACATTAATTAAATCACCACGAGATTTATGGTATTCAAAAAGTTCCTCTGAAAATATGAAATTGGAAATTAACAAGTCACTGAACAAAGAGCTTCGTATCCTTAATGAACTAATTAGGCCCGAACAAAAAGATCAATCGATGCCTTCCGAATGGAGGTTACAAAAAAAGAGAAAGAAAAAATCAAAACGAATGCATTTGTAAAATGAATAATGATGAGTGAAATATTATTACAAGCTATTGTGGAGAAGCTGGAAGCTCTGGAAATCTCTTTATTAAAACAAGGCAATGCAAGTAAAGATGAAGAATTAAAAGCATTAGCCGGATCAATTCCATCAGAATTAATAAAGTTCAGTTCTGCCTTAAATGCTAACAATGAAAAGATTAATGGCTTATCTGAAGACATACGTGCATTGAAAGTTAATTCAGGTAATCATATGGAAAATCAAATCAAGCATATCCATCATTTTCATAAGCAGGTATGGATGTCCGTTAGTTTCTTTATAATTTCTTTGTTGGTTGCTTATGGATGGATTAATTGTAATTACGAAAAGAAATCTTTTGAAGCAAACGATATGAAGTATAGATATTGGAAAGCAAATGGCAATACTCACTTATTAAAGATTGTTTACTACACTGATAGCTTATATAACCAGGATAAAGACAATTTTATAGAACAGGTTGTCCGGTCGGAACGTCAAATATCTGAGCAGGAGAATATGCATCGGCTTGCTCGTGAAAAAGAAAAAAAACGTAAAAAATGAAGGTACATGTTGAAACTCTTTACAGCGTTGATAACGAAAACGCACATACGAAATATTGCAGCTAAAGTTAACAAAATTATGGTTTAAAAACTTTGCACATCATCATATAGCCACAGTTGGTTGGTCTGTCAATTAATGAGAGCAAAAAGTTAAAATCTTTGAGTAAGTATTAGTGGTTGCAAACCGGAATAAGGGGAAGACCAGGGAGCTTATTTAAAATCCATGGAAGGCTTCATTTTATTATTGATTTTTAAGTATATTTGGGAAAGAGAAAAGATACTATATGGAACGAATTGTGATTAATGTTGATCCTGCTACTGCTGCCAAATGGCGCACAGCTTCTTTTAAACTAAAAAATGAAATAGGAAGTCTTATGAATGATCAGATAGCCACTATTATTGACCAAAAAGAGGAAACTGATATTCTCCAATTTTTGAGTGAACTGAGAGCTGAAATGAAAGCAAAAGGGCTTACCCAGCAAATACTGGATGATATTTTGAAGAATGAGTAGTACAAAATTTGTTTTTGATATCAATACTTTTATAAGTGCAGCACTTATAGAAGGGTCTGTAAATGACCTCGCACTTGATAAAGCTTTCAAAACAGGAAAAGTAATTGTTTCTGAAGCAACCTTTGCCGAATTGACAGAGGTATTATTCCGCAAAAAATTTGATAAATACCTTACCGATGAAAGGAGACTACAGATTCTCCAAAAATTGGAGCGCGATACGGTTATTTGTGAAGTGAACATAACTTTATCCGATTGCAGTGATCCAAAGGACAATAAGTTTTTGGAATTAGCCGTAGCCGCTAATGCATTCTGTATTGTAACTGGCGATAAAGACCTTCTTGTAATGCATCCTTTTAGAAACATTGCTATATTATCTTCTGCTGATTTTTTAAAGATTCAGTAATTCAGTTCAAAAGTGGCGCAGGTTAGTCTTCGTAAGAAACTGGAAGCACTGGAGATTGCCTTATTAGAACGAAGTAGTACTGGTAAAGAGGAAGAAACTTCAAGTACATTAACCAATGAAATTAAATCGATTCAATCTGAATTCCTAAAGTTTGCTTCCGCATTTAGCACAAACAATGAAAAGATTAATGGCCTATTTGAAGAAAATATTTCATATATCGTGTACACGTTAACGTTAGTAGGCACAGATCTTAATAATTTGTTTTTTTGGTGTTAAAAAATATAATCAATTTACTTATCTTTACTTTAGAATGTTGTTCTTTAAATTGAAAAGACTTTTGTAGAGTAAATCGTAGAGTTGTAATATTAGTAGATCCTAAATAGTTGATTTCTAAGCGCTAATGGAATTAGTTCGAATCCCTTAGTCTCCGCATAATTTTAGTTTTTTTTAATTTTTGACTAATCTGAATTGACCGCTACTTCTTTCACACTTCCGGTTCTCTTTAAAACACCCCATCCCTGCAATTCACCTTTAATAGCTTTATTGATAGATTTTATCAAAATATAATACATCATCTGGCGATACATTAATCGCTGCGGAAACATCCAGATCAATTTTAAATAATTTTCTTTTTCATAAGCAAAAGCCAATGCTGCGCCTGCAATATCTACAATGGTAAAAATAAAATAATAGAAAATAATATGAGGGATGCTGGCCACAAATATTCCCAATGATGCCAGCAATAAACTTAAAACCAGTATAATATCAGCCAATGGAGCCAGTATGGGTATCAGTATCTGATAAATAAATATGTTGGGCATAGCGATCATTCCGAAATTTTTGTATTTCGGATTGAGAATAGTATCCCGGTGTTTCCAGAAACATTGCATTACCCCAAAACTCCACCTGAACCTTTGTTTTAAAAATTGTTTAAAAGTTTCGGGCGCTTCTGTATAAGAGATAGCTTCTATACAATTTCTGATAATATATCCATTGCGTAACAGACGCATGGTAAGATCGCAATCTTCTGCAAGCGTGTCGGTTGTAAATCCTCCTGATATTAAAATGGCATCTTTTCTGAAAGCGCCAATGGCTCCGGGTATTACAGTAATACAATTTAAAAGATCAAAAGCTCTGCGGTCAAAATTTTGAGAAGTGATATATTCAATGCTCTGCCATTTAGTAATCATATTTATCTCGTTACCTACTTTTACGTTTCCAGCTACTGCGCCTATATTCTCATTTTCAAATTTTTTCATCAAAAGGGTTATCGCATCCGTTTTCAGTTGGGTGTCGGCATCAATACATACTAAGTATTCAGCATTCGATTTTTGGATACCAAAATTTAGTGCAGAGGCTTTGCCCCCGTTTATTTTGGAGTAAACCCTTACAATTGAATTATCTTTAAATGTATCACTTACCCTTAAAAAGGTTTTATCTTTGCTTCCGTCATCAACAAAAATAATTTCTAATTCGGGATAATCCTGTGCCAACAAACTATTGACGGTTCTTATTGCATTTATTTCTTCATTATAGGCGGGTACAATGACGCTTACCAAAGGATATTTATTTTCCACTCCAAGAAGAAATGCGGGGAAAACCTCAGATTCTGATTTTTTATCTCTTTTTTTCTGGATACTTGCCAATATGGCCATGGCTATAATGCGTGCGACAGATAATAGTATGCCAATAACAAATAAGGTAAATATGATCTGACCGCTCCAATAAGTTGATTCTGCCAAAAAGAAATTAAATTTCCTCGTCCATCTGTCGCGTGAGTCGGCAACTCTTGGCATCACCTCGTCTCTTGTTTTGCCCATAAGGTCAGAAACAGATGCAAATACATACCCTCTTTTCTTAAAATAATCAATAATACGTGGAAGCGCCTCTACTGTTGCCTCCCGGGTTTCTCCACCTGCATCGTGCAAAAGAATAATGCTGGCATTTGTTTCTTTTTCCTGCTTAATAACCCTGGCTACGATAGTATCTGCAGAAACTCCTGGTGCCCAATCATTAGGATCTATACTTTCATTAATTGTTAAATAATTTTCTGCCCTGCTAATTTGAATCGGTGCGAGTTCATCGTAAGTCTCTGGCTCAGAGTCGGCGTTGTATGGGGCTCTGAATAGAATAGTAGAATGACCGGTCACACTTTCGATCAGTAATCTCGTGAGTCTCATTTCAAGAGCAGCTCTCGATAAACTCATTTCTGCGATATTATGATGTGTAAATGTGTGATTGCCTATTTCAAAACCATCTCTGTATTCCCTACGCAGAATAGGAATATTTTGTTCCGCATTGATACCGATTACAAAAAAAGTAGCTGGCACTTTTTCGCGTTCCAGGATATTAAGAATTTTTGGTGTCCATTCTGCGCTGGGGCCATCATCAAAAGTTAAGATCAGTTTATGTCCTTTGCCAACGGTAGTATCTTCCGCAAATTTTCTGATCACATATCCTGAAGGAAGTTGCAGATAGTTTTGTTCTGCGATCAATTGTTCCGAACTGTCAATTTCAAAACTAACTTTTCCGGGTTGAGGTGAATAAAGAATGTCAAGCACTTCGCCTTCTCCTACAAATCCAACGTTGTTCTTCAGGATTGGCATCGTTTTGAGTGAATCAAAATTAAAAGGATCTTTTTGAAGGGAAGCATTGCTTAAACTGCGGTTATAGAATTTCCATATGCGTGGATCTTCGCTGCCAAGACGCCAAAGGGCCGTTCCCGCAGCAGGAAATTCATCGCTAAATCTTAAAATATTAAAAGTTGTGGCAGCATCTGTAAACCAAACCTCATGGTTGATCTTATCTGTCGAATCATCTGCATCTTCTGTTACGTAACTGTAATGGAGATTGTAAGAGTTATCGTCATAAATAATATAGGCATTGATAGATTTAGCCCTGTTGATAGCATCCTTATAAGTAAGAGGTAATGAGTCTATTACTCCATCTGTCCAACTGTATCCAAAACCTCCAACCCCTACTATTATTTTTGAAGGATCTATTTTATCGGAAGTCCAGGAAACGGCATCTTCTATCCATTTTTGTCCGCTTATAGGTCCGGGACCCGTAGAACCATTATATTCATCGTAAGCCATTAATATGATATAATCATTATAATTGGATAATTTCGTATAATCATAATCGTTATTCTTAGGCTCTACATCCATTGTTACCAGCATATTATGCGCATGTAAGGTTTCGTACAATTTTTTTTGAAAAGCAGTAAGTGGCTCATTTGTTTTCTCCGCAAGTTCTTCAAAATCCACATTGATACCATCCAGGTGATAATACGAAAGAGTGTCAACAATCTGCTGAATTAAATGATTCCTGGCAATGGTGTCTTTTAAAATGTAGTGCAATAATTTACCATCGAAATTATTTTTAGAGCTATTGAAATTGGAGAGGATAGGTAAAATGCGTAGCTTTTTTTGCCGCATTACGGCAAGCCCGGCACTGTCTATACGTGTTTGAAGCCGGTGTGTTATTGTATCAATAAAGAACCATTCAGGAATAATTGTATTGATCTTGTCTGCGTTTTGTTCGAGGTCTGGAAGTGAAACGGAGGCATTCCAGGGTGTATAGAATGCAGCCCGTATTAAGGAAAGCGAATCGGCTTTCGATACGCCTTTATTCTTTATTCGTTGTATCGAATCTGTTTTTAATTTTTTAAATAAAAAATCTTTAAAACCTTTATATCTGGTATTCTGGCGATTTTTTAAGATTAGGGGGTTTGAAGGATCCAACGCATTCTCGAATACCCTTGCTTTTGACTGCATATTTGGAATGTTGGGCAAGGAACCGCTATACAAAGCAATCCCCAATACTACAATAAAGAAAATACTGATTAATAAAATTACACGACCTGTCCACTTTACTCTTCTCCACCTGCCTGGTTTATTAGTTTGAAAAATTTGAGGGGTATTATCACTCATGTTTTTGTATAAAATATTAAGATTATAAGCCTTTTCTCTTTATTGCAAAGTTACTTACATTCCTTTTTAATACTGATTGTTTACCCGAAGAATGGATTTGGCTTAACAAAAAATAATTTTATAATATTAAAATAAGAAGGCCCCTGTAGAAACAGGGGCCGTTTACCAAAACTAACTGCTTATGAGAAAATTGAAATTTAATGTTGTTGATTATACTATTTCAAATCCCATGCCAAAAGTAAGAATGCTAATGTTAATAAAGATTTAAGAAGACTAATTATTGGTATCAAGTTTTTCACACTAAGCAGAAAATGACGCACTACTGACTAACTGTAGGTATTTCTTTTAAAATTATTTATTGGTTTGCTATTTTTTCAGAATTCTCGGCAAATTGTAGCGCATCTATAAATTCCTGCAAATCTCCATTTAAAACGTCTTCAAGGTTATACACTGTTAATCCGATACGATGGTCTGTTACTCTACCTTGCGGGTAATTGTAGGTTCTTATTTTAGCAGAACGGTCACCTGAACTTACAAGACTTTTACGATGCCTTGATATTTCTTCTTCCTGCTTGCGTACTTCTTCTTCGTAAAGTTTCGTACGTAACATTTGCATGGCTTTTTCACGATTGCCCAATTGGCTTCTTTCTGTTTGGCACACGATTACCAATCCTGTAGGAATGTGCGTGAGCATTACTTTCGTTTCTACTTTATTTACATTTTGACCTCCTGCGCCACCGCTTCGTGCAGTTTCCATTTTTACATCGCTATCGCGCACTTCCACATCTATTTCTTCAGCTTCAGGCATCACAGCCACTGTTGCCGCGCTTGTATGTACTCGTCCGCCCGCTTCTGTATCAGGCACACGTTGCACGCGATGTACCCCACTTTCAAATTTTAAAGTGCCATATACATCATCGCCTGTAACTTCTATCTGTACCTCTTTGTAGCCGCCTACGGTTCCTTCGCTTTCACTTAATAAAGCGGTTTTCCAGCCTTTTGATTCGCAAAATTTTAAATACATGCGCATCAGGTTTCCGGCAAATAGAGAAGCCTCGTCTCCGCCCGTTCCTGCTCTTATTTCGAGAATACAATTTTTTTCATCCTGCGGATCCTTTGGTATCAACAGACTCCTGATTGTTTTTTCATACTTCTCCTTTTCTTCCTGCAAATGAGGCAATTCTTCTTTTGCCAATTCCCGCATTTCATCATCGTCACTATTAAGCACTTCTTTGTTAAATTCAATGTCATCAAGTGTTTTAGCGTATTTATCCCGTACAACTACGATCTTTTCAAGATCACGGTATTCTTTACTTAAGAGTTTGTATTTCTTGTTGTCGCTTATTATTTCGGGATTGGACAATGCAATCCCTAATTCTTCAAATCTTGCTTTAATAGCTTCCAGTTTTTCAAGCATATTCTTTTTTCAAAATTTTATTTAATTACAATATGGGTAATTTGTGAAACACTTTTTGTAGAAATTATTACCCTTTACCTTTGGCAATTGTGGCAAAATTAACCTAATCCTTTTTTACATGCACTATCGAAAATTTAAGGCGGATTATTTATTTACAGGAGAAAATATTTTAAGCAATAATAATGTATTGATTACAGATGAGGATGGAAAAATAATTAAGATTACTGATATATCAGAGGCAGGCGGCGATATTGAAACTTTTAATGGAATTATTTCTCCGGGATTTATTAATGCACATTGCCATTTGGAATTATCTCACCTGAAAAGTTTAATTCCCGAAAAAACCGGTTTAATCGAATTTGTTTTTAAAGTGGTTTCAAAAAGGCATTTTGCGGAAGATGATATTCTTGCTGCTATTGAAAAAGCAGAAAATGAAATGTGGCAAAACGGAATTATAGCAGTAGGCGATATCTGCAATAATTCTTTGTCAACTGCGCAAAAGATAAAAAGAAATCTTAATTATTATAATTTTATTGAAACCAGTGGATGGCTTCCGCAAGTAGCTGATATACGATTTGAAAAAAGTAAAAATATCTTTGATGTTTTTACTGAAAAGAGATTAAAAGCTTCAATTGTTCCTCATGCTCCCTATTCCGTTTCTGAAAATTTATGGAAAGAAATAATTCCATTTTTTAAAGCGAAAACAGTTACCATTCATAACCAGGAATCCGCCGGCGAAGATTTATTTTTTTATGAAGGGGAAGGAGATTTTACCAGAATGTATAAAATGATGAACATTGATAATTCTTTTTATAAAGCCAAAAAAATAAGAAGTATAGAAAGTTATTTTGAAAAATTTTATACTGCAGCTTCTGTTATTTTAGTTCACAATACTTTTACCAAACAGGAAGATATTGACTTTATAAAAAAGCATAAGAACAAAAATCAATTGATTTCCTTTTGTCTTTGTCCGAATGCGAATCTATATATTGAAAATACTTTGCCGCCCCTGGATTTGTTTTTAAAAAATAATGTAAATATTATTTTAGGGACCGATAGCCTTGCGTCGAACCACCAATTAAATATTCTGGAAGAAATAAAAACTATTTTTAAAATTTCCCCTGAAATAAAAACTAAAACTTTGTTGCAATGGGCTACGTTTAATGGTGCAAAGGCTTTGCAAATGGAAGATAAATTGGGAAGTTTTGAAAAAGAAAAAAAGCCGGGAGTAGTATTGATTGAAAATGTAAAGGGAGAAAAAATTACTACTGATTCAAAGATCAGAAAATTGATATGATTATCAAAGTGGGGTAAAGAAACCTACCCTGACGACACCCAGGCAGGTAAATAAAGCTGATTTCGATTTAAAAGAATTTAATCGGGTATATTCTTCTCCTCCCTGAGCCTGTCGAAGGAGGAGTTGGATTAAGAATTATAAAATCTCCGACAAAACCGTCAACGTTTTCATTTTCCCAAATTCAGGGATATGCCATTGGTAAAAGCTTTCCATAATTTTTAAAATAGCGCTTCTGATTTTTCTATTCATTTTTATTTCACACAAATCCCGCGGGTGAATCACTTTTAATAATTCAGAAATGTAATAACTTGTTTCAGCACTTACACTAACTGAAGCAACTGGATTTTCTTCTGAAAAATTTCCATCTTCTACATTAAAAATGTTTCTTTTATCAGAGTAATTATTTTGTAAACGGAATCCTAAAAAGGGAACTAATTGTAATGAAAAATAGATTGGGAAATTAGCCGTGATTTCGGCATCCGAAATATCCAATTGAAGAAATGCATCTTCGCAAAAATGAAAAAGATCTTCATTGGCTTCCGGTTGTTTCAGGCTTTTCTGTAAAAGCTCAACCATAAATAGCGCAACTGAATTTTTAGTAACATCACTTAAAATATTTTTATAAAGAACATTCCATCTTATATCTTTTATTCGTTGCAGGTTTTTTAATTCATTATGATAAACCTGCAATTCCAAAATAGAAGAAGGCTGGAAAAAATGTGACTTAGAAGTTTTTCCTGAAGTTCGTACACCGTTTACTATATAAGATTGAATGCCGAAAAGTTCGGTTAATATAGAAACGATCACACTCGTTTCTCCATATTTTATGGTTCGTAAAACAATGCCTTTGGTTGAATAAATCAATTTGAAAATTGTGAAATTTGAAAATGTGAAAATTACAGCAAACGAAGAAATAATCCTAAAACGTATTTAACTAATAAACCAATAAACCAGTTAACTAAGAGAAGTTTCGCCACTAACTGATTTTTCTCTAATGCCTATGGAGAGTGGCGTTTGGGAGTTGGAGAAATGAGAAAGAAGCAATAAAAAAGAAATAAGAAATGTAATAAACATACCTCCGCCAAAATAAAAAACTTTATTAA
>DATKQQ010000320.1:0-7722 GCA_035532615.1 Hanamia sp.
ATCCGGGTCGTGTCATTTTGGATATGCTGCAAAACGACTCTAAAACTATCGGCCTGTTCTTGATTGGGTTCCTGCCAATATGAATTTTGCTGGGCCGCTGTAAAAAGCGGGGATAAAAAAAGCAGGATTATTTTTATCAGAAATTTCATAAAAAGAATTTAAATAATTGGTAATTGAATAATAAACTCACTTCCCTCTCCTTCCTTACTTTCCACTTTTATCTCCCCGCCATGTGCTTTTACAATATCATTATTAAAGATAATGTCAATTCCTGTCTTTCCTATGGGTTTCTTACAATGGGGTAAGCAATTATGAACAATACTATTTTTCTGGAATCAAACGTCTACAAATGGCGGAATAAAAGTAGGGATATTTAACGTGAAACCTACTTTACTTTTCAATGGGTTTTGGGTTAATGAATCAAAATTGCATTTATACCCATTTATACGTATAATGGAAAATCCAGGTGGCAGGGAAGGAGAATATAAAGTTATAATAATTTACCGATCACGATTCACATGCTGATTTTTGTTATTTTCGGTTTTCCCATCGGAAAATTTCATCACTATTACCCTTGTCTCGGAGGCCCCGCTAATGCGGTCCATCTTTAGAAAGGGACTTTTTATCAGGTACCAGAATGTTTGCTTTTTCTTATCGTCGAATTCATCGAGGCCATAAGGGATTTGCTTTACCGGAACGTAGGTATAGGTTCCGAAAAGCCGGTCCCATATAATGAAGATATCGGCATAATTGCTATCGGTATATTCCTGGTCTTTGTGATGATGTATTTTATGCATATTGGGAGTAGTAAAAATAAATCCAACCGTATTGTTGAGCCATTCGGGGAATTCTATGTTGCTATGCTCTGCAATCTGAAATGGTAATAATATTAAAAAATATAACGTAAGAATATTAATATCCAGCCCAAAAACAAAGGCTCCTATAATATTGGTAGCTGCAAAGGTTAGTTCAAGCGGATGCCCCCTGAAATAGGTAGAGGAATCCATAGTGGTATCGCTGTGATGTACCCTGTGGAGCCGCCATATTAACGGTACTTTGTGCGAAAGGCAGTGCGTCCAGTAAGCAAAGAGATCAAAACAGGCAACACCAATTATAACCTTTGCCACATAAGGAATTTTCAAAAAATAGAATAAACCGAGGTGATAGCTATTCAATTCCCGGATGCTCCACACCTGGAAAGAAGCTACAAAGAAAAATACGATTACAAAGAGGATCTCAAAAACAAAATTATTCAACAAATGGATCCCGCGCTTTTTAAACTGATGTGGTGTTTTAAATATTTGTTCCACCGTATAAAAAACGGTTATCAAAATAATCGTAAGGAGATTTTGATCCAGGTTGATCAGTTTTTGAAAAAAGTTATGCATAAAAGAAACGTTGGTTTGCGTTGGTTTATGAGTTAAAATTCACTTTATTGGAATAAAAAGGCTTTCTGCAATTGGACAAATGTTACCAGATTCAGGACATCTTTACCCGGATCAGAACATTGATTTTTCCAAATAACCTTTTATAATAAAAATTCAATAATCTATTCCAATACCTGGTACATCGCCATCATACCCGCTTCCATATGATCATCTACATGGCAATGAAACATCCACATGCCGGGATTATCGGGAATCATATCGGCAACCGCCATTTGTGCCGGAGAAAGTGCTATTACATCTGTCCGATTCCCATTATATAAAATTGTATTGCCATGCCAATGTGGTGTATGAAAATTTATTCCGTTCCCGAGAGATAAGAGATACCACCGTACTTTTTCCCCTTTTCTCATTGTCATCATAGGCATACTGCCAAAACTGTAACCATTGATGGTAAATCTAAAATTAGCAGCTGCAAAACCTAATCCTAAAAAAGTAGAGGCATGTACGGATTCCAGAATGGATAAAATAGCGGATGGCGTGGGAACATCTAATTTTACTTTAATGAGGCTATCATTTCTTCCGCAATAGGATCTGATATTCTGATCAATATACCAACTACTGTTTTCATCAAAAATCATAAAGAGCGCAATAAATTCTTTATCTACCCCTTTCGGAGTACCATCCGGTTTTGTAGTTCCCCTGGCACTAATTATGATAGGGCCGACCAGCCCTGAATTGACATCCTTTGGTTCATTTACGTGAGAATGATATAGCCATACAATAGAATTGGGGTCATTTGGTCCTGGACCGGCTCTTTCCGGAACTTCCCATACGTAATTAAAAATACTGCCGGGCATTACGGAATTGCCATCCACATTTTTATTGACATCATCCTTATTGTACAAGGCTCCTTCCGAAGGCTTCTCATACAATACCCCGTGAGGATGCATGCTGTAAGGAATATGGGCATTGTTCTTAAACATTATATGAATAACATCCCCTACTTCAGCACGGATAACCGGGCCCAAAATACCCAGGTATTGCAGCTCCGGAGGCCTTTGTTTTAAGTATGTAAAAGTTGAATCTGTATATTCCCTGTAAATTGCTTTTAGGTATACTTTTCCGATGCGAACAGAATCCCGGATAGCAAATAACTTTTCCACGCCTGTATAAGGCTTTCCAGTCATTGCATCAGTGTCTCCGGGCATATAATCCCAGGGTATTTCATCTGCAGCGATGTAATAGGTACGTATTTTTCCAGTAACCGGGTAGACTGTGTTGCCCGTCTTTTTTGATGGAGCCTTCTTATGATCCATTGCCATATGTTCCATTGATGCATTCTGGGCCAACAAAGAACCGGCCATAGAAAAAAGGGAGAGGGTAATCGTAAAAATGAATTTTTTCATGAGCTGTTGTTTATTTATAATTTGAAAAAAGTAAAGTATAAGTCCAATAAAAAAGCAAAGCCTATCATCAATTGGTCAATTTTATCTCAAATGGGTGAATCTTAAAATTTAATTATGCACCCGTCCCTTTTCTTCCTCGGCTCCCGTTGAACGATTTCTGGTGCCTTTCACTTTTGAATTACCGAAATTATGCGTATAGGTAAGCGAGACTGAAGGGTATTCAAAAAGAAGCTTGCCCCTTACTATAAGGTTCTGTTGCGGATAATTAATAGAAGGATTAAATTTCATCGAATTCAAAATATTGGAGGCATTAAGGCGAAGGTTAGAATGTAGCTTTGAAAACTTTTTTTGAATTCCCAAATCAAGCTCGCCAAACGCCGGTACTGTATATATCCCAAAAGTTGCTTTGGTGCTGTAAAATCCTGAAAGTTCCACTGAATAATTTTTTGGCAGATTAAAGGATTGCTGGGTGGTGAACTGCAAATAATCCTGCTTTAGCGTAATAGGGCTCCCTGAAACACTGCCTGAGAGTGCCTGGCTGTTTCCAACCAGGTTGTATTGCATCGTCCACCATTTGTTTACATTAACTGGAACAGATAATGTCGCTGCCCAAATAATATTACTTTTTTGATTAGCTGCTGCCAGCGTTTCAATATTAGTAACAGGATTCACTGAAGGTGTGAAATCTGTAATCGTATTGGTTTCATAGCTATAAGAAAGAGATAAGATAATCCTTTTGAATGTGTAGGCTGCATTAGCTGAATTGGTAATCGCAGGCTGCAGGCCCGGGTTACCCGAAAAAAATGTCGAAGGGTCCATAAATATTACGAAAGGCGCCATGTCATTAAAAGTGGGCCGCGTTATTCTGCGGCTGTACGATAAGTCCCATGCGTTATTATCATTAATCTTGTGCGACAGGAAAAAACTTGGAAATAATTTTCCGTAGTGCTTGTCCACAATATTTTTTTCAGTTTGAGAACCCAGGTTAGAATTGGTATATTCATAACGCAGTCCCAGTTTCATATTTGTTTTTGGAGTTATAGAATAGGTGAAAGAAGTATAAGCTGCGAGAATACTTTCTTTTAATGCAGCATTTGACGAAAATGCGGAATCTGTTATCCAGTTATTTTGCAATAAGTTTTCTACACCAACATCATTGTTAAACCTGGAGAGGCTTGCTTTCGCTCCTGCTTGCATATCTACCTTGGAGGATAATTTTTTTTCATAATCCAAGGCGCCTACCCAAAAATGTATCGGCGTGACTTTACTACTCCTGGTATTTTGTGTGTGTACAAATTTACCATTGGCATCATTATAATTATATGAATAGGTTATAGGATCATCATCCTTATAATAGATATAGTCCGCATTAAAAGATAATTTTTCACTATCAGAAAATGAATGTTGGATATTGAAGTTACCACTTATGTTCGACCAGTTATTATTTTCATGATTTTTAATGTCAAGTAAACTATCCAGTTTACTGTTAACAGTGATAGTACCGTCATTATCCGCATTCATCGTCCAACGGGTATCGTAACCTGAGATCAAAGCTCCCACAACCGTTTTCTTTGATAGCTGGTAATCAAGTCCAAGTCTTGCATTCTGGTCAAGTCGTTGATAGTTGCGATGTGAAACAGAATTATTTTCTGTAACGGTATCCTGGTAGGTTACTTTGTGATAAAACGAAAAAAGCTGGTATCCATGTGGGTTAGAAAATGTATAATCTCCATAAAGATTTACTTTTCCCTTTCTGTGATTGAAATTTATACTTGCTCCTGTAATGGCTCCGCCCTTGTTGTATCCACCAGTTAGCGAATAAGAACCATTAGTGCCATAGCTGTTGTTTGTTTTTAAAACGATATTGATATAGCCGGCATTTCCCTCAGCGTCAAGGTTGGCAGGAGGCGTGGTTATCAATTCAATCCTTTCAACATTATCGCTGTTCATTCCAGAAAGCATCTGCACAAGTGCATCCATCGGCATGTGAGAAATTCTGCCATTGATCATGACCACGATTCCATTTTTGCCATTCATCGAAATAGTATTATTCTGACGGTCAACGATAATACCCGGAGAACGTTCCAGTACTTCCAGCACAGTGCTGCCTGCGCTGGTGATGCTATTGGCAACATTGATCACCATCCTGTCTATCTTTTGCTCAAACAGGGGTTTTTTAGCGATGACTGTTACAGATTTCAATTGTACATCAGCACTTTCCAGGGAAATAGTTCCCAGGTTTTTTTTGATATTATCCTGGGTAAGTTCAAATACTTTGGTGTATACCTGCGGCATTCCACTAAAAGATGCTGATACCAGGTATGCACCTTTCGGAATATTTTCAAAAGTATATTTCCCTACCGCATTGGAAACCATCCCTTTCACCAGTGAAGAGTCGGAAGATTTTAATAAAAGCACAGATGCATCTTTTATGGGCTTGCCACCGGCGTCAGCAATAGTTCCGTGAATTTCAGATTGCGCCATAAGTTGTACGGTACTAACCAGTAAAAAAGCGAGTATTAATAATGTGGTTGTTAGTTTCTTTATCATTTTGATTTATATTGATTGATGTACGCAAGATCGTGAGGCGATATATCAACGGCTTTCTGCATTTGGACAAATGCTTGCTTGATTTGGACAACCGGGAATCAATGTTTGGAGTATATAATGCGGGATAGGATCTTTTAATAAAAAGACTTTCTGAAAATGGACAAATGATTTCGGATTTTGGCCAGATCATGCCTGATCCAAATAAAATATGCTCATTGCAGCATAACTTATTTTAAGATTTATTTATCTCCTTTTGTTTGCATGTATGAAGTTGGTGTAACACCAAAAAAGGACTTAAAGGAAGTGGAAAAATGAGAGTGCGTTTCAAATCCAACACTGTAAGCTGTTTCAGAGACATTGCTTCCTGCCTTTAAAAATTCTATTGACTTTTTTAAACGGTATTGCTTAATCACTTCACTTGCAGATAGTCCTATCAATGAAGTAAGCTTCCTGTTCAATGTTCTATGGCTCACCGTCATTAAAGAAGAAAGTTTAGCTACATTCAGCGTATTATCATCCAAATGTTCGTCCAAAATTTTATAGAGGTTGGTGATAAATTCATGCTGAATTTCTTTAGGCTCCAGTCCAATTTCCGGGTTACTTAATTGAGCCTGAAAAAGGAGTCTTATTTTTTCCTGCCAGAGTAATAAATTATGAATTCTTAAAAGCAATTCATCGGTATGGAAAGGTTTGGTAAGATAGCCGTCTGCACCTGCTATCAATCCTTCCATCACACTATGATGAGATGCTTTTGCAGTTAGCAGTATTACAGCGATGTGATCTGTCTGGACATTCGATTTTATTTTTTTGCATAATGCATAACCGTCCATTTCAGGCATCATTACATCGCTGACGATTACATCCGGGTTTTCCTCAATGGCAATTTTCAGGCCTTCTGCTCCATTTGCAGCAGTTAGTGACCGATAGTTTTTTCCAAGGCTCCGGGAAATAAATTCACATAACTCTGCATTATCTTCTACTACCAATATAAGCGGCAAATTATCATTACGGAGAATAGAAACTTTTAATGCTTTAACCATAAGAGGATCTGTTTCCTGCTCATGCACGATCAAAGGTTGCTCCAATTCAGTGTCAGTATTTCCTGTTGCCTTTTTTACAGAGACAGAAACCCTAAAAACAGTTCCTTCACCAGGTTTACTCTCTGCCTCTATTGAGCCCTTCATTAATTCAATAAGTTCTTTTACTATTGAAAGCCCAATTCCTGTGCCTTCATATTTTCTCGTTCCGGTTTCATCTGCCTGGTAAAAGCGATGAAAAATAAAGGGAATTTTTGCCTCCGGTATGCCGATGCCTGTATCACTAACCTCTAAATGCATTAAGAAATTGTCTTTATCTTTTTCCGAAGCAAAAAGCTTCACTTTTACTTCCCCTTTTTCAGGTGTAAATTTTAGTGCATTCGAAACAAGATTGAACAATATTTTTTCCCATTTTTCTGTATCAAAAAGATAAGTCCCTTCAGCATTGTTAGTATCTACTGTAAGTTTTATATGCCTTGTTTCGGCTGTTTGACTGAACGACTGCACGATTTCTTCCACAAAAGAATTTAACTCTCCGCGAAATAAAGCGAGCTTCATATTACCGGACTCTAATTTTGACATATCAAGCAACTGGTTTATCAGCCGCAAAAGATGCTGCGCATTTCTTTCAACAATGGATAATTTTTTGCTGAGTTCAGGTGTTAATTCCTTATCCTGAAGCACTTGTTCAAGTGGCGAAATGATCAATGACAAAGGAGTCCGGAATTCATGAGTAATATTGGAGAAAAAGCGGCTCTTCATTTCATCTACTGCTTTCAAATGCCCTGCCTCTTTTTGTATAATTTCTAATTGGTGTTTTGCCCGAATCCTGTTAAGCCTGTAAAGAAAAAATAAAAATATTAAACCGGCTATTGCAGCTAAGTACAATGCATAAGCCCACCATGTTTCCCACAAAGGAGAAATTAGTATATAACTGATTCTTATATCCCGGTACCCGATAACTGAATTGGTAATCTCAATCAATTTAAAAAAATAAAACATCCAAGGTACTGTTTTATTTTACTGTTTAATTATTTGGGCTTTAATTTTTTAAATAGCCTCAAATACAAATTTTAGTTGTCCAAAATTTATTTTGCTTTTTTTTCAATCAATGGATCAAGCTAAAATATAATTCTTGCCTGTTTTAGATCAACAGGGTCTATGCACTCGGGCAAAAGTTATTGTATATTATTCTAAAGAATTATAGTCGAGTAGGCAACGGCATTTCAGCCCAAGCCTCTCACGGAACCGTACGTGAAAGTCTCCTCTCATACGGCTCTTGTTATCCAATCATGCTTTTACTCCCAATCGCCAATGATAGAACAATTCAGGATTTACTGC
>DATKQQ010000321.1:0-5366 GCA_035532615.1 Hanamia sp.
TATTTAATAACAATCTTACCTTAAGTGTTACAGGGTATCGTATCGTTAACAGCAATCTCGCACAAACCAGTCTCGCCAACGGAAATACGAATAGTAGCATTAAGGAACTTGAAGGGCAGGTTACAGGAAATGGAGCCGAAGTAGAAATATCAACACGGCAAATAAATGGATTTAATTTTTTAGGTGGATATAGCTATAATCAAACTACTTATACAAAAAGTAATATATATAAGCCTGGAAGTTCTTTGCAATATACTCCATCAAATACAGCTAACGCAAGTGTTTATTACACTTTTAGTAATGACTTGAAAAGATTAAGTTTTGGAGCTACAGGGCTTTACATTGCAGGAATGGATGGAGGCAAAGAAACGAGGCTCACTGTGCCAAATGATAATCGTCAACTAATTCCCCTTCCTGATTTTGCCCAGGTTGATTTCACTGCAGCATACGGTTTCAAAGGGTTGTTATTTGGAATCAAAGTCAGTAATATTTTTAATGCGCTCGGTTATTATGCCCATGAGGACGAAAGCATCAATCCTATTGCACTGCGTGAATATTCGGCAACAATCTCTTACAAGTTTCATGACTAATGTAATATTCTAAAATGATCACATCTCTATATTTCTTTCTGATTTGAATTTTCTGATTTCATACTTTTAAAGTGAAATAGATCTATTTTTGCAATTTGTTTAAAATAAAAAACAGAAGTAAATACCATCAATCATACAACCAGTTGCGAAAAAAGTTTTTGTAATGTTTCTCCGGCATCTTTAGTAAAACCGGGATGCACTTTTGAGGTTTGGAGAATGGTACTTCTTGTTGCGGTAAGCCAGCGAAAGCGTTCGGCAGCAATTAGCTTGCTTATAGCACCACCATCAATATCTCCACGACAAATTTTTTCAAATGTTTTTAAATGATCTGCAATTTCTTCAATATCGATATCTGGTGAAAAATATTTTAACTTCTTCTCATTTAATTCAAATATCACTCCCAAAAATTTTTGTTTTGCACAATATAATATGACTCCAATGTTCAGGAATTCCTCACGTTCTACGCGCGGCACCAGACGAATGACAGCGTATTCAAATAATTGATTCTCTTGCATGGTTCGCTTCTTTTACTAAGATTTCTGAATTAGTCAGTCGTAATTCCAAATATTTTAAATAAGCTCGACGGTGCTCATCTACTGAGGAGAATGCCCGTTCATTTTCGAGCCATTCATCGGGGATCAAAGAAACAATATCTCTTATTATTTCTTTAGAAAGAAGTGCACGAAATTCTTTATCTACAGTATCCAGCATACTTGCCTGCGGCAGAAGTACATGGTCTTTTACAAGAAAAAAAGGTTTGGTCGCCTGCTCTTTCCAATCTTTCCAGGAATGGTGAAAATAAAGCGACGCTCCGAAATCTATCAGCCACAATTCTTTGTACCAAAGTAACATATTTGTATTACGTGAAGTGCGATCTACATTAGTGAGCAAACAATCCAGCCATACAATCTGAGAAGCCAGTTTGGGGTCAACCGTTGATGCTGCCGGATCGTAAGTGATAGAACCCTGCAAGTAATGCAAACCAAGATTAAGTCCAGTGCTTGCGCGCAGCAAATCCTGTATTTCTTCATCGGGCTCCGTGCGACCAAACGCTTCATCCAGGATAGTAAATACAATTTCTGGAACGCGTAAGCCAAGTACACGTGCTATCTCAGCGCCAATAAGTTCTGCAATAAGTGCCCGCACACCCTGGCCGGCACCCCGGAATTTAACCACATAAAAAAAATCATCATCTGCCTCAGCGATTGCAGGCATAGAGCCTCCTTCCCTTAGTGGAGTTACATACCTTATTACATCTACTGTTCTTATTTCGGGTCGATTGTATGCCATAGAATGAATCACAATTTACAATATCACTTTAAACAAACAAATATTAGATACCCAAAGCTAACAGAGTATAATTTATTATAGCAAACGAATATCATTATAGATATCGGAATATCTGAATCTCTTTTTTCCATTTACAGGATAAGAGAAATGGATATATCTTAAATAATAACAGTAATACACAGACGTAAGTTATTACTAAAAATCGGGAAGGCTTGAAATTTTAATTGGATTCAACTTCATTAAAAACAGCTCTGAATATATCTCATTTTAACAGATGCTTTTAGTAATTTTTTTAAAAATTAAATAATAAATTTGTGAGGCATGCAAGATATAGAACCATACGATAACTGGCAATATTTGTACATTTCAGAAAAAGATGAACTCTCCCCTTTTTACGGTCGTGAGTATAGTGAATTTGAATTCTCGAATACAGTTTACAATTATTATATTCATCCTTTATGGGATGAATTTGGAAGCCGTACCCTATATCTAAAAGTATTGATGGCAGATTATGAGGAACAATATGTAATTATAGAACTGATAGGAGAATGGAATGATACCATAGAAAATGATGTAATGCGGCTGAAGCGAGAAGTAATTGACGAATTTTTGCGGTTGGGAATCACGAAATTTATTTTGATTACGGAAAATGTGCTCAACTTTCACAGCAGCGACGATTGTTATTACGAAGAGTGGCGTGAAGATGTTGCTGATGAAGGAGGCTGGATCGTTTCATTAAATATGCCCACTCAAACACAATATGATTTTTTAAATGGCAGGCTCAATAATTACGTGGAACTCCTTAATTTGCCTGCCTGGCGCACTATGAAACCTGAAGTTCTTTTTAACCAAATAGACAATATTTTATTAAGAAGATTAAATTCTTAAAATAAAATTTTTATCCAAAAAAATCCCGTTACAGATTATTGTAACAGGATTTTACAATTTATTAAAAAAATATTATGAGGCTTTATCTTCAGAGTTTACTTCCGCATCGTTAGATTCATCTGATATCGCAGTTTCTGGTTTGGCTTCTTCAACTTTTGCTTCCGTTTTCTTTGGAGCATCTCTTTCCCTAACTTTTACATCATCTGTTCCAATACTTATAGGGGTTGTTTCTTCTGTTTTTACTTCTTCTGTTTTCTTCTTTCTAACTGAAGTCTTTTTAGCAACCACTTCTGCTTCTGCAGGAACTTCTTTAGTTATTGCTTTTGCTTCAACTATTTCCTGATTGGTCTCATTATCCATTTTCTTTTTCAGATCCGCTAAAACACCTAAATCTCCTAAAGTAGTTTTTTCTACCTTGCTTTGTATATTCTTCACCACTTTTTTGGTGTTTTCTGCATCAGCTCTCTTTTCATTCATCTTCGCATTTTTTTCATCTGCTTTTTCTTTTTCCCAAATGCGGCTATGGCTCAGAATGATTTTTTTATCGTTCCGGTCAAATTCAACAACCATGAACGATGCTATTTCATCAAGGCCAATCAGTTTTTCATCTTCGCGGCGCAAGTGGCGGGCAGGAGCAAAGCCTTCGAGACCATAAGGAAGTTGAATCGTAGCGCCTTTGTCATCGCGGCGTGTTACAGTTCCTTCATGAATACTTCCCACTGGGAAAGTTTCTTCAAGAGAATTCCAGGGGTCTTCTTCTATTTGTTTATGACCCAACTGAAGCTTGCGGTTTTCTTTATCAATGCTCATGATGATTACATCAATGTTCTCGCCAACTTTCGTGTACTCATTTGGGTTATTAAATCGTTTAAGCCAGCTAAGATCACTGATATGAATCATGCCACCGATACCCGGAGAAAGTTCTACAAATACGCCGTAAGGAGTGATGTTTTTTACTAATCCTTTGTGCTTGCTTCCTTCCGGATATTTAGTTTCAATACTATTCCATGGGTCTTCTGTCATTTGTTTAATAGACAAGCTCATTTTACGATCATCTTTGCTGAGCGTAACAATTTTAGCTTCGTATTCGTCTCCCAGTTTAAAAAATTCTTTGGCATTTATAGGAGTGTTAGCCCAGGTAATTTCACTTACATGTACCAATCCTTCCACACCAGAATAAATTTCAAGGAACGCACCGTAATCTTCTATATTTACCACTTTACCTTTTACAGTTTCACCTTCTTTAATATTTTCAGGTAAAGTATCCCATGGATGAGGTGTCAACTGTTTCAATCCCAGGCTGATCCTTTTTTTATCATCATCAAAATCAAGAACTACCACGTTTAATTTCTGATCGAGTTTTAATACTTCACCCGGATGGTTGATACGGCCCCAACTGATATCAGTAATGTAAAGCAAACCATCTAAGCCTCCAAGATCGAGGAATGCACCAAAATCTGTAATATTTTTAATAACGCCTTCAAGCACCTGGCCTTTTTCAAGTTTACCAATAATTTCAGCACGTTGTTGTTCAATATCGCTTTCAATAAGCGCTTTATGAGAAACTACAGCATTCTTAATAGCTTCATTAATTTTCACTACTTTAAATTCCATTGTTTTTCCTACAAACTGATCGTAATCAGTAACCGGTTTTACGTCAATTTGTGAACCCGGCAGAAAGGTTTCCATTCCGAATACATCGACAATCAATCCGCCTTTGGTTTTGCTGGTTACAAGGCCTTTCACGATTTCGCCTGTTTTATGCATATCTACAATCTTTTCCCAGGCGCGGGTTGTGCGGGCCTGTTTACGACTAAGGTGAAGGTTGCCATCTTTATCTTCTTTTTCGGCAACCATTACTTCAACTTCATCACCTACCTTAAGATCAGGCATATCGCGGAATTCATTTAATCCTACCAAACCATCACTTTTAAATCCAATATTGATTACCACGTCTGTTTTGGTCATAGCCACTACTGTGCCATTAACCATTTCATTGTCGTTGATCTGTTTAAATGTTTTATCGTAAACTTCATCGTATTTTTCTCTTTCTGATTGATTATATGAAGTAACATTTCTCTTATCCACGCTCCAGTCAAAATCATCATGAGGGGTAGAGAGAGCTTCTTCATGTATTTCTTTTTCAGTAGGTTGTGGTTCGGTAGCTGCTACAGCAGATTCCACATCCGGGAAATCGGGAAAAGGGACTCCTTCAATTCCACCCTGTGGCCTGTTATCAGTTATTACTTCTCTGTCTTCAGTTTTTGTTTCTTTATTTTCTAAATCCATTTTGTTTACTGCAGGTAATTTTTTTTTGCTGCCGGCTAAATCAGCCTCCTGCATATCAGCATTTGATTAATAATTATTTTTAAGTCCAAAAATTTTATTTTTTTTGGGAGTGCAAAGGTAGGGGAATTTAAAGAATTGTATACTAAAAAAATCACCGCTAAATAAATGATCTGGAGTTTCCCTATAATATTTATTCAGGGAACAAACTTAGTTGAAAATCGCCTGACGAACTGCCAGTTTTTCCTTTAAACTTTATTTTTTCTATTCTGGTTCTTGTTTTTTTCAATAGTTCAAAAATACCATCTGCCA
>DATKQQ010000322.1:0-20060 GCA_035532615.1 Hanamia sp.
TTTGTCTCATATTCAATGTCAATTTTAGCGAGAGTTTCTACTACATTAATTTTTAAATAATGCGGAATGGAGTTTGGACGTCCTTCTTTACTTTCAACACCAGATAGAGGTGTTGCAGAAACAGCAACTATCGCTGTTATATTTCTGTCAAGTTCCTTTGTTGGCACCGATACCAGGCCATTATTGTTTTCCTTTTTACGGTAAGCTGGGAAATACCCCTCATCCATTTCAATGAACTTATCTAGTTTATACTTCTCATCTCTGGCTCCCATCATTACTCTTATTTTGTGCATCATAAGCCAAACCGATTCATAGCGGCTGTGACCTAACAAGCCCTGCATTTCAAGAGAAGAAAACCCCTTTTTCGTAAGTGTCGAAAAATAAATCCCCCAAAGCCACGTCTTATAGGGCAGATTAGAATTTTCCATAATCGTTCCGCATTTTAAACTGATGGATTTTCTACAAACCTTGCATTGCCATCTATTTAAACTATCAATCCAATAATGCTGGATACCACCACATTTTCGACAAACAATACCTTTAGATTCGCGTTGTGATTTAAAATAAAGTTTGCAAGCACCTTCTGTTGCAAATTCGGAAAAAAAGTTTTCGATATTCATTTCGCTAATTTTAATAGCAAAGATACTAAAAATATTAGCTTGCACCACATAGCGGATAGTCATTAAATATTTATTATTTGTTTTTCTGTAAAAATCTTTTTGAAATTCTTGTTATTTCTATCATTTATGCACCCAATTTAAACTTAGTTTTTTAATATTCTGTTTGAGTGAGAATGGCTACCTGTTCCACCCATATCTATAATACTACTTGCGGTCCAGGTTTTGCCTTCATCTTTGCTAGTGTAAGTCAGTACTGTATGGTGGCCAGGATGATGCCGCATGATCATGGAAGTAAATACAATGCTCCCATCGCTAGTCTCTGTGATATCCCTAATTGATCCCGTCCAGTCGTCATGAAGTTTTTGTACATCCTGCCATGTCTTTCCCCCATCAAAGCTACGGATAACATAGTTTGGTAAAATTGCACCTGGTGAATCATGAATATCTTTTTGCCAGTTCCAATTGGCTTTCTCTTTCAAATTTACAAATGCCATGATAATTTCGCCACTTTGAGTTCGAATTATAAGCTTAGGAGGGGCCATATTAAATTTATTTGTATCGGAAAAAATCCGGTATTCAGACCACGTCTTAGCTCCATCGTTACTGATACAACTTTTATTGCTATCAACAGTAAGTATGCTGCCATCAGTCAGGCGTATAAAAGGACCTGTTTTTAAGCCTTTTATTTCTTCTACCTTATCAGGTACCCAGTATCCAGAGGAGACAATCTTTCCTTTGTTAGCATCCTTATCAACGCTTTCCGTGTTACAGCAATAAATGATACACGACAAGAGAATGATGATTGCTACCTTTGATCTCATACTGGCTGATCGTAATGCTTCTTTATCTATTGCCACATTAATATCTTTTTTAATATTTATTTATATATCCATTGCAGGTTTAATCGTATTATGGTTGTCCCCATCGTCTTCCAGTTGGCAAAGGCCAACAATACGTATTTTCCAGTGAAATGAATTGCTGTATAGCAATAAACACCATCAGGATCATCTTCTATTATTTTAATATGCTCCCAGCTTTTCCCCTCATTTTTGGAAACAGCAACATTCAATGGGGTACGCTTTTGGTTTGTTCCATTATTATTCCAAACCATCAGGAGATCTCCTGAATCTGGTATTCTTGCAATAGAGGCGGGTGAGAGTGGTGAGGCTATATGAATCGGTTGCACAGGACTCCATGTTTCACCTTTGTCAACTGAATAAGAAGCATATTGAACACCTGTATCTGTCCGGATAAACATAAACAGGCTGTCATTCCTCAGTTGAATTATGCCCGGTTCCTGTGTGGTCACATTTTCCGGATTTGGAACCTCTTTACCGGATTTCCAGGTCTTGCCATTATCATCCGAATAATAAGTAAAAAGACGGCCAATATTTGACCATTTACCATTTGGGACATTATGCAAGGCTACAGGCATTACGAGCCTGCCACTGCTTAATTGAATTACGCGATTATTATTTAATACAAAATACCCTTTTCTATCGGTAATACAAGGTATAGGATCGCTCCAGGTTTTGGATTCATCAGTAGATATCCGTAACATGGGAATACAATTATCATCTGAATTCTTTCTTGCATAAAATAAAGCAACGGATCCATTCCTCAACCTGAGCAAAGAGACTGACATTACGTTCATGTTTCCCTTCTGTTTGACGACTACCTTATCTTCCTTACTCCATGTCTTACCACTGTCTGCTGAAAACCGACTTGCCAGATAGGCATGACCAAAATCGCCACCGGATTTTCCTGTGAAATGACTATAAATAAAAAGAATTTTACTATTCTTTAATGTTATGAAATCTCCTTCACTGTTTCTTGGGTTGTTGGGACCGGTTTCAAGCTTAAGAACGGTCTGTTTACCCTTATCTTCGTTTACATCCCGATAGCTTTGGGATTTACGCGTGAATCCATATACTATTGAGATTACCAATAAGGATACTAACATTTTATTTACGTCAAAGAATCCAAAGGTGAAACCTACTTTTGTCGCCATAATTTCTTTACTTTAATTCAGTACCTATAATAAAAATAACTTCCCGTCAATTGCCGACCCGTGTATGAAAATTCATTTCCCGGACTGGGACAAGGTTCACTTCAGGCTAATAACAGAAACTTTTCCTGTGCGGTTTTTATTGGAATCCGGCTCGCCACCTACCAACCACCACGTTTGGTCTCCCACCTTTATCAAGGGTGCTGTTGCCGCAGAATTTATATCGTCTCCAATTTTATGCATAGACATATTTTTCAGGCCAACGATCCAAACACCCGGATCTACCTTTCCATAAGCCCTGCCCGTAACCAACAGGTGGCTGTCATCTATTGACCCGGCTGACCAGGCGTAACCATCAAGAGGGAGATCGGGAAGCCGTACCCATTGATCCTTTTGGGGATCATAGCGGTACACCTCCTTAAGGGGTGTAAGGGGTGAAACGTTGCTTAACCCACCAAGAAGGTACAGGTATTTACCGGCGCCCACCAAGGCTGGTAAGATTCTTCCCACGCCCGGAACAGGTACACATTCATGCCAGCTGCTTCCTTTCGTGTTAACATCCAGCACCCACATCCTGTTAGTTTTGACGGTATCGATAGATCCGCATGCCACATAAAACTTACCATTTAAAATGGCCCCTGCCCCATAGGCCACTGCCACTGGCAAAGGTGGGAGAGATTGCCACCTGCTGCCCTTTTTTAAAGACCGTAGGTTGTAGGCATCCGTCAAATCCGATTTCCCATTGCTTGTCCCGCCAGCCACATAGACACCCTGATCATCATAAGCATACATGGAGTAGGCAACAGGCCTTGGAAGATCCGGTCCAAGTTTCCAGTTTCCGTCGCGGAAAACGGCTGTATTTTTTAACCATGACTTGGTTTTCTTATCCAGGCTCCAGTCCGTGCCGCCGGCAATGATAACCTTACCATCCACTATACCGCCCACGTGGCCGCCTCTTTTTAATTGACCCGGTAATGAAATACCTTCAGTAACAATACCACAATATTTACATTTTGGCGGCTTAAGGCCAAGCTGGCACAGAAATTCCCTCATTTTTACTAATTCTTTTTCGTTCAAAGTTTTAAGATTTTGTGTTTCTCCTGGTTTAGGGCGGATATATCGATGTGAACCTCCCATATATTCAATAGCCGCTGCCCAGAAAGGGCGGGTCCACCGTTTCATAAATGGAAAGTCATATTTTATCGCAATGGAAACTGCTTCCTTCAGGTCTTTAGCCTGTATGGCATTCCAGAATTTGAGCCCGATACGGGGTGCATAACTGTACAATACGCTAAAGTAGGCGGGAGATCCATAAGGGTAGCCAAAAAGATATCTTGCATCCGAGCCGCCTGCAAAAATCGCGAGCCTTTTACCAAACATAATCTGCCGGTCTACGTAATAATTTAAGTCAGCGACATCTTCTTTTAAAGCTACAATTGATTTTATTTTAACCAGTTCATTCAATAGTTTAACGGAATAAAAACCATGAAGCACGATACCAAGGTGTGTATTTTGGGCAACTTCCCGGTAAAATTGAACCGTTTTTTCCATATTGGAATCTATATTACTATTCACAGGAGGATCTATCTGAACAGCGCTTGCCCCGATCTTTTCAGCATATCGTACATAATCCAATATGGTATCCATCGGCCACTTGCCGGTTGCAGCAATGGTAATCCCCCTCTTACCCACCGTCTCCACCATTAGAGCTGTTAATTTCTTAATTTCCTGGTAAGAGAGCCTGTCATACATGCTATTGCCGGAAGTGAGCGTAATGACCCTGCATCCAAAGTCAAGCGCTCTACTCATCACCCTAGCCATTCCCTTATAATCCACTTCAAAGGTTGAATCAAAGGCAGTTGGAGCAGAGAGAATGGGGCCCTTTAACTTTTCTTTGAATTCCTGGGGAGACATCGGAGCCTTTCCGGCATATGCCCGCGTTTGGGCTTTCATCCCTGTAGGTGCAATAAACGACATCACCGCAATTACCGCGATTATTATCGTTTCCTTCCATAAGGAATTTCTGTATATCTTGTTTTCCCTGTTCATGAATGTAAAAAAGCCTTTATCTGGATGAGATTGATATGTTTCCAAGTATAAATGAAATGAAAATAAAAATTGATTATTCCGGGGTTCTTAAGCACTGTTAATATCCCGGGGTTTGTTGAATTTTAGGATTAAGCGTAATGGTTTCCTGTGTGACCGGCCAAAGAAGAAGGTACTGGCTACCCTGCCTACCCTGAAGAGTTGGAACTATGTCAAATGCTTTTCCAAAACGTACGAGGTCCCACCATCTTTTTCCTTCAAATGCAAGTTCAAGCAAGCGCTCTTTTAAAATAGCATCATCATTTTCAGCCTGGGAGCCGCTAACAAAAATATGTGCTGGAAAATTATTGCCATATGCTCTTTGCCTAACCGCATTAATTTCAGCAGAGGGATCTAATCCTAAAGCATTCTCAGCTTCCGCTTTTAATAAAAGTACCTCTGCATACCTATATATAATAACATCATTAAGAAACAAACGAACTCCATTCAAAATATAGCCTTGTCCCTTAAGAACTACTGAAGTAAAATACTTAGAAACACCATTTACATGAGAATATATATCCAAAAAAGAAGCAGCCTTTCTTTGGTCATCATCCGTAAATTGATTTCTGACAAGGGCGGTTGGAGCCCACCAATTATAATTTCCTCCAATCCCCAAAATAGATGCAGTTGCCGAATCAATGGTCGGTGGAATATCACCTGGAGCTATCCACATATCTCCGAAATAATTATTGGTAGACTCCAAATACTGAAAATGCGCAGCAAAAATAATTTCCTTATTGCCTTTATTAGTATAGCTAAATATATCGCTATAATTAGGTAAGAGGCCTACATCTGGCGTCTGAGCTGAATCGAGGGCATTTAAAGCTGTCTTAAAATCGACTTGGCCTCCACTCATTAGCTTGCCAGTCCATAAATACACGTCTCCTTTAAGCACATAGGTCGCAGGTTTAGACCAGGTACTTCTCCCAACCGGGAATTTGTTATCCGGAAACAATTTAAGAGCTTGATCAATATCAGTTTTAATAAGATCAAATACCTGTCCAACTGGGGTTCGTTCTTTAAAAGTACTGGTTGCATCAAACCCACTGGTTGGATCAGTTATTAAAGGAACATCTCCCCAGGTTTTAGCTAAAGTAAAATAAATGTATGCTCTCATCGCATAAGCCTGGGCTAGGATACTATTTTTTAGTGATTGGTCAGCAAATGGTATTCCAGGCACATTTTTTATAATCAGGTTTGCATAATCTATAATTTGATATGGTACAGACCAATTAAGGTCTGCGTTTGTTGCGGTTAAAGTATTTGTGAAATATTTTATCCTGAAATCTGCATTTTGAATTCCATTGCCCATTATTTCGCTTCTGGCCTCACCAAGTAAATAAAGGTTAGATTGAGCCAGGTTACGAAATGCGACATACATACCATATAATCCGCCCTCAGCATCATCCGAATTTTTCCAAAATGAATTTGCGCTAATTAAACTGGTAGGAGTTAATTTAAGGTCTTTTGTACAGGAAAAACTCGAAATTAGAAAAACCCCCAATAATATATAAATAGATTGCTTTTTCATAATTGATTGTATTTTGATAATTTTAAAAAGAAATATTTGCTCCAAACATGAAACTCTGGGGTACAGGATAACGTCCCGTATCCAATCCTCCGACTTCAGGGCTAAAACCAGTATATTTGGTAAAGTATTTAAGATTACTTGCTGTAACGAATACCCTTAAAACATCTAATCCAAGAGGTTTGTACCAGGATTCCGGCGCATTATAACTTAGTGTGATTTCCCTGATAGCCAAATAATCTCCTTTTTCAAAATTTTGAGAACTCCCCTGGCTTCCTGAACGCGGATCTCCTCTCCAATAATTAGCCTCTGCAACCTGGTCTGCCCAATAATACCTTGGAACGTTAGTTATATCGCCTTGCTTTAACCAGGATTTTAATAAATCCGTCGTTGAGTTAGTCGCTCCAATGAATTGACCATCCAAGCTTGCTCTCAAATAGTTATATATAGTATACCCTGTTTCAAAATCGCATCTAATATACAGACTCAATCCTTTATACGATACAGTACTTGAGAAACCTCCAGACCATTTTGGATAAGGATTCCCCATATAGACCATATCTCTTGTATCAATAGTATCGTTCCCATCAACATCAAGCCAATTTACATCTCCCCCTGATTTTGTTTTATTACTACCAACTACTAATTTATCATAAGGTCCCTGTTCAGCTTCAGCATCAGTAGCATATACTCCTAAGAATTTGTATCCGTACATATCACCGACACGACCGCCTTCCTGTAATCCTCCTAAATAAGTATAATTCTTTATTTTAGGATCATATACATAATAACCTCCCACTCGATTGTTAGCATTACCATTATTAGGAAGTTTGAGAATTTTACTATTAGTGTTTGAAAAATTGAAAGATAAGTCCCAAGTCACATTTTTTGATTTAACAATTGTTGAACCCAATTCAAGTTCTATTCCTTTATTTCCTAAGCTTCCGTAATTTGTAATTATGCTACTAAAGCCTGTTGAATATGGTAAAGGCAGAGAAGTCAATAAATTATCAGTGATTCTATTATAATAATCAAAGGTCAAACGAATACGGTCCTGAAGAGCGCCCGCATCCAAGCCAATATCAAATGTTTTGGATTGTTCCCAACGAAGAGCCTCGTTTGCCAGGGTAGTATATTCTACAGCAGCCGCGCCTTGATATATTTGTCCGACGCTGTATTGTCCCTGAGCCTGATAGTCAGATATATCTCCTAAATTTCCTGTAACTCCATAACTGGCACGTAACTTTAACCTGTTTATTTTAGCTGGGTCATTCCAGAAGTCTTCCTTATGAACATTCCACCCCGCTGAAACACCAGGGAAAATCCCCCATTTATTTTTATCCCCTAAATTAGATGCTCCATCATATCTGGCACTAGCAGAAAATAAATATTTTTGCTTATAATCATATATGATTCTTCCAAAATACCCGTCAATTACTTGTTGAGTTGAAGAACTACTTACGCTAACAGGGAGAGCAGACGCATTTAATGTTGGAATAAGATCTGTGGCAGCACCACTTCCAGTTGCTGAAAGAGTATTATAAACTCTGTTGAAATAGGAAGCACCAATGACTCCTTGAAAATGATGAAACCCACCAAAAACTCTGTCATAATGAAGAACTGCATCAACTTGTTGCTGATCCCACTTGGTATATGAACCTGTTGCAGTCCTGGAATTTACGAATTGAACTGGACCATTAAAATAAGATTTCTGGAAATCATTCAAATCATTTACAATATACAATAAGGAGGCTGTGGGTTCGAAACTTAAGCCAGGAAGAAGATTCCACTTTAATCCTCCTGATAAAGTAATAGTATTCGTGCTGGTATTGTTATTTGTTCTTCCAAGATAATACAATGGATTTCCTAAACTTTGTTCCAATCCAGGAGCTAACGTTCCATCTTCGAAATATAACTTCTGGGTAGGTGGAGATTCGATAGATCTTCCAAAAATAGAATTCTCACTAAACACGGCATTATTACTTGACCTGCTAAAGTCTAAATCATCAAAAACAGAAATATTCTTTTTAACTTGTAACTTGTTGTTAAAATTTACAGTATATCTTTTATAATCAGTATTTATAGCAATTCCATTTACGTCTGTTAGACCAAGACTTAAATCAAAAGAGGACTTATCAGTACCTCCAGAAAAATTAAGGTAATGGTCATTAGTAATTCCAGTTCTAAAAAGTATATCCTGCCAATCATTATTTTCAAAAATAATCGTCTCTGATGGGTTTAAAGGGTCTGGCATACTTTGCCAACCTTGAGATAATTTTATTCTATTAGCATCATTAAGATATTGTGTAGAAAAAGCTGTATTATTTGTTAAATCATTTCCAGTTCCAAAGCCACTGGCCGCAGTTAAATTAACTAATCTTTCCGGATGCTTTTCCCCGGTAGCGGCAACTCCTAACCTACTATAATAAATGTAATCCCTGGCGGAAAGAACATTATATTTTTTTGCCAAACGAGAAAAACCAATTGTATATTTATAACTAATGCTGGTCTTACCTTTTTTACCACTTTTAGTTGTGATAATTACGACTCCATTTGAAGCCCTTGCTCCATAAATAGCTGTAGATGCTGCATCTTTTAGTACTTGCATAGACTCAATATCCGATGAATTAAGATCGTCAATGTTCTGCCGTATTACTCCATCGACGATATATAAAGGGGTTGCTCCACCTGGGTTATTTATTGAGGTACCTCCCCTGATAATGACTGAGGGAGCCGATCCCGGCTGGCCAGATGCTGTTTGAACAATAACTCCCGGAATGGTTCCCTGTAAAGCACTCTCTGCATTTCCAAGAGGTACATTTTGCAATACTTTAGTATCAAGCTTGGATATTGCAGTAGTTAAGGTCGTACTAGACTGTGTGCCAAAGCCAATCACTACTACGCTCTGTAAACTTGTGGCGGTCTCCTCTAATATTACATTTATAATTCTTTTGCCTGAAACAGCTATTTCCCTGCTTGAAACAGCTACTTCCTGGCTGATGTAACCAATGTGGCTAAATATAAGCGTCCCGTTCTCATTTGGTAAGTTGATAGAGTATTGTCCTTTATCATTTGTGCCATTTCCTATGTGCGATCCCTTTAGGATAACTGTGACACCTTGCAGCATTTCACCTTTCGAATCTTTAACATTACCTGTAATTGTTACTTGCCCAAAGGCGCAAATGAAAAAGAATTGAAAGAAAAAAATAAGATAAACGAACTTGAACTGAGAAAATGATTTTCCTAAAAACCAAATTTGAGAATAACCTCTCACTGGTAATTTATTTTCCATAAAGCATAAGTTTTTTAGATGTAGAGTTTGAATACTATTGTTAAGATATGTTGGACATGTAGCAAATATACTTATTTTTTTAAAATAGCAAACTTTTTTAAAAAAAAATTCCTTTTGTCTATGTTTAGTTTCAGTTTCACACTATATCCTTATCTTTGCGACATTTTATATATTATATAAAATATGATTTAAAATGCAGAAAGTAGCAAAAAGGGAAAAGGGCTTTAAACTAGATAAATTAAATCCAATTGAAAATCAAACCCAGGTTGATAAAATCGAGATCAGTTTGCAGAATTTTTTTATCAACGAATCTTTTGAACCCGGAGATCCTATTCCCAACGAAATTGAATTGGCAAAAGCGCTGGGTGTAAGCCGTACTTCTATAAGGGAAGCTTTATCAAGATTCAAAACATTGGGAATTATCGAATCCAGAAAAAACAGAGGTACGGTTATTACTCATCCTGATATATTGTATAATATGGAGAGGGTCGTGGATCTTAAATTATTGGATCATGGTACCATGAAGGATATTTTTGAACTGAGGCTGGTCCTGGAAATAGGAATTGCAGATTTACTTTTTTTGAGAAAGACAAGTTCGGACATGAAAAAACTGGAAGAAATAGTTGAAAAAGATGAGAAATCAAAAAATAAAATGGAATACAGGCAGCACGATATTGAATTCCATTCAATGCTATATAAAATTTCCGGCAATGAAACGATTCAAAGATTCCAAAAGATACTGCTGCCTATATTTGAATATGTAGATAATGGCCTGTTCGATATAAATCCTGATAAAACGGTCGGTTACGTGTATCACCGAGGATTACTTAACACCTTAAAAGAGGGCACTCCCGAGGAATTCAGAAATAAAATGCGAAACCATCTGATTCAATATTTCAACAAACTATAATCTGTGGTTGGTTACCATTTTTACCGAGCGAATCAGGTACCCCTCCCTGCTGTCATCCTTTCCAGGAACACTTGCCCTCAGGTAGTTAAAACCAAATGGCGCTTTTCGCTGAAAAATCATTTCTTTTCTCAATTTCCCGTTACAATAGAGGGAAGCTTTTTCCCCGCTGTTATCCCAACGGATTTCTACGTTTAGTGAAGTAGTATCCTTAATTTGTCCTAAGGTAAAACACACCGGTGCTACTCTGGAAGCTTTTCTATCAGCAGATATTGAAAAATGATCCGTCAAAGCGAGGCTAACCCCTTTTTTGTTTCCCGGGTTCATCGTTATTTCCAGGATCAATTTTCCCTTCGGAGTCATAGGAAAATTCCATACTCCTTCTGTCGGCTTTCGAATCTGTAATGCTTGGTGCCGGTTACCTGCCTCGGACTTTGGAACTGCGGTTGAATCTTCTCCGAAAAAAGTCCATTGTACCAGGCCTCCTGAAAAATCATCAAAGGCCGTATCCTCTTCCAGCCAGTCCGGGTCAAACATAACGATTGCCCCTGACAGGCCCTGCCCTGAGACAAGAACCACTTTGCCTTCCACTGTCCCCGTGGCTGACGGGTAGGCTGTGCCATGATCACCTTTGACTGCCCCGCTTGGAAAGTTGCTGATCAGCACTTCCCTGAACCCTTTCCAGGTCCGTCCCTCATCACCGGTAATAGCGGCATGCAGCACTTCCCTCCCGCCGTTGGCATAACTGCCCGGGTCATCATGGCGCTGGTCACTGCACCAGAAAACAAGGATACGGTTGTCGGAGAGCCTCAGCAGAGAGGCTGGTGAATCGGAAGAAATAAATCGGGTTGGTGTGGGTGACTGCCAGTTGCGGCCACCGTCCTTCGAAAACGATTGGTACAAATATCCTTTATTGGTACGAATCAGCATCCATACCTTTCCGTCGGTAAGCTGCAGGATGGCTGGTTCAATCCCACCATAACGAGATTTCTTCCTGCTGTCCACGGCCACCTTTATGGTGTTTACCGAGCGCTGCCATGTTGCGCCGTTGTCATCTGAGTAGAGTGAGATAATATCATTCCAGCCGTAATCGATAGTTGCCATACCATCTAGCTTTTCTTCCCGAGAAGGCACCGCCCGCGCAAATGCCAGCAGGAGCCTTTTATTTTTTAATTCGATAAATCCCCTGACAGATCCCACATAGCCGTTATAGATCTCCCGGGATTGAGACCAATCTTTGCCGTGGTGGATGGTATGGCAATACCATAGATTCAACTGCCGGCCACGATAGCCTTTGTCTCCTTTCCCGAAGATATGGAACACACAATGTACATTGCCGTGGTCGTCAAGGAGAACGGTATTTGCATGGTAAGCGATCCCAGGCAATGTAAATTCGACTTGAGGCTTTCCCCAAGAGAAACCATTATCCAGGGAAGAAACTGACATCATTTTATCGGCCTGACCGGGCCTGTTGATAAAAAATATTTTCAAGGTACCGTCCGGTAGGCGCAGAATCGTGGATTCATTGGCAGGAGACCTCTCTAAAACAACAGGGGCACCCACCTCATCTTTTACCTCTGGAACCTTTCGCAAACGCATCCCGAAAGAACATGAGCTTTGAGCTTCAGCCCTGTTCTTCCAAAAAACAAAGGCAGTAAAAAAGATTAGGACAGTTACAAAAATTTTCATTTGATGTAAGGATGGACCTATTTACCCATCAACCACACACGGTTGAAGCGGGCGATTCTTATTTCCCTTTTGCCATGGCCCAAGTCCTGTTGCCATACCGCGATCAAAGTACCATCTGCCGCCTGTACCGCAGACGGGTAAGATGCCTGCGGACCGCCGGTGTTGGCTAATATTTTAGGAGCACTCCACGTTTTGCCGCCATCCCGAGAAAGTGCAGTAGCCAAGGGTGTACGACCCGTTGGGGAATTGTCCCAAACCACAAAGATATCTTTTGAATGGTCTAGCTTCCATAAAGCAACCGGGGAATTGTGTTCCGTAAGTTGACCCGGAACCGGCGTTGTCCAGGTCAGCCCACCATCACTACTCCAGCTTTGATAGGCTTTATTCCCTCCTGAGCGCATGATAGCCAAGATCCTTCCATCAGCAAGCACCACTGTTGCCGGTTCGCCCAATCCCCACGTAGCATTGGGGGATGTTTTTTTGACATCTGCATAAAGGTTTCCTCCCGGATGCCAAGTCTCTCCTCCATCCCTGGAACGTAAAACGCCGGATTTAAGATTCATTTCCCCTTCAGTGGCAGCAGGTGTTCCTTGTTCCGCCCACGTATCCCAAGAATAGCCCATGATGAGTGTACCATCTTTTAACCGATGACCCTGGTGAATCTTGCCACAGATATAACGGTGAGGTTTGGCAATATGTACCTCGTCGGTCCAGTTCTCCCCGTCAGTGCTGGTACGCATATAAATATCAGTGCTGTCAATTTTGTTCGGCCGTTTAACAGTTGTCGAAAAGGCAAGGATTCGATTTCCGTCTACCAACAAGTTTGGGTCTGCGTCGTCTTTGCCTTCGTGATCAAAGATCACCTGCGGGGCAGACCAGGTTTTACCATTGTCATCAGATATACTTACCGCATCTTTTAATTTCGGGTGTTCGGCATCTGTTCTTCCTGCAAAAATGCAAACCAACCTGCCATTTTCCATACGGTCAATGACTGGATAAGCACTCAGGGTAAACACCGAATCATTGGGTCCTGATATCGCACCTGTTTCAAAAACCGGAGACTGGGCCCTGGTCATTGCAGGTAACATTAAAATTAAAAATGAAATAACTTTTACTGAGAAACGAATGTGGCTATTCATAAATCCGGTTGATTTCTTTTTAGACATGATTGTTATTTTAAATTGACAAATAAATTTGGATCATCACTTATTTTGAGGAATTAATAATTATTTTTGCAATAGCTTCTGCGATCAGCTCATGCCCCGTGTCATTAGGATGCTCTCCATCTAACAGGAGCATGTCAATCCCTTTATGTTTCTTATGTACATATTCACGAAAGATCTTCCAGGTGTCGATAAGCGGAATCTTCTTACTTCTTGCAAGGTGCCTGACCGCCTTCATATATTTCTTTAGTCTTCGTTCATGAAATCCCCTGTATTTTTCGCCTATTGGATTAGGCGTTAACAAAATCACTTTTCCACCCTCCCGACGAATTCCGTCAATGAAGAAAGAAAGATTATGCCGGTATTCATTGATAGGAATGCGGGATGTCCCCTTTTTACCGGCATCCTGCCAGGAATCATTAATTCCAAAATTAATCGTTACCCAATCAGGATGATATGCCAGAACCGCAGTATCAAACCTGTCCATCCCATGCGGAATTTTAAAAAGGCTATTATCCCTTATAGAACCTGTATGGCTGCCTGGTATCCCTGCATTGATTACTTTATTGTCTATTCCTGCAGTTGTCAAAATCTCATGTAAACGGACAGCATACACCTTTTTTATAGTTTTTCTCGGAGCCGTCGTTGAATTACCAAAAGTCACGATGACTAATTGATGCTTACTTTGGGAAAAGCAATAAGTAACAGAAAATATCAGGACTGCCGAGAGAAGAAAAATTCTTATTTTTTTTTCAAATAAGACCTTAATAGTAAGTTTCATTTTTTATAATTATTTATGCGCGAATTGCTAAATGATTGAACAAATTATTTTTTAAACATAACTAAACATAAGTTTATTAGACACATCCATCAAAATACAAGTGTGTACTTATATGCATTCGCACTATAGGTATCAACATTTTCACCTAATCGTGTCATATAAATTTCAACATTAAGCGTATCCCGGTCCTCCAATAAAGCAAAGTTTGACAATTGAACATTTTTTGTGTCTTGTTTGGGGTCCCGATTGTCAATTACTGTTAAAGAATCTTTAACGAAGGACGGATGATCTTCATCAACTTCTACAATATAAAGAGGGTACCGGGGATAATCTCCATTAGGAGGCTCACTCGATATATTCCCAATCCAATATAGCTTTCCCGTTTTAGAACTGCGAAAAGTTTTGTCAATAGATGCAGGAGAATATAATTGTTCTCCCGTATCATAGTGTATATCTGTTATATCGTTCCATGTATGCCCTCCATCTTTCGACACAGAAAACCATTTCCGTCCTGGGGTTTTTAAAGTATTTGAACCACGCATAATTAGAAGCAAATTCCCATTTTTCAATTCGCTTACGTCGAGTTCCACTAGTCCTCGTGATGATACTTGTCGCGGAACAAAAATGGAGTTCGATTTCTCCCATCTATAATTTTGAATCTCATCGTCCCACTTCCCGATAAAGCAGATTGCACCTGCAACACAGCCTTCACGATAATTATTCGGAAAAATTGACGGATATTTTTCATCCTCTTCGTTCTTATAAGGGATAGGTACTGTAGCACTAATTATCACCGACCCATTCTTTAAAACAATTGAATTTCCGATATACATCTCATTTCTTTCCAACCATTCATGTTTTCCCCAATCCGATGGATCGAAATCAGGACTTTCCTCGTATTTAAGCTGAAAGGCCTCTCCCCACGTTTTACCATTGTCTTTGGAAAGTTGATAAAATCCATGATCCCAAAAAAGTCGTTTTCCTTTCCATGCAGTTTTTAGGGCTTCTTCGGGAGATCCTTGAAATATACGCTGGAAAACAGGTTTAACAAGTCGCCCGGAAACAGGATCATATTGGCCGTCTCCTCTCTGGCTTGCTCCTCCGCTTTGTATATATTGGCCTGAAGTTTGGGTTTGCGTTGGAACTGGCACCCATGCTGACCAGATATGCCCATTATCTTCAGAACCACGGCTAAGATTCATGATATGCCAATCGCTTGATTGCATAAAGGAAAGCGTTTCCTCCCGGCGCATTCCTTGGCCTATGTAATTCATGCCAGTAATTGGTGCCAGGCTTAATTGCGGACATGCAATACGGACTTCTTTCTTTACCTGACAAATTTTCCCATTGGATTTAATCAACGTATTATTATTGTTTTTCCCGCCTATTCCAAAAAGATTTTCCGGAAATACCCGGGTGCCTGCAAGGAAAGCAATTCCTGACTGGGAACTCCCTTTTAGAAATGTGCGCCTGCCTAATGGTTTCATTTGATCTATTTAAAAGTCATTTTGAAAAATTATTTTATAATTCCTTATTTGTATATTAACTAAGAAATGGTGTGGTAACATAATCATTTCGAATAACATCAATTTCAACAAGTTTATTTTTAATGTTATGCACCCAGTTTCGTTGTCGATTGGGTAATAAAAGTTTTGATAATTCTCTAGTTAATTTTTGTTGGTATTCAATGGCTTTAAACTTATCGTTTGATGAACCAGCAGTAAATAAATTGGTAAGTAATTTAATGCATACAACACCTCCCCCGGAAATTATGCCGTCAGCGCCCATGAGCAAACTGGCATCAAAGACGGATTCATCGCCCTGCATAATCGTTCCAGGTCTGCTATTCTTATCCGGGTACCTCCGCAACAATTCTACAAAATTTTTAAAATTCCCACTTGAATCTTTTACGCCAGCAACTTTTTCCATGTTTAAAATTATTTCAGTAGTATTTACATCCACTTCATTACCTGTGAAACCAGAAGCATTATAAAATATCAAAGGTACTTCTGTAATAGCGGCAATTTTTTGAATGTGTAATATCACACTCGCCGGATCGGGATATTTATAGTAAAATGGAGTGGTGCAAACGATATAATTGACGCCTAATTTATTAATAGCTCTAACTTGTTCCAAAGTTTTCCTTGTTGATGGGGCAGAAACTGTTGCCAAAACCGGCACTCTGCCGGCTGCATGATCAACAGAAATTTCCACTAATAATTGCTTCTGCGAATCAATTAAAGCAGGCCCTTCGCCCATAGAGCCACTTATCATAATTCCGTTGGCTCCTTCTTTGATACAATAATCTATAAGTCTTCTTAACGATGCGGAGTCAATATCTTCATTCTTCAATAGAGGAGTCGGCATCGCAATGATGATGCCTTCAAGTTTTTTTGTTACCATTTGACAGTTTTTTTAAATTGTTATATTTATAAATAATAACAGCGATAATTGCTATTCTTTTCTTATTCTATTACTAAATACTTCAAGAGTTTGATTTTACTGTACAGTTTTTCTATTCGTAGTTAAAATAGCTTGAAAAGGGATTTGCGCAAAAACAATTCTTTTCCGGGTATCCGCATCATAAAGAATCCCTATATTCCCGTTCGGAAGCTTTGTCAAACAGGAATAATCAGCGCTATAAGAAGCGCTTCTTTTATATATCGATAATTTCTTATTCCAGGTTTTACCTGAATTGTCACTAATATGAAGCACCAGATCTCGTCGGAATTTTTTATCATCAGGAATAGAGAACAGAAGAAAAGATAAACCATGCGTTTGATAATTGATCATACTGCCCTGGCAGCCAGGTCCAATTAATGTTGAATCAGTGTACACTTCAGACCATGACTGGCCCAAGTCCCTAGTCGTGGCAATCTGCCTATACCCTTCCCCGTCTGGTCGCCTCATATTAGCTATGATACCACCATCGGGTAAAGAAGCAATTTGTGCTTCAACATTATTATCTCCAATGCCATTGCTCATCGACCAGGACCTCCCATGATCCTTGCTGATAATAAGTACTGTTTGTTTTTGCTTCGGATTATTAAAGTTTCCTAAGATTGAATACATTGGGAAAACTATTACACCACCCTTTGCATAGAGACCCCGTCCAGGGGAATTCTGAAGCCAAAAATTTTTTCCTCTTGTTAAATAACTCAAATCCATAGGCGTTGACCAGATAACTCCATCATCGGAGCTTTCTAAAATATGAATTCTGATAATTCTTCCTAATTGCCCTTGCGGATCTGCAATGGCATAATCATACGCAAGCCAAATTACTCCTGTCTGTTTATCCACCACCATGCTCGCATCAGCGGCCGCATCGTTGTCCGGATAATTGACAATGGTCTTCTGTTTAGTCCAAGTCTTGCCACCGTCAAAACTTCTTTTCAATACGAGATCAATTTTGTTAGGAGCATCACCAGGCTTATCTACCCTGGCATCACATACTGCAATTAATGTTCCTTTATTGGTGGTAACCAGTGAAGGAATGCAATACTGACTCACCCTATCTTGTCCACTGATAAACAAGTCATGATACAACAAATGCTCATTTTTGTTAACCAAATTTTTCGACTCTTTATTTTTATTACTCTGCCCATAACTATTCAAATATAAAATACTTAAAGTTAAACCGAGTGTTGTAAAAAGTATCTTTTTAAGCATTTTTGTTTGATTAAATAAAATTAAAAATAAAATAAATCCAAAAAATTTTAGTTAATATGTAGTACATGTGTTCAAATGTACATTTTTTTTCTGAATTCCAAATTTATTTTGAAAATACTATTAGGTGCTTAATTCAATAAAAAAGAGGTATCTCTCAAAAAAAGTTCAGCGATCCAGATTAGCTTTATTTTTATTTTTATTTTTATTTTTTTTAAAATTCAAGACTTTGATTTGTGGGTAAAAAAGCGCTTCTATAAAAAAACTGTAGGAAAGTAATTAATTTTTATGCTGTAAAGTCGAGAAGTGCAGGAGGTAATTTCACTAAAAGTCAATAGAAATGCACCTGCACAAGAAATTGAATCATTTAAAGCAGCTTTAATCTTTAAATCCAGAAGTAGAAGATTATGAATATTGGATACGCCTGAATTTCAACTGCGAAACAATATTTTAATTTACACTCCCGAGGCTTTAAAAAAGGCTTTTAATTAAACATCCGTTTTCTTAAAATCTCCCATCACATACTCTTTTATTTTTTTTAAGTATAACTGTATTTTTATTTTTCTCTTTTATTTTTCTCTTTTATTTTTCTCTTTTATTTTTTCAGTTTTTATTTAACTTCGTGCTAATGGGTTTCATAAAATCTTTAAACGTTAGACTCCAATAGGGTCTCAATCAAATACCCTAACAGATAATCAATTTCAAATAAATAGTTTTCGTTTCTATTTTCCATCCTCAACCTTGTCACTGCTATTCTGCCCATAAGTAGCATTCCCCAACGATCAAGCGATGAATCCATAAATATTCTGAAATTATCTTTATTAACATCTGGATATTGCAGACCAAAATATATTGCAAAGCCGGATCCAGTTGTTGCTCATGCCCACTATCGAGCCATTCCTTTGTATAGATAGAAGAAAAAATTTCGTTCCCTCTTATTCGTAATTTCATAATGTTCATTATATAAAATCTGTTTAGTTCATCAAGTTTATAATAACGGACATTATAAGAATATATCAATACTAAGGAAATGCTTATATAATTTTGAATTCAAATTCCTTTTCGCGTTCTATTTCTTTTAATCCTTGCCCTCCCATTATCCTGGTAATTGGCTCTTTCAATTTCTTCGAGGAAATCACCCAAAATGTCTCCTAACTGCATTTCACTTTTGTACTCAATTTCACTTTGAAGATCTTCTTTACTATTTTCGTTCACAGTTTTAGTGTAGCCATGGTCATCCTTTTTAGAAACAGCCGTTTTTTCTTTGTTTGCTGCGTCCGAAATAAGCAGATCCAATTTAAATAAATCACTTCCCTTGTAAACTTCTCTCCTATTATGATCTATAAGAACATATCCATAAGGCATCTCTTTATTTTTCCCTGAAAAAAAAATAAAATCAAAACCAAATTTTTGTTTTAATAGATTGGTTAAGTCGCTTTCAAACTTTGTTGGTTCAGTCGTGAATTTATGATCGTGGTTGCTTCGCAACTTTCCGGAATAATGTTTTCTGTATTTATAAATAATGGCTTTTACCTGATTGGTATTCTTTTCTGATTTTTCGTTCATGGCTATTTTTTTATCAAGATCTGATAAACTGACACTCCCCTGCTTTTCTCCATACTTAAAAAATAAAAATTGGCCCTCCTTCTTTTGTGTATTATAGCCGTTTAATTCCATAAGCAAAGCAAACTGCGCATGAGTTCCAAATTTATAAGTCAATGCAGAATTTAAATGCTGATTAAATTCCTGGTTTGGTTCTCTACTTAAAATTGCATTGAGGTAATGATTAGCTCTTTTACCCTCAAAACTATCATTGATTTTTTTGCCTTTAATTCCCACCCGGCTGGATACAATATGCACGTGGTTATTCCTGGTGTCATGATGTTCGTAAATCAAAATAGGATTTTCTTCATAACCTAATTGTTGCGTGATCTGTAAGGCTATCTCTTTTAATTGTTCATGACTTAACTCCTTATTTCTGCAACTACATGTTGCATGAAATACAGGATTTTTGATTTTAGTATTGCGGGAAGAATATTCTTGTAAATATTTTGTAAATTCTTCTTTTGATATTTCAGTTTTATCCTGAAGGTTTCCGAAGTTTTCAAAATAAACAAGCCCTGCTTTCCCCTGCTTTACTTTCTTCTCATTATAGTTTACAGCATTAAAGCGGCTGCCTGCGGCGGCCATTATTTTAAAGATGGCGCTGTTCATTTTTAGAATAATTCTTTTCCAAGTAGCTCGCTGATCTCGTTTCTCTTCTCGTTATAAACTTTCAGTTCTTTCACCAACTTCATAAATTCCCCGTCTTCTATTTT
>DATKQQ010000323.1:0-67092 GCA_035532615.1 Hanamia sp.
TTAATAAAGTTTTTTATTTTGGCGGAGGTATGTTTATTACATTTCTTATTTCTTTTTTATTGCTTCTTTCTCATTTCTCCAACTCCCAAACGCCACTCTCCATAGGCATTAGAGAAAAATCAGTTAGTGGCGAAACTTCTCCGGTAATAATATTTTTCATCTTTGAAAATCCTTTTGTTCTTTCAGCATAATAGGCAATAGAAATATTAATTTTTTCTTTTGCTGTATTTAAAACTGTCATTATTGTTTGCCTGTCATCATACCTAAAAAATACATACTCTCCTTTTTGAGGGGCAAATTGCATCATCTTACCTCTGGTAACGGCAGAAGAAGTCTTACGAAAATGAGCAAGCTTTGCAATATATTCCCAAATGCTGTCTTCTTTAGGTGTTCTTCCTGTAACAGTAAACTTATTTACAGAGTCAGTGGCCCATCCGCCGGGGAAATCTTTGCGAACATAACTGTCATTTGGGGTTGTCAATCCTTCCATGCCTATTTCATCTCCATAATATAATTCAGGAATTCCCCTGCACGTGAAAAGCCATGCCAGCGCCGCTTTGTACTTCAACATATTTTCTCCTACTACAGAATAAAACCGCGAAAGATCATGGTTATCTAAAAAAATTACATTACGCATCGGATCTTTATATACAAAATCCTGGGCAAGAGTTGTGTACATCTCATTGATTCCATCGGTCCAGCTAAAATCCTTTGTCATGGCATCTGTAATAGCCCAAAGAGTTTGAAAATCCGTGGGCGCCTGCAGATTGCTTTTATAAGGAATATTATATTTATTCTGTACAAAATAACTTTGGTTGATCACTCCATGAACCCAGGTTTCGCCAAACATGGTAATATGAGGATACTCATCCATGAGCGCCTTATTACAACGATTCATAAATTCAAGATTGTTGTAAGCATACGTATCAATGCGCCATCCATCAATCCCAAATTCTTCAACTATCCAAATTGCATTTTCAATTAAGAAATTAGCGACATAAGGATTCTCTTGATTCAGGTCGGGCATAGATCGCGTAAACCACCCATCGCTCATTACTTTTTTTTCTTTCGCACTCGCATAAGGATCAAAAAGAACCTGGTCTTTAAAATTGGTATTGGTATATACGGGCCATTGATGCAACCAATCTTTCATGGGTGGATCAAGAACCGTAAAATTGTAACTTCCTTCATGATTATAAACGGCGTCCTCGATAATTTTCATTCCTTTCGAATGTATGGCATCAATTAAATTATGATAAGCTTTTTCGCCACCAAACCGCGGATCTATTTTATACTGATTGGTAAAAGCATATCCATGATACGAGGTGTGAGGCATATCGTTTTCAATTACCGGATTAAGCCAGAGCGTTGTAACACCAAGCGATTTCAAATAATCGAGGTGGTTTTCGATTCCTTTCAAATCGCCGCCGTGCCGTGAATGACCAGCATTCCGGTCAAGGCTTTGGTCTCTCATTCCTGGTACACGATCATTAGTGGTATCCCCATCACTGAACCTGTCGGGCATGATGAGATAAATAAAATCTTTGGAAGTAACACCCTGTGCAAAAGCGGTTCCATTTCCCGGGCGGCGTTTCATTATTGGGAAATCAATATTGAAAGAGGAATCTCTTTCTTTTACTTTTATTTTTAATACTCCGGGCTTTGCAGCGGAAGTAATATCTATATTCAAAAAAACATAATTCCTGCTTTCAACTTTGTTTACTTTTACTAATTTTATGCCAGGATAATTTATCGTATATGCGTTGGCGTTACCGATTCCTTTGCCATGAATCATTATCTGCACTTTGTTCCATTTCATACCTGTCCACCAGTTCGTAGGATAACAATTGTAGGAATTTGTTTGTGCAACTGAATATGTGAAAAAGGAAAAGGTGAAGATTGAAATGAAAGTAATTTTTTTCATTACTAATTTTTTTTTTAAATGAAGAAAGGTTATTTTAGATTGAATAGAATCTTTATGAATATAAATTGTCCGGCGAGATCTCTAATTGCCTGATAATTGAATCCAAAGTGTCAATTTTAATTTCTGAATGATTTTGATAAAATTAATAAAAAGACATTAATTATTGGCCAATTACTATTTTGATGTACCGGAAAATAAAATCACAAAAGAACTTACAAATGAAACGTTACTTTTTCTTCTCAAACTCAAAGAATAATTCATATCCCATTCTGGGCGCTATTGAATTGAGGCAGTTTTCAAATTGTAAGAATATGAATTTAGATTGAAAGAGATTGCGGTATTCCTCATCCGTTGCTATGAACGGAGGCTCATGCGGGGCAAATTTTTTATTGAAAAAAACACCTGCTATTTTTCCATTATTATTCAAAAGCTGGTAGCATTTTTCAACATATTTTTCACGCAACGAGGGATCCAATGCACAGAAAAATGTTTGCTCCAAAATCAAATCATATTTACCCTTTTGGTCGAAAAAATTTTCATTTACAATTTGAATAGCCTTGTTTTTATATTTTTCTTTTAAACGGGCAATTACAACTGAAGAAAAATCAATCAGGGTAATATTTTTAAATCCATTATCCATTAAATATTCCGCTTCATAAGCGTTCCCACATCCGGGAATTAAAATTTTGAGATCTTTATTTTTCAGACCATTAATATAACCTTTCAACGGAGGCGAAACCTGGTGCATGTCCCATCCTGTTTCGTTGTTTACATACCTGGTATTCCAGTATTCAGGATTAGTAGATAACGTTTCATTTTGCATTGCGTTGCTTTTTGTTTATGATGATGTAAGAAAGATATTTTATTTATACACCAGGTTCCACACAATGTAGTTATCGAAGATAAAAATATAAAAAATCAGGAAATTCCTTACCCGTCTCCCAATTCCCTACTTTAGTTACCTTATGAAAATACAATCTGTTGTCCTGAAAATAAAAAGCATGATTCAAAGATCATGCTCTTTATTTAACTCATAATCAAAATATTTCCAAAGAATATCTCTTTATGAAAAAATATTACTTTAATACTTCTGCAAGTTTATTCTCGAGCGCATCGCCCCGAAGATTATGCGCTATAATGGTGCCATTAGGATCCACAAGAAAGTTGGCAGGTATAGCATTAACGCCATATTCTCCGGCTGCTGCATTTTTCCAGCCTTTCACATCGGATACTTCTGTCCATGTCAGGTTATCGTGATCAATAGCTTTCTTCCACGCTGCGGTATCTTCATCCAGGGACACACCAAACACGGTAAAGTTCTTATTCTTGTATTCATTATAAGCTTTCACTACATTCGGATTTTCTGCCCGGCATGGGCCACACCAACTTGCCCAAAAGTCCACCAGCACATATTTACCTTTAAAATCTGACAGGCTTACCGGCTTTCCGTTTACATCGTTTTGGGTAAACGCAGGAGCAGTTTGCCCTACAGAGGCTTTTTGCATGATAGCAAGCTGTGCAGCAAGTTTTATTCCTGCGTGTGAATTTTGCACCAAAGTATCAAGTCCGGTGAACATCTTTTCTAGCTGGGCATAAGGTGTGCTGTAAGTCATTTGCTGCAACTCGCTCAGACTTACGAAACTTTTAGGATGATTGGCAATAAATATTTTTGTTTTTGCATCATTTTGCTTATCTAAGCTATCAATCTGATTTTCCAGCTTAGCTAAAGTAGCAGTATCATTATTTTTTTGGGCCATATCATACAGGTTATACAGGCCTTCTTCCTGGTCTGTAATATTTTTAATGGATGCCTGGTAATTTTCATATTCATCTTGTGATTGAGAACCTGTTACTGAAGACTTATTCATGGAATCGACCACACCATTTATATTAATACCTGCATTTTCCAAAAAGAACTGGACATAGCCTTTATTATGTTTTAGGAAAATAACAGCCATTTCGGGGTTTGGCACTTTTCCTTTAAAGGTAAACTTGCCATCTGCTACTGCAGATGAATCTCTATGTACAGAATCTATTCCACGCCACTGGAAATAAACATAAGGGTCTTTTAATCCCTGGATATTTCCGTTAACGGTGAAGCTGTCTTTAGGCGCGTGATTGCATGAATAGAAGGCAAAAAGGGTAATGGATAAATACAGGATTAATTTTTTCATTGACTAAATTTTAATTTTATATGGTTATTTGAAAACAAAATTTTGTCCTTGGCTTCAACTCTTCATCTATCCTCTGATCAAATAAAATTTTGACAGGAATTTTATGAAGGCCGTAAAATTAATCTAAATCCTGCTAATCGCCCAGACCTTTGAAGTTATTGGGCTAATTACTAAACTTATCTTTTTAAGTGATCAAAATTGTATGTACAAAAACTAAATGATTCATTCCACCAATTCCAACGGTAATACTTCAACTTTCTTTTCATCATCATCCCTAACTATTACATTTAAAATTCCACCAATAGCCATTGATATCCCTCCAATTACTAAAGCATAAATAGCTTGTTCGTGAAATACATCTTTAATAAGAAAGCCCATAACAAAAGATGCAACTAATTGTGGTATTACAATAAAGAAATTAAAAACACCCATGTAAAAACCCATTTTTGCCGGCGGCAATGCTCCGGCGAGAATGGCATAAGGCATTGTAAGGGTAGAAGCCCACGCAAGCCCTACTGCAATCATCGGCAACAAAAGTAAATCTGGTGATTTTATAAAAATGAGGGAAAGCAAACCAATACCACCAATGATAAGGCAGATTAAATGTGTATATCTCCGGCTGATACGTTTAGCAAGCATTGGCAACAAAAATGCCGCGATGGCAGATACCGCGCTGTAAACTGTGAACATAACTCCCACCCAATCTCCTGCATCCTGAAATGCCTTTGATTTAGCATCTATAGTATGGTAAGCATTTTGTGCAATCGATGGAGTAGTATAGAGCCACATACAATAAAAACCAACCCAGGTAAAAAATTGCACAACGGCCAATTGCGCCATAGTTTTGGGCATAGAAAAAATTCCTATTGTAATTTCTTTTATCGCTGTAAATACGCCTTTAGATTCTGATTTTTCTTTTTTCCATTCTTCAATATTTTCAGGAGGATGCTCATCTGAAGTTAACACCGTCCATAATACCGAAACAAAGAAAACTGCAGCGCCTATATAAAAAGAATATTTTACCGAATTACCAATCTCTCCAGCAGGAGCGGTATTGCTAATGTGAAAAACATTGGTAAATATATAAGGTAACAAGGATGCTATCACGGCTCCAAGCCCAATGAAAAAAGTTTGCATGGCAAACCCCGTAGTTCTTTGTGAGGATGGTAATTTATCTCCTACAAAAGCCCGAAACGGTTCCATAGAAATGTTGATGGAAGCATCCAATACCCACAATAACACAGCGGCCATCCAAAGCATGGTTGACTGAGGCATTAAAAAAAGTGCGATGGAGGCAAGTACTGATCCGATAAAAAAGAAAGGCCTCCTTCTTCCCCATTTACGATTCCATGTTCTGTCGCTCATGTAACCAATTATTGGCTGTACCAATAAACCGGTAAGAGGAGCAGCTACCCATAAAAATCCGATCCTATCAACGTCTGCACCAAGGGTCTGGAAAATGCGGGAGACGTTGGCATTTTGTAACGCAAATCCAAATTGAATTCCGAAGAATCCGAAACTCATGTTTATGATTTGCGTGAAACTCAGTTTATGTTTTGGAACCGGATGTTGTGATGGCATAGAATCGTTTTGAAAAAAACGTGTTCGAATTATACTTTTATAAAAAACTACTAATATCCTAAATTATTAAAGAAAAATATTACCCTATCACAAAACCGTTAGGAATAATCTTGTCTTTTTTAATAACTATTATACCATCCTTTATGGTATATAAATCATGATCAGTGTTTTCAAGATGCGAACCACCTTTGATACTTACATTATTACCAATCCTGGCATTTTTATCAATGATCGCATTATTGATATAACAATTATCACCAACGCCTAATTTAGGAATGCCTTTTTCGTCATCAAAACTCATATCTTCAATGGTTTCATAATAATCGCTTCCCATCAGATAGCACCTGTATATTTTTGTTCCATAACCAATTCTTGTTCTGATACCCACTACACAATTTTCCAGTCTTTCAGCATGTATAATGCAACCATCTGCCGCGATGGTGTTTAACAAATAGGTACCACTGAATTTTGATGGAGGCAACATTCGTGGCCTCGTATAAACTCTCTGGTCATTGTGAAAGAGATTAAAATCAGGAAGTTCTTTGGTTAGTCCAAGGTTGGCTTCAAAGAATGAAGAGATGTTTCCAATATCTGTCCAATAACCGCCATATTGATAACTGCAAACCTTATGATCTTTAATAGCATGAGGAATAATTTCTTTCCCAAAATCTTTTGCGTCTTTCTTTTGTACTTCCAAAAGATCAAACAAGACTTCCTTTTTAAAAAGATAGATACCCATAGAAGCCAGATAATTTCTACCCTTTGACTGCATTTCTTCTTTGGTATCGCTTACCCAATCAGGTAAAATATTTAACGCTGGTTTTTCGATAAAGGAAACAATTTTATTTTCATCATCTGATTTTAAGATACCAAATTCAGTAGCCTCTTTTTCAGTTACCGGAATTGTTGCAATAGATAAATCGGTGCCTTCTTTTGCATGAGTACGAAACATATTTCCAAAATCCATTTGGTAGAGCTGATCGCCTGATAAAATGAGTACATGATCAAACTCTACATTTGCCAAATGCCGCAGGGATTGTCGCACCGCATCGGCTGTTCCCTGGTACCATTCAGAACTTTCTGGTGTTTGCTCTGCTGCTAATATATCTACAAACCCGCTACTGAAATTACTAAATTGATACGTGTTTTTTATATGCTTATTGAGAGAAGCGGAATTGTATTGTGTAAGCACGTATATCCTGTTGATATTGGAATTAATACAATTGGAAATTGGAATATCTACCAAGCGATATTTACCCGCAATAGGTACTGCTGGTTTACTTCTGTTTTGAGTGAGAGGAAACAAACGGGTACCCGCTCCTCCACCAAGTATCACCGCAATTACTGATTTGCTAATCCACATATTTGGTTGCATGTAAAAAGGATTTAAAAGGTAAATTAATTTAGTTTTCTATTTTTTTGATTCGGTTATTCTTGTTATCTGATTGTTCATTATCCATTATCCATTATCTCTCACACGTTATACAAATTAATATAAATTTCCGCGCTTCTTTCCCAACTGTGATCAATTTGCATAATATGCTTGATAATATTATTTATTTTTTCTTTTTCTGCATATAATTCCAATGAACGATGAACAGAATACGTAATGTCGCCAACGGATGCTGTATTAAAACAAATTCCAAAACCACCCTCCTCGCCAAAATCTTTTACAGTATCCTGCAAACCGCCGGTACGCCTTACTATAGGAATGGTGCCATATCTTAAAGCGTACATTTGATTCAGTCCGCAAGGTTCTACTCTGCTCGGCATTAAAAGAAAATCGGCTCCTGCATACATCAGGTGACTCAATTTTTCATTATAACCCACATGCGAATCGTAATATCCGAAAAAATGAGTGTGTAAATGGCTTAACCGGTATTCCGTATCAGGATCCCCACTTCCCAAAACTAAAAAATTCATTCTCCCTTCCATATAATAAATGGAATCACCTATCACCTGCGGCAAAAGATCTGCAGCTTTTTCCGCAACTAATCTCCCGATAAAAACGATTAATGGTTTCGTTTCGTCGAGGTTAAAAGTATCGCATAATATTTTTTTATTGGCCTGTTTTTTTTCTTTAAAATTTTCCAGTCCGAATTTTTCATCTAAGTAAGTATCTGTTTCAGGGTTCCACACTTCCGTATCTATTCCATTTAAAATTCCATAACATTTTCCGCGTTCGTATTCAAATAAATTTTCCAGGCCATTGGCGCTATGCCTTAATTCTTCTAAATATCCCGGGCTTACGGTGTTTACTTTTGATGCGCATTTTACCCCGGAAGCTAAAGAGTTTATGGTATTTCCCCATTCAAGCAATCCCGATTTCCAGTTATCATAATGAGGAATATAATTTGATTTATCCCAGTCCATCCAGCCCTGGTATTGTGCATTGTGAATGGTAAGAATGGTTTTGATATAAGATAAATGCCGGTAGGCATAACAGTGCTGCATCATAAAGGGTATGAGCGCAGCCTGGTGATCATGTACGTGTACAATATCAGGATGGTGTTTCCATTTGCTGATCCAATCTACCACGGCAATCTGAAACGCAACGAATCTTTCTATGTCATCATCATAACCATAAATTTTTTCACGATCCAGCATTCCATTTATATCTACCATGTAAAGATCGAAGCCCAGAAAATTACTTACTTCTTTTATTATAGTGTATTCAAAATAATAATGCGCCATTCCAAAAGCGCCCTTATGTACGACTTGGTATTCATGGTTATACAAAAATTTAGTACGATACATAGGCATTACCACTTTGGCAATGTGCCCCAGTTTGTTTTGATATTTTGGTAAAGCGCCTACTACATCGCCCAACCCGCCTGCTTTTGCAACCGGATAGCATTCGGCACTTATATGAATTATTTCCATACAAATTGATTTGCGTTTCAAATTAAGCAGGTTTTTCCTTAATAAAAAATAATAATAAAAAAACTTCTTGTTAAGAAAAATCTGTTATTTTCATCCTTAATTTCCATTTTAAAAATAAAATATCAATGGCTACTCCTTCAATGAATTTGTCTTCTACTCAAAAAAAAGTTACCACCGGAAAATTGCAACCCACTAATTATGGTGCACTCAGCACTTTAGTAGTTGTGTTTTTCTTTTGGGGTTTTATTGCTGCGGGCGACAGTGTTTTTATTCCTTTTTGTAAAGATTATTTTCATCTCGATCAGTTTCAAAGCCAGTTAATAGATTTTGCATTTTACCTGGCTTATTATATTGGAGCACTCGCACTTTTTGCTTATGGTGCATTTGGAGGCAAAGACCTGGTTGCCAAATGGGGTTATCGAAAAAGTATTGTGTACGGATTATTATTTTCTGCACTAGGCGCAATAGCAATGATCATTGCAGTAAATGCCAATACTTTTGTGGGAATTTTAGCTAGTTTATTTATTGTGGGTCTCGGATTTTCATTGCAACAAACCGCTGCACAGCCTTTTGCCATTATGCTCGGCGACCCTTCCACCGGCAACAGTCGTGTGAATTTAGGAGGCGGTGTCAATTCCTTTGGAACCATGATAGGCCCGCTGGTAGTGGCTTTTGCTTTATTTGGAACTACCGCTGCTATCACTGATAAGCAAATTGCGGAACTAAGCCTCAGTAAAGTAATTATACTCTATAGCGGTGTTGGTATTCTTTTTATTGCTGCTGCTGCATTATTTTATTTTTCTAAAAAAGTGCCCCATGGGGTTAACACTGAAAAAACAGAACCTGCGAATAAGGCCTTGATTTCTCTGATTATTATGACGGTGCTGCTTATTTTCATGTTTGTTCCTGTATTTGAAAGTTATAAAGTAGATCTTACCCATGCTACGGATGCGCAAAAGGTGGCAATGGAAACCTACCGGGTGAAATGGTTGTTTGGCGCGTTGGCTGTGGTTATTCTTAGTTTATTGATTTCAAATATGAGTGCAAAGAGAAAACCTGATGGATGGGGCGCTATGAAATATCCGCAATTAGTTTTGGGCATGTTAGCGCTTTTTCTTTACGTGGGCACTGAAGTTACCATTGTAAGTAACATCAGCGATCTGTTGAGCAAACCGGAGTTTGGAAGCATTCCATCCTCACAGGCAGCACTTTATATTTCAATGTATTGGGGAAGTTTGATGATAGGCCGTTGGGTTGGCTCCATCTCTGCGTTTGAATTCAAAGAATCCACCAAAAAATTACTCACATTTATAGTACCTATGATTGCTTTTGCAATCGTATTAGCAGTAAACGCCCTTTCGGGGTATGAAGTACATATTTTGTACTACTATATTATATGTGTATTGATTCAGATTGGCGCCTTTTATGTAAGCAAAGACAAACCCGCGCGTATGCTTATGATCTTTGGCCTGTTGGGCGTAATAGCCATGGCTATCGGATTAGCTACAACAGGTAAAGTTTCCATCTATGCTTTTATCAGTGGAGGTTTATTTTGTTCTATTATGTGGCCTGCTATTTTTACTTTGTCTATCGCAGGCCTGGGAAAATATACCACCCAGGGTTCTGCTTTCTTAATCATGATGATTTTGGGTGGTAGCGTTATTCCGCCAATGCAAGGAAAACTGGCTGATTTTCTCGAATCAAGAAGCAATGTGGTAGGGTCGGGGATTCACGAATCATATTGGATACCGCTTCTTTGCTATGCGTATATTACTTTCTTTGCGATTATAGTAAAAGGTATTTTAAAAAGACAAGGAATAGATTATGAAAATCCGGTAGAAGAAGATGCAGAATTGTCTAATCCGGAAGGGGCGTTTGAAAAAAAGACATAATAATTACTTTGAAAAACGGAGAAGGAATTCTGCAACCAAATTTGGGAAAGCAGAATTTGAAATTAATATTTCATCTATCCACTCTTGATCCCTAAATCGTTATTCCCAAATTTATAAGAATGAAAAGAATAAAAATCATACTGCAATCAGCAATCATTGCATTGCTCTGTATTCCCAACTATTCGATAGCTCAATCTCCTCCCAACTTTTTGCCCGGTTGGGCTTTTGGGGGATTCGTAAGGCCAAAAAATGTAAACCCCATTATTTCTCCGGATAGCACTATTTTCTTTAATGATCCTATGAGTGGAAAGCCAAATGCCTGGGAAGCGGATAATACTTTTAATCCCGGTGCTATCATTAAGGATGGTAAAGTAATCGTTCTTTACAGAGCAGAAGATAATTCAGGAAAAAGAATCGGGTTTCATACTTCAAGGATAGGATATGCTGAAAGTAGCGATGGGATTACTTTTAAAAAAAGCACCACTCCCGTTTTATATCCTTCCAACGATTCTCAAAAAGAATTTGAATGGCCCGGCGGTTGCGAAGACCCGCGCGTAGCAGTTACACAAAGTGGTTTGTATGTTCTTTTCTATACCGAATGGAATCGCAAATTGCCGCGGCTCGGCGTAGCTACTTCAAGAGACCTGATTCATTGGAATAAGTACGGACCGGTGTTCGAGAAAGCTTTTAATGGAAGATTTTTTAATATGGCCACCAAATCTGCATCTATCCTTACAAAGATGATAGGAGATAAACAGGTAATTGCAAAAATTGATGGAAAATATTGGATGTATTGGGGAGAGCATCATGTGTACGCTGCTACTTCTTCCAATTTAACTGATTGGCAGCCGGTTTTGGATAAAGATGGGAAATTGAAAGAACTGATCTCTCCGAGGAGAGGCTACTTTGATAGCGATCTTACGGAATGTGGACCGCCAGCTTTAATAACCAAAAAGGGAATTTTACTTTTTTATAATGGGAAAAATAAATCCGGAGAAGAAGGTGATAGACACTATAGTCCTGATTCCTATTGTGCTGGCCAGGTGTTATTCGATTTGAAGGATCCTGAAAAAGCCATTGCCCGCTTAGATGTTCCTTTTCTGCGACCTATGGAGACGTTTGAAAAAAGCGGCCAATATGTAAATGGAACTGTTTTTATTGAAGGAATGGTATTCTTTAAAAATAAATGGTTTTTATATTATGGCTGCGCCGATTCAAGAATTGGCGTTGCTGTATATAACCCGTCCCATCCGGGACCCGCAGATCCGGTTATTATTAGTTCAGCTCATTAAAGAAGGCACAATTCTAAGGGGAAAGGAAGCATGAAATTATAGTAATCCATTCATTTTATTAAAAGAAAAATACTTTTATGTTTCTTTGCAGCATAGATTTATAAGAATTCCGATCAATAATTTTAATTAATTCTATTATGGCTAAGAGTGAATCAAAAGAAGTGGAAATACTTAAAGAATATGCAATTGGCATTGATGTTGGCGGCACAGGTACCAAGTTTGGAGTTGTAAATCATCGCGGCGATATATCAAACAGGGGCGAAATAACATCTACCGGTTACAAAGACATTAATGAGTTTATTGACGAGTTGTATAAGCAATTGCAACCAGCCATCAAATCCGCTGGTGGAATTGAATTTATTAAAGGAATGGGAGTGGGCGCCCCCAATGGAAATTATTACAACGGCACTATTGAATATGCACCTAACCTTGAGTGGAAAGGGATAATACCCATTGCAAAATTGATAACCGATAAATTCAACAAGCCTTGCACGCTCACGAACGACGCCAATGCCGCGGCTATCGGCGAAATGATGTATGGCGCCGCAAGAGGAATGAAAGATTTTATTATGATCACACTGGGCACAGGAGTAGGAAGCGGTATCGTTGCCAACGGACATTTAATTTATGGTCATGATGGGTTTGCTGGTGAACTGGGACACACTATTATTCGCCCGGGTGGCCGCCTGCACTGGGGCACAGGTGCAAGAGGAAGCTTAGAGACTTACACTTCGGCTACCGGAATTTCAATAACAGCCAAAGAAATCATTGATGAAAGAGTAGGAGAAGAAACTTTATTAAGAGATATCCAGCATGAAAAGATCACATCCAAAAGAGTATATGAAGCTGCTGTTAAAGGTGATAAAATTGCCAATGAAGTTTTTCAATTTACAGGAAAGATACTCGGAGAAGCACTTGCTAATTTTGTAATGTTCTCTTCGCCCGAAGCGATCGTTTTATTTGGCGGCGTTTGCAAGGCTGGAAAATTGTTATTGGATCCTGTAAAAGAAAATATGGAAAAAAATCTCCTTCCTATTTTTCAAAACAAAGTCAAGTTAATATTCAGCGAATTGAAAGAATCTGATGCCGCCATTTTAGGTGCAAGCGCTTTGGTGTGGGAAACTAAAACTGATGCAAAAACAGAAAGCGAAGACTATGAATTGAAAAAAAAGAAAGCAATGAAAAAAATCTAAGAGAATGATGTTTTAGATTTTGCAAAATTTATTGCGCAACAATTTTGGCGTTTTATAGTGAAAACCAGGAAGATATGTTGGAGATTCTATAAATAGAATAGCTTTTAAAAAACCTTGCTGGTTTGGTTTCCTCTTGAAGTTGAAAATAATTTATATAGAGTGTTTAATCGACTAAATTTCAATAAAAATGTCAACCCAAAATTTTAAAAATCATACACGCATTGTACCGTTGTATCATTATGTTCTCTATCTTATCTTACTCATCTGTCTTATACTTTCCGTCTGGGATTTAATCCGCGCCATTGATCATCATTCGGGCAGGATCACTGCAGTTGTGATAACCATACTAACGATTGCCTTAATAATAACGATGTCCCTTACCCGCAGATTTGCGTTGATGGCACAGGATCGGGCTATTCGTGCTGAAGAAAACCTTAGATATTTTGTATTGAACGGTAAATTGTTAGATAGCCATTTAACTATCAGGCAAATCATCGCATTGCGTTTTGCAGCCGATACAGAATTTTCATTATTGGCAGACAGAGCGGCCAAAGAAAATATGTCGTCCGCCGAAATTAAAAAAGCCATTATCAACTGGAAACCTGATGAATACAGGGTTTGATGATATCCCAACACAGGTAATGGCTATAACATAAGAGATTACCGCAACATTATGAAAGATTTTGCAACTATACTTTTACAAAAAGTTATAATCTTATTGTAAAGTTCAAATGGATTCAAAAATTGGGTAAGCGTAACCACAAAAAGAACAAACAGGCGACATTCCTATTCTCTTTTTTAGCCTCATATTAAAGAACAATTATTCAGATAATATCGGTTCTGATTTCTTCATTAATGATTTGTACCTGCATAAACTCTTATACCGAGGGAGAAAATATTAGAAGAAAAATCACTGTTTTTTGCAAAATGACTATAACCCACTATGAATCGGTATTCATCTTTTATAATAATGGCAACAGTTTTACTGATTTTGAAAGCAAAATCAATTCCAGGTTCGAATAGATAATAATAATTATCAACCACATCCTTATATCCTTTTCCAACTCTTATTGACCGATCTTCCAAAGCGGCAAAGCTTAATCCATTTACTAGTGAAACAGCCACGCTCAATCTATGGGTATTTATTGGCCTGAATTCGTTTATCCATCCTACTTCCCCATAAGTGACGGAGGGTTTTTTAATATTACGCTGATATGAAGTATCAAGATTTCTGGTGGAGATATTTAGACTAAGGCCGGTTCCCCAAAACTTGTTAGGGAAGCCAACTATATTAAAATTTAATCCGAAAATATTTTTATTTATGACAGGGAAATAGATCAAAGCCAAATCTACATCACCTTCTTTGACGCTACCTGTATCAATTGCTTCTTTATGCTGACAATAAGAAAACTGATTGAAAAATAAAAACACCAGTAAAAACAAATAATATTTTTTCATGTTCTTCAGTGTTACAAATTTAGACCAAATTTGATTTAAGAAAAAGGGCAGGAGTCTCTTCCGAAATTTCTAATATTAACGGGGAAAATTGTAAAACAAAATTAATCTTGAATATTCACCAGCATCCTAACCACCCTGCTCACGGGCAACCCCATTACATTATAAAAATCTCCATTTATGGATTTTACGCCTATTGCGCCAATCCATTCCTGTATGGCATAAGCGCCCGCTTTATCATAGGGTTTATAATGGTCTACATAATATTCAATTTGTGAATGGGAAAGTTTATGAAATTCAACTTCTGTTTCTTCAGCAAATACATTTTTTTTTGATGCGGATAAAATACAAACACCTGTGATTACTTTATGAATTCTGCCTGAAAGATTAGTAAGAATTGAAATGGCATTTTGGCGATCCAAAGGTTTGCCGATGATCTCGTTTCCCAAAATAACTAAAGTATCGGCACCAATAATCGTACATTCGTTATCGTTATTTTCATTCAGTAATCTTTTTTGTACAGCTAATGCTTTATTAGAGGCAATGTGTTTGGCTATTTCGACAGGTGATAATTCCGGAGGATAGCTTTCATCAATTTCAGAGACCATTACTTCAAAAGAAATTTCCGCAAGTGCCAGCAATTGTTTCCGCCGCGGCGAACCGGAGGCTAATATTATTTTTTCCATTCAATAAAATTTAAAAGAATACCATAGAAATAATTCCTGCCAGCATAATTAATTTTACCACATTACTTAACTTATGAAACTCCGCACTCGTATTGGCCTGGTACAATTTTCTCAATACCCATATCAAAGGGATAATAATAGCAACGGTAGAATACAATATAGAAAACCACCAACCAAATTGCACTACATAAATTTGTAAAGCAACCAAAATGCCTGTCAGCACTACAATCCATACACCTGTAAAAACTTTCGCAACAGGTATTCCCCATACGATTGGCATGGTGGTGCATCCATATTTTATATCACCTTCCATATCTTCCATATCTTTTATTACTTCGCGAACCAAAGAAATAATAAAAGCAAAGCCTGCGTAAATAAATGAAAGTTTTAATAATCGCTGCCAAACTATATCGTGCGCAGAAATTCTAAAACGGTATTCAGCCAATGTAAGAACCAAGATAACCCACGCAGTTAATAATGAAATGAGAATATTCCCTATGAGCAGTCTCTTTTTGAAAGTACTTGAGTAAACTAAAAGGATCATTATTGCAAAAAAATTAAATAGGGGGATAAACAGATTTCTCAGTTTATATCCTACATACATACTTAACATTAAACCAACAAAAGAAATTGTGGCATGTAGTAATATAGCGGCTCGTCTTTTAATAAATTTTCCAACAATTACTCTATCGGATTTATTAACCTGGTCAATATTAATATCAAAATAATCATTGATAATATATCCCGCGCCCGCAATGCAGACGGAGGCAAAAACTAATAAGAAAAATAAAGATTGTGAAAGTTTGATGCCTTCATATCCCGGGTGACCACCCAGGTACACAAATGGTAAAATGAAATATCGAAACAGCATTTGCGTGAGCACAATAAAAAGAAGATTGGGCCATCTGATTAATTTTAAAAATGCTGCAATAACATTCATAAGAAAATTGTAAAATGAACCAATTATGTGGAAGCGATATTATTTTGCAATGTCCACTTATTATTTAGTTTCAAAACCTTTTCTATCACATCTCTCACACAGCCCTGGCCACCTGCCAACGGAGAAATATAAGATGCCATCTCCCTAATTTCAAATGCGGCATCTGAGGGACATGCAGCTAAACCGGCTATTTTCATGCATTGATAATCAGGAATATCATCTCCCATATAAAGAAGGTCATTCAAATCAATTCGCTTTTTATGGGTAATGTTTTTTAAAAATACTTCCTTATTTTTTACATCCATATAAACATCATTAATCCCAAGTTGGTTTAAACGGGAATGCACATACGTGGAATTGCTTCCTGAAATTACCATTACACCAAATCCTGATTTCACAGCCAGTTGTAAAGCATATCCATCACGGATATTCATACGCCTGAGCCAGTTATTTTCACTGTCCACAATCACACTACCATCGGTAAGTACTCCGTCCATATCAAACACAAATGTTTTTATCAATTTAAAACGGGAAAGGATAAGCATTTTATTTTCAGGATTTGCTGGAAAAATGTTTCATCACAGAAAACATTTTTAAAATTTTTCCAAATATAGTTATAGCAAATTGAATTATAAATTAATGGCTGATTGGCAACCTAATTACACCGATTATTATTTCTTGCTTATTTTATCCTGAGGAACTCAATTATGATTTAAAAAAAAAGAAAATGAGAACTTTATTAGTCAAAATCCTGTGTCTGGTCAGGAATGGTTACTTCTATTTCTCCTTCACCTTCTTCCAGGATACATTGGCAGGCCAATCTCGAATTTTCTTTTGGCTCTAATGCCATTGAAATAAAATCTTCTTCCCTGTCTGTCTTTTCTGGTAAAAATTCTGCTCCTTTTTCTATGTAGCAATGACAGGTGCTGCAAGAGCAAACTCCACCACAGTCACAATGAAGATCAATATTATTTTCCAATGCAACCTCTAAAATAGATTGATCAGGTTTTATGTCTTTCAGAATAGCAGTTTCAATGCCTTTTTGCAAAAAATTAAATGTGATATTATACATTATCTGTCTCCATCTTTGTTACCACACGAAGCTACACTATGACTTAAAGAATTATTTGCGAATTCAGTAATCCTTTTCAAAAAGTTTTATCAGCGTTTACCATGAAATTTTATGATACTTTCTGAAAGTTTTAAGTAAATGTATTTTAAATCAGGATGGGATGAAAGCGCCTGAAGATGCCTGTTAAGAGTAAAAATATCATCGCGCATAGCGGGACCTGTTTGTGAAATAAAAGGAGAAACTTCTTTTACCCTTTTATTAATTTCATCTATTAATGGAAGCAGATTATTAAAATCCAATCTTTCCGTTTTGCAAAAAGATTCTGTGAGTGCGTATAAGTGATTCGTAAAATTGCTGACAAATACCGCCGCTACATGGTAATTCAATCTTTCAGTATCATTAGCTTCTATTACATTATCTGAAATACTTTTTGCAAAACCCAGGATCCTGTGAAGTGTTTCCTGGTCATTGCCATCTATAAGAAAAGGAATTTCAGGAATGTGTTGGGCAGATTTTGACAGAGTTTGCATGGGGTATAACACGCCATATGTATCCGAGCAATTTTTGAGTGCACTTATGGAAACCGCTCCCGCAGTATGGACTACTAATTTATCTTTAAGCGCCGGGATGTTTTCTATGTGATCGAGTGCGGCGTCATGCAGTGCTACTATATATATATCCGCATCTAAAAATGATTTAACTTTAAGTGAAGCAGTTTTTGCCGAATAGGTAAGCGCCAGGGCTTTAGCATTATCTTCATTGCGGCTCGCAATCTGCACAATTTTGTGGCCTGCGTTCTTTATTAATTTACATAAAACAGTAGCAGTATTTCCGGAACCAAGTATGACAACTCTCATTAAGATAGCGTAAGGCTTATTTAGTTTTATCTGTTAGCAACAATAGATTTATATACGTATTTTATTAATAAAAATTAATCAAATTGTCTTATTACAATCGTTTTTCCTAAAAAAATTCTTAACAATTTCTAAAGAATAGGCTAAAAAACTATGTAATTGTTACTTAGAGGGGCGTTGCGAAGATAGAAAATGCATTTTACAAAACAAATTTTGTAATAAAATTTTGATTTTTAATTTTTAAACTAATATTGCAACGGTTTGAAATGCTTCTTTTTAAGAAATAAAGATTAATTAATCCTCTTATTGAATAGGTAAATTAGATTATTATGGCAAAAAACTTATTGATAGTTGAGTCTCCGGCAAAAGCAAAAACCATTGAAAAAATTCTGGGTAAAGATTTTGAGGTGAAGAGTTCTTACGGACATATCCGTGACCTTGAAAAAGATGATATGGGTATTGATATTAATAACAATTTTGCTCCCCGCTATAAAGTACCCGATGATAAACTAAAGGTGGTAAAGGATTTGAAGCAATATGCAAAAAAAGCAGAGACCATCTGGCTCGCGTCCGATGAGGATCGCGAAGGGGAAAGTATTAGCTGGCACCTGGCCGAAGTGTTGGGGCTTGATGTGAATACTACCAAGCGTATTGTATTTCATGAAATAACGAAACCTGCAATCAATGCAGCAGTGCAGAATCCAAGATTGATAGATATGAATCTGGTTAACTCTCAACAGGCAAGAAGGGTCTTGGACAGGTTAGTTGGGTTTGAACTTTCCCCGGTTCTTTGGAGAAAAATAGGAATGAAAGGCGGCTTAAGCGCGGGTAGGGTACAGAGTGTGGCTGTAAAATTAATTGCCGAAAGAGAAAGAGAGATCAATCAATTTCAAAGCAAAAGCAGTTTTAAAATAGAAGCTATTTTGGCCGCGAAAGATCCTTCAGGAAAAAATATTTCTTTTAAAGCAGAAGACGGTGGCACCAGGACGATTGAAGAGGCAGAGAAGTTTTTAGAAAGGTGTAAGAATGCAAAATACTCCGTAAAAGATATTGTTGTGAAACCGGGCAAACGTACTTCTGCTGCCCCATTCACTACTTCTACCTTACAACAGGAAGCTAGTCGTAAACTCGGCTACGGTGTGAGCAGAACTATGTTGCTTGCCCAAAAACTTTACGAAAGTGGCAAGATCACTTATATGCGTACAGATAGTGTTAATCTAAGCATTACTGCAAAAAGCCAAATAGAAAATGAGATCCGGAAAAATTATGGAGAGAAATATTTGCAACTGCGCAATTATAAAAATAAAAACGAAAGCGCGCAGGAAGCGCATGAAGCAATCAGGCCCACAGAAATGAGTGAAAGCAGGATCCATGACGTTGAAACCGGAAGACTTTATGAACTTATCTGGAAACGTACCATCGCCAGCCAGATGAGTGATGCCATTCTCGAAAAAACTACAGCGAAAATAAAAATCAGTACCGTGGAGGATGAATTAACTGCTACCGGTGAAGTATTGAAATTTGACGGGTTCTTAAAAGTTTATAATGAAGGGAATGATGATGATGATTCAGAAAATTCTTCATTTGGCGCTGAAAGCCGGTTACCCGCTCTCGCTTTAAATCAGCAACTGGATTTTGAAGAAATGACTGCAACAGAAAAATTTACGCGCCATGCACCAAGGTATTCTGAAGCATCGCTGGTAAAAAAATTAGAAGAATTGGGAATTGGAAGGCCAAGTACTTATGCACCTACTATCAGCACTATCATTAAAAGGAGTTATGTAGAAAAAAGAGATAAAGAAGGAATAAAACGGGAAATAAGAATTGTAAAACTTGCAAAAGACAACACCATACACAAAATAGAAACTTCCGAAAACACAGGGGCAGAGAAAGGAAAACTTTTTCCTACTGACCTTGGTTTAGTGGTTACCGATTTTCTAAATCAGCATTTCGATAACGTAATGGATTATTCTTTTACTGCTAACATTGAAGAAGAATTTGATAAGATTGCTGAGGGTAAACTTCAATGGAATCATATGGTTGGCGAGTTTTATAAACCATTTCATGAGTCGGTAGAACATACTCTTGAAAATGCAGAGCGGGCAAAAGGCGAGCGAGAGTTAGGTACAGATGTGGTAAGCGGAAAGCCTGTAATTGCACGGATGGGAAGGTACGGTCCGATGGTGCAGATAGGCAACGTGGAAGACGAAGAAAAACCACGCTTTGCAAAATTGAAAGCAACGCAAAGTATAGAAACCATCTCGATGGAAGAAGCGATGGATCTTTTTAAATTGCCTCTAAATTTAGGTGTGTATGAGGAGAAGGAAGTTTCTGTAAATGTGGGAAGATTCGGACCTTATGTGAAATGGGGCGAGCAATTTATTTCTATACCAAAAGGAGAAGAACCGTTGGAGGTTGACTTACCAAGAGCCATAGAAATTATCAAGGCAAAACAAGTGGAAGATGCGCCAATTGGCTACTACGATGAAAAACCGATCACCAAAGGGAAAGGCCGTTTTGGGCCATTTATAAAATGGGATGACATGTTTATAAATGTCCCAAGGGCATATAATTTTGACAATCTTGCCCAAAAAGATTGTAATGAACTGATTGAAAAAAAGATCGAAAAAGAAGCCAATCGTTTTATAAAACAATGGCCGGAAGAAAAGATCGCTATTGAAAATGGCCGCTGGGGGCCGTTCATACGTGTTGGTAAAAAAATGCTGAATCTAAAAGCAAAACCGGAAGGTGGAAAATATACCTCTGAAGAACTAAGTGTGATAGATTTAGAAGATGTAAAAAAAATAATTTTGCAACAGGATCCAAAAGCATTTGATAAAAAAGTAGCGGCGAAAAAAAGCACTACAAAGAGGGCTGCACCAAAGAAAGCGGGGAAGACACAGAAATAGCGGCCTCATCCCAACCCCTGTCTGCCTTCGCCAATCAGGCAGGCTTCTCCAAAGAAGATTGATGTACTCTAAAATCTATAATATTTTTGGAGCTTTTTGATTATCAATCAAAAACAGAAATCTCTGATATTTGTTGGTTTACTATGAGAATATAATACACCTCTTATTTTTTTATCTCTGCTGTCAACGTTTCAATAGCATTTTTTCCAAACTCCATTTTTAAATTATTGGGAGAATTTTGATTTTGTAGAGATTGTAAAGGTTGTTCAATCAAATTTGTTTTCACAGGATGTGTCATGTTCCCAAAACAATGAAGCGTTACCTCCTGGTTTTTACCGGATGTATTATATGATCTAATACAAACTTTATCTCCCTCCTCTGCCTTCTTAATTGCTGAAATTAAAATATCATTGTTGTCAGAATTGAAAAAGCTACCATCTTCTTTCAAAAAAGCTTTGGCAGATTTATATGGATTTACTATCACAAACATTGGCTCATGGTTACCAATTCCTTCCCTGTTTTGTTTCAGCATATCATTTGAACCGGAGGTGAAAGGAAAAGTAAAATGATGATCCCCGGTTTGCAGGTACTCATTTCCTTCACCATTACAGCTCTTGCGTGAGGCAAGCAAAATCGGTTGCAAAATCGTATATGCAACAGGGTTAGTTGTTGGATCTATGTAATCAGCCACAGCCACGTCAGAAGAAAGGGTAACACTTTCTTTATCATTTGCGGCTCCTATCCAGGCATCAATACCTCGTGGGTGTACTTCGCGGCAATCAGTTTTGTAACGTTCGCCCGCTGCGCGGTGCAATTCATTTTCTCCAACCCGGAGTATCCCAAAGGGAACTGCATAAGCTACCTTTGACTCGTTCATCTTCAATGGCATTGCCATTCTGAATTCACGATATAATACTCCTTCCCAATTTAGAATATCCACATTAAAATCAATTCGCTTTAGGTGCTTATATAATTTTATGGTCAATTGTGCATCTGCATATTTTAGCGGTGATCTAAACTGTAACGCAGTAAAAACCGGCCCGTCTTCAACAATTTTCCACTGAGTGGGATGCAAACTTGTCTTATCGAATCCTTCCATATCAGGTCGTTGAATATCAGCAAATTCGCCCGCGCCGTTGCCTTCTGAGTGCATCGTAAATATTTCTCCCCCCATAAACTTTTGAGTGTCCAGTAATTCAGTATTGATTGTCTTGTCAAAGATGGAAGTTAATCCGCCTTCTCCCAGTTGAATACGATAATAATCAGACTCAAAAACCTGGCCTACCTCAGTGTCTTTTGGGGATGGATTTGAATGATCTTTTGATTTCAAAGGCACTGCGTACAAGGTGCTGTAACCAATGGAAGGGACTTGTTGTGCAATGAAAGATACTCTTACAGATTTCAGGCTGTGGTCATTATAATACGCTTCATCGCTGGTCTGACATAAAATATCCTTCCCCGCAGAATTGATAATTTTTACTCCAAAAGCCTTACCAGGACTGAATTTCATTGTAGTATTTACAGGAGCATCCCTTTTCCATGAAAGATCATTAAATACTACAACTGGTGTACCCAATGAAGATTTAAATTGTATTCTTGATGCAATAGCTTCCAGTGAGTTATTTAAAATATTTTCTCCTTCACTCTTTGCTGAAATAAATTTTTGAAAAAAGAAATTATCGGTGATTTCGCCGTTCTTACCTCCCCATCCATGGTCGGGGTATATTTTATTCTCCCATGCATTTTCCAATTCGTTGGTGGGGTAATGGTCGAAGTTTCCGTCTAAAATGGAGTTGATTGTTGAAAATTTTTCTGCCGCCGGTAATAATATATCGGCGTCACGTGAAGCATGCAATGCTCTTTCATGTGAGGGGCCATGTATATACAACCATACGTCAGGTCTTTCTCCAATTATATTAGGCAATTTATTTTGATTATTTGTTAATGCATTATATACTTCCGGAGAAGTAGCATATTTTATTTTTGGTAGCAACAATTTTTTTGTGGCACTTTGGCCGCTAGCGTTATCATCCAAATGATTCCAGTTATCAAGAATGGAGGTGGTTCCACCAGAGGCAGCCATATCCATATCCCACAGTAAAGGAACTGAAATGCTTCCTGAATCTGAACCCAATGCCTGCTTTTCAATATCAGATGTATAATCTGCCAAATAACTTAGTCCACTGTTCATATCTTTCTTATTATAAAAAGCAAAAAACATATTGCCGTAATGCCCGGGAGAAAAAGTAAGAACTTTGGAACCATCGGGTGCCTCCCAATTGAACAGTCCTTTTCCCATGCGACTTAGTACCATCATTTTAATGCCTGATTTTGCAAGTAGTTGTGGCATTTGAAAAGTACGCCCTGGGACATCCACATTCCAGTAAGTTGTTGGCCAATACTGAAAATTATTATGCATCCATAATGCACCCTGATAAAATTCCCGGATCAAAGATTCTCCTCCATACATATCTTCGTAAGGAATGTTGAAAGCGCCGCCCACATTGAGTTGGCCGTCATCCAAAAATCGTTTTATCAATGCTTTGCGGTCAGGGTGCCTGCGGATATATTCTCTTATCATAAGTACATCTTCTATATCAAAATGATAACCCGGATCTTTTTCCATTCGCGCTAAAAGCGGCGTGATTACCAAAGTATCCCTGAACAATTCACATTTGGCCGGTGAGTCCATCCACGCAATATCCTGGTGAGAAGAATTCATTAAATACAAAGGTTTCGGGTCAGCGCTTCGCTCAGATAATTTTTCCAGGTTAGTTGGTAAAGCATTTGCCAGTTTTACGTCTTCAGTGCTTTGAGCTGATAGCGGCTGAGTACTAAATACACACATTATTATTATAACCAGCATCCTCATGGTAATCCGGAAAAGACGTTTTTTTATTTTCATAATAATAAATTTATTGGTTTAAATTAATTCGCAGTCTCAACTGGTGTCCCTGACGACCGAAGCTAAATTGGCAATTTAAAATCTGACCTTTTAGTGTTCATCAGATTAATGACAATGCGGATTTCATGTATCCTAAAGTAAAAGCCATACCTGCATGTCAGGGTACACTTCATTCTTGCCAAAGCAAATTATAAAACCGTTCTCAGGAATAAGAAACAAAACTTGAAAATAAACCAAAATCCGGTATAGAAATTATCATTTATTTTCTTTTAAAGAAAAACACAAAATAACACCCTCTTTACTATAAGAAAAAAAACGATCTGACTTAAAATTAAAAATGCTTTGATTTATTTCCCGGAATAGATTCGAATCTTAAAACTATTTTTTACAATCCGTGCAAATCTGTGTAATCGGCGTCAAAAACTTCTTTTAGATTAACAATTTATCAACGCTTTACCTAATTCTGAAGTTTGCCTTACCATGCGGTTTGTTTATTTTTGCTGATAATCAATATTTCGCTGAAAAAAGTTTCTAAAATATTTCTCAAAATCCTTTTAGGCATTCTTGTGTTTATCCTTGTGCTTTGGATATTGTTGCAAACAAGTTTTTTTCAGAATTTTATTATCCACAGAATCACTCAACGCCTTTCAAAAAATCTGCATACCACAGTTGCTATTCAACATGTTGATCTGGAACTTTTTGATAAAATGTCAATGAAGGGTTTCTTAGTATTGGATAAAAAGAAAGATACCTTGCTCTATGCCGGTGCACTAAAAGTAAACGTTACGGATTGGTTCTTTTTTAAAAAGAAAATTACTTTAAAATATATTGGTCTTGATGATGCCATTATCAATCTTCACCGAACGGATTCTGTTTGGAATTACAATTTCCTTGCTGATTATTTTTCAGGTTCCGGAAAGAAAAAAACAGACACCAGTACAGGCTCAGTAGATCTTGATCTGAAAGTTATTAATTTTAAAAATGTAAAAATCTGGCAACAAGATGAATGGCGTGGCGAAAATCTGCTGGCATCCGTAAATCAATTGAATCTTCACGCCAATAATTTTGATATTAATAAACGGAATATTGATATTAATGATATTACAATTAATAAACCTGTTTTTACAATATATGATTATACAGGTAACAGGCCGGAAGACACTTCTACCGTTTCTAATCAACCTCCAATTAAAATTGCAGACAGTGCGACGCTGCAATGGAACCCCGATGGATGGCGAATTTCTGCAAGCACTTTATCAATTAAAGATGGCTTGTTAGCTATTGAAAATGAAAGTTCAAGCCCATCAGTTTTCAATGAATTTGATGCCAACCGGATTGTAATTTCTTCGCTTGATGGCAAGTTCAAAAACACGCGCCTGTTCAATGATACATTACAATCCGAAATTTCTATTTCTGCAAAAGACAGGGGAGGTTTTGTAATAAAAAAACTGGTAGCTGATTTTAAGTTCACCCCCCAAATAATGGAATTTAAAAAACTGGATATTGTTACCGGCCATAGCCAATTAAGAGATTATTTTGCTATGCATTACCATCATTTTAATGATGATATGCAGGATTTCGTGAATGCGGTAACACTTGATGGCCATTTCAAAAACAGTGAAGTAAGCAGCGAAGACCTGGCCTACTTTGCCCCGGAAACAAGATATTGGAACACCCTGTTTTCATTAAGTGGAATTGCTCATGGCAAAATAGACAATCTTATAGGTAAAAAAATGATTATCAAAGCCGGAGACAAAAATTATCTTGACGGCGATATAAGTTTAAGAGGATTACCTGATATTGATAAGACATTTATTGACTTCAGATCAAGAGAATTAAGAACGAATTATAATGAACTTGCAAAACTGATACCTTCTTTAAAAGAAATTACTAATCCCAATTTAAGCGCTTTTGGAAATATCCGATTTTCGGGTAGCTATACAGGTTACATTCGAAATTTTGTTACCTATGGAGTATTATCTACTGACATTGGTTCATTGCAAACAGACCTGCACATGGAAATCCCGCATAGTGGAAAACCAGAATACGATGGAGAAGTATCTACCACTAATTTTCAATTGGGGAAATTTATTAACAACAGCGACATAGGTAATATAGCATTCAATGGAAAAATAAACGGGAAAGGATTCAATGCAAATGACCTGGAACTGGGTATTGATGGAGAGATCAGCAAAATGGAATTTAACAACTATTCATACACGAATATTATTGCACATGGTAATATCACAAAAAAACTTTTCACAGGTTCAGCAAGTATTAATGACCCTCATTTAAAAATAGATACCCTTGTGGGTTCTATCAACTTTAGTAAAACAAATCCGGAATTTGACCTCGATGCCGTTGTATCAAAGTTGCATCTTAAAAGCCTTGGATTTACCAATGACAGTGTTTCTGTAAAAGGCAGATTCCGGTTAAATTTTACGGGAAATAATATTGATAATTTTTTAGGATCCGCCAAATTATACGATGCAGTTTTAAAAGATAAAGGAAAACAACTGTCATTCGATTCGCTGAATATTAATTCCACTTTCATAGATGGAAAGAAATTATTGACCATAGCCACAAATGAATTGAACGCAAGTTTGAACGGCAATTTTAAAATACTCGAACTTCCCAATGCTTTTCAATTATTTCTAAATAAATATTTTCCTTCTTATATTAATAAACCTAAAAATAAAATAGAAAACCAGGATTTTACTTTTACGATCAATACCAAAAATATCAGTGATTACGTTACTCTTTTCGACAAAAGAATTACAGGCTTCGATAATACTACAATAAACGGGAATATCAATATTGCAGCTAATAGTTTACATATTCAGGCTAATGTGCCGCAATTTAATTATGGGAATATCAGTTTCAATAATTTGAATTTTAATAGTAACGGAAATATTGATACTCTGTTATTAAAAGGAGAAATTGATGATGTAGTGATCAATGACAGCCTTCATTCACCTGACACAAAATTGCGAATAGTGTCATCCAATGACATTTCTGATATTCATATTACTACTGCCGGAAATAAAACATTAAGCAATGCTGATCTTTCTGCAAGATTTCAAACAAAAAAAGATGGTTTCAAGCTTACCTTTAATCCATCTAAGTTTAGTATCAACCAAAAACAATGGCAAGTAGCGAAAAACGGAGAGTTAGATCTTAGTGGCAATTTCCTGATGGCTGATAATATCCGTTTTTCACAAAAAGGCCAGGAAGTTTACGTTTCTACACAACCTTCGTCAATAAATAATAGTAATGATGTACTAATCGCTGTTCAAAATCTTGTCGTAGAAGATGTTACACCTTTATTTTTGAAAGAGCCCAAATTGCAAGGTTTGTTGGATGGTAACATTCGCATTACTGATCCATTTGGAAAAATGAATGTGGAATTTGACACAAAAATTGATCAGTTTAAGTTTGAAAATGATTCTGTTGGCGTGATTACCGCTAATGGGGAATATCTTTCTACGCCTGGGAAATTAACTATAAATGCACTTTCAAATAATGATCTCTATAATTTCAGTGCCAATTTTGGTTACCTATTTAAAGACACCACTACTAATCAATTGAGTGGATCAGTAGTTTTTAATAATTCAGGTATCCATATTCTCCAAAATTATCTGAATAACATTTTTGACAACATATATGGAAGAGTTACCGGCAAACTAAGTATATCGGGTAAAGCATCTTCTCCTAAACTCACGGGGAGCGTCAGTCTCGACAGTACTACACTGACAGTTGATTATACAAAATGCCGTTACATCTTAAAAGACAGTTCTATCATTACTTTTAATCCTGATGAAATTGATTTTGGTACTTTAAAAATAAAAGACACTCTCAATAATACCGCCACAATAACCGGGAAGATCTATCATACTTTCTTTGATAATTTTTTCTTTAATGAACTGCATTTTAAAACAGACCCTGTTGGAAATAAACCTGCTAAATTTGTATTACTAAATACTACAGCCCGCGACAACAATCAATTTTATGGAAATGTAATAGGAGAGGCGGAATTATCACTTAATGGGTTTATTACGGATATGCAAATGAATATTTCGGGCGAACCCACAGACAGCAGTCATATTTATTTGCCCACAGGAGAAACTGCAGAAACGGGATCTCTTGATTATATAGACTTTGTAAAATTTGGCAGGGAAATGAAAGCCGATTTACATCCACGCGAAAACACTAACATAAAAGTGAATATGGAAATCACCGCTAACCCACTTGCCAAAATTGATGTGATATTGGATGAAGCAACCGGCGATGTAATAAAAGCACAGGGAAGTGGAAAATTAAATATTTCGGTTGGTACTATTGATCCTTTAACTATACGGGGAAGATATAATATTGAACAGGGAAACTATACATTCAACTTTCAAACTTTTTTGAGAACTCCCTTCACTTTACAACAAGGTTATATTGAATGGAATGGCGATCCCTACCAGGCAAAACTCAACATTGACGCTGTTTACACGGCAGAGAATGTGGATCTTAGCAGCATACCTACCTCCACAGGTTACACCAATACAAAAGGTGATGTAGATATTATTTTTAAATTGCGCGGAACGTTAAATTCACCAACCACGCAATTTGAATTTCAATTTCCATTTGATAATCCTTTAAAATCGGATCCAATTGCAACGGAATATTTGAAAACAAAATACCAGGCTGATCAAAATCAATTGAATAATACGGTAACTTCTTTATTGTTATTCAATACTTTTATCAATAATGACCAATCATTGCTAAACGGAAATAGTACAACCAACTTTGTTACCCGCAGTGTTGGCCAGTTATTATCCGCTACTTTAACGACTTCCCTTAATGGCTGGTTGCGAAAATTATTAAATACGAATTCATTAAATCTTTATACTAATATTAATACTGCCGATTTTAATTTTCAAAAAGGAGCCAATCAAAATGAGCTTCAAAACGTAGGGGATTTTGGAGTAAAAACTGCTTTTCTAAAAAATAAATTATTGGTAAAAGTAGGCGGAAATGTGGATTACTTGTTACCAGCAACTACGAATTTAAACTCAAATTTTTTATTTACACCTGATGTGTCATTTGAATATCTGATAAGCCCCGATGGCAGATTAAGCGTAATTGGCTTCAACAGAAGCGATGCAGATATAGGAGATATTGTTGGTATCACACGACTCAATCGTACGGGTGTCCAGCTTTCTTACCGAAAAGATTTTGACACTTTTGCAGAGTTTTTTACCAGTCAAAAAAAGAAAAAAAGAAGTAAGAAATGAATCAAATTTAGTTTTGTATAAAAGAGTATTTAATCGTACTTACTCATTCTTGTTTCATTGCTTCTTTTCTTTACTTGTTTCTTCCTTCCGAATACTGCCTCCATTTCTCTATCACACCTCTCATGTCATTTGGTAAAGGACTTTCAAAATTTATTTCCTTCTTTGTAACCGGATGTGTAAACCCAAGCTGCTGTGCATGTAAAGCCTGACGCGGACAAAGCAAAAAACAATTATCTACAAACTGTTTGTATTTGGTAAATACAGTTCCTTTCACAATTTTATCGCCGCCATAAGTATCGTCGCTAAAGAGCGGGTGCCCGATTGATTGCATGTGAACTCTTATCTGGTGAGTACGCCCGGTTTCCAATCTACATTCTATTAATGTTACATAATTAAATCTTTCCAAAACTTTATAATGCGTGATGGCTTCTTTGCCATGATCACTTTCGGGATAAGTAGTGAATATTTTTCTGAATTTTTGATGCCTTCCTACATGCGCTACAACAGTTCCTTCATCTTCTTCAAAATCACCCCAAACTAATGCAACATACCTGCGATGAACGGTGTGGTCAAAAAATTGCCTGGCAAGATGGGTCATTGCTTTTGGTGTTTTGGCCATTACCAAAAGCCCGGAAGTGTTTTTATCTATTCTATGTACCAAACCAAAACGTGCCAATTCAGTTTCAGATATTTCCGGATTTTGTTGTTTTAAATGCCATGCTACCGCATTCACCAGGGTACCTCGGGGATTCCCACTTCCGGGATGAACTACCATTCCGGGTTGTTTATCAATTACCAATACATCTTCATCTTCATACACAATTTTTATCGGAATGTTTTCCGGAATAATCTCATTGCTTTCCGGAAGATAAGTTTGGTAAATAATAATTTTATCTTTAGGTCTTATTTTATAATTGGATTTTACAGGTTTGTCATTTACCAAAACTCTTTCCGCCCCGATTGCTTGTTGAATTTTATTTCTTGTAGCTCCTTCTACTCTCCCCATTAAAAATTTATCAATGCGCAATGGTTCCTGACCATTTGCACAAATGATGGTTTCTCTTTCAAAAAGATCTTCTCCTTCTTCCTGTAAATCTTCTTCTTTCATATTTTTTATGAGGTTAACACTTTCCGAATTGATAGAACTTTCATCGATGAATAATAATTATAAATACTTTATTCTTTTTTACTCAAATATTTCCGCCTTGTTTTTTGGGCGAATTTTATCAAGCCATTGGAATGTTCTCAGCTTTCTTTGATCTTCGGGAATTTTATTCATAGGATACATGGTACCTTGAACCTGGTTTATAAAAGTAACTTTATTCAAATTGTCATTTTTAAAATAAAGGTCTATCACATCACCGGTCGCACGGTCCATTCCTATGTAGGCGCTGTCATCATTCTGAATATAATAAATACTTTCCGACTGAGTACCCCGAACTCTCATGTAATCTATTTTTCCATTTATAAAATAACCGTTAATCGTTTTTCCCGACATCTGGTTAAAAAAACCTTCTTTGGTTCTGCTTACTATTGATCCTTCATTAAAAACGTATAACCTTTCCGGTTGTTTATCTTTGGTATAGAGAAATATGGTATCTCCAAGTATTTGAGTATTGGCGCTCCAAACCACCGGGTTATAATATAATCTGAAAACAGAATCTTTGGAAGAAATAAACAAGCTGTCGCAAACGCTTTGCAAAGAATCGTTATAAATTTTTACATGATGAAACGCCAGGAAATATCGTATAGCAGTATCTGATTCATTCACAGAATCTTTCCCTGGTTTCATTTCGGATTGCAGGCTGTCACTTATTTTCGGATTTAAAGTTTTTGATGATGAATCAATAGCTGCTGAATCCATTTTTTGATCTGGAATAATTTTATGTTCTATAGAATCTTTGTTTTGTAAAGAATCAGTTTTATTTTCTTTTATAATTAATTCTTTTTTAAATGAATCTTTTATTTGGGCAGAATCTATTTTAGGTTCTTTTCGAAAAATTTCTTTTAATAAAGTGTCTTTTTCCAGCGGCGTAATGACCTCTTTTCCAGGTTTTGTAAATCTATTTTTTTCTGAAATTTTTGAAGTGTCTTCCAATTTTATTCTCTTAGCAGCGGAACCCTCAATTTCATTTTGCAATATCTCACCAATATTACGGTTAGTATCATTAAGAATAGTTTCCTGAACTTTTTTGTTCTCCTTAGCATTGAAATTGATAGCACTGTCTTTATGTAATACCTGGTTTTCGTTTTTTACAAAATCGTTAAATCCTGAATAGATCGTATCCGCACCAATATAAGTGCTATCCTGTTTTTGCTTTAGAATCAAAACAGGTTTCCTCGTGGCAAGAAAAGAATTCTTTTTTTTATTCATGAAAATCTGGTTGGCAATAATCGTATATCCACCCGCCGAATCAATAATGACAGCATTTCCCTCAAGCTGAGCATTGCCAGTTTTGTTTTCGAGAGCCATGTTATTAGCAGAATATAGACGACCGCTACTGTCCTTGACTGTGGTGCGGCTCGTAAAAAATGCATTGCCTGTATTTAAGTCGTAATTTCCCTGGGTGGTATTAATTTCTACTTCGGGAGTTTTAATATGGGTATCACTAATAAAAGTGGATTGGTGTGTTTGCATATTGTACAAGAGAGAATCCGCTCGTATATGTTTTTTGGGTTCATCCAACTTCACATTTTTTTTAAAATAGATATCCTTGGTATCGTCATAATAAGTTCCTTCCTCACTGGTGATGATACTTTTACCCTGAATTACTTTTCCTCCTCTGAAATAATTACCTATTCCTGTTTGAAGGTTATAATTCAGGCTGTCAGTATAAAGAGTGCCGCTTTTATTGGTAAGTTTTACTTTGTTTTTAAAATAAGCCATTTTTTCAATACCCATATATAACAGGTGTTGACAAAATATATGTACGGTATCACCTTGGTTTATTTCTACATTACCAAATGCCTCAAGAGTATGAACTGTCGGATTAACAACAGCGCTGTCGGCATTAAACAATGTATTTCCCTGTTTCACAATAGCGCCACCTGCGATGGTTTGAAGTGTAGTCGCTGAATCAATTTTTATAGCACGCATGCTTGGCCCGCGAAGAATTTGAAACACTTTTACGGTATCAGTTGAAGGTTGTTGCGACTGAAGTGTTACCTGGCCAAAAGTATATACCCCAATCATTAAAAAAAAAATCAGGAAACTATATTTTGCCGGGTGGAACATGTTATTGGTTAACTGCTTTTTTAGTATCATCGGGAAGAGGCTCTTTTAAATAATTACCTTTATCCTTTTTACCAAAAACAGAAAAGTTGACATATCTTTTTGGATGTACCCTGATATCGTCAAGCAGCGTATTTATTTTATCGGTAGTCGCTTTCAGGTTGTTGTACAATGTTTTGTCATTTATCAATAATCCAATTGAACCATCTTTACTATTTATTTTTTCGGCACTTTCTTTAAAATTGTTTATCGCCACATCTAAAGTGTCAAGTGTTTTTTTCAAATCCATGCCCGAAAGGTTATCAGAAAATTTACGGGTGTTTTCTAGAATAGAATCTAATTTGCCGTTATTTGAATTAAGGTTTGCTGTAAACTTACTTACATTATCAAGAGTGTGTGCCAGGGCACTATTTTGAGAATCCATTAGTTTTTGTAAAGACTTAGATGTTATTACAAATGAGGCCGTTGCCACATTCATATTAGCTATCATACTTTTTATGTTATTCTTTGTTTGCTCATCAAAAACCCCGGTAATTGTGGTAAGTACAGAATCCAAAGATCCTACAGCATTTCTCACTTCATACAAAACCGGATTGATCAGTTTCATAGCCTCATCAAAAGCGCCTCCGCTGAGTGTAGTAAGCAGGGTATCCCCATTTTTCAAATAATTAGTCGAAGTACCCAGCTGAATTTCCAGTGTAGGGCTTCCCAGGAGGTTTGGATTAATTACTGCAAGAGAATTGGAAGGAATATTTACTTCTTTAGTAAGAGAAACCGTTACTAAAATTTTCTTCATATTCTTTCCACCATCGAGGTTTCCTATTCTCCCAACCTGGAGCCCGTTAATGACAACAGGATTCGATTTTACAAGCCCCTGCACATCCGTAAATACAGCGTAAAGATGATTTTCTTTTTTAAAAAGGCCTTTTCCTTTCAGATAATTGAATCCTATAATGAGAATTGCTATCCCAATTATCGCCATCAAACCTATCTTAGTTTCGTTGTTTAGTTTCATTTGCTTTTTTTGGGTCAAAAGAAAAATTTAAGTAACAATAATTCTTTATTAAAAAAAATATTCTGCGAAAATAGTAAAACTTCATCGGGGTAAACTAAATGAAATTACACCAAATTTAAAAAAAAGAAAATGTGAAGATTTCTTCAAATGAAAATACTGAAACTACACTTCTATTTAGGATTAGCCAATGTATCAACACTGGCAACAGTTTTAGGTGTTTCAACCTGGTTCTTATAAATTAAAATTGCATTGGTAATAGCCTGGGCAATTTCTTCCTGTCCTTTTTCGCTATTTAAATAGCGTTCATCATCATAATTAGCTAAAAAACCTGTTTCTATCAATATAGCTGGCATTTGGGTAGCGTGTAAGACCCAAAGCCCTTTCTGGCGCTGCCACACACCCAGATTGTTTCTGCCGGTTTTGGCAATTTGCTGCTCAACCAGGGACGCAAGCAGATAGCTTTTTCTAAAATAATTTTGTGAATATATCAGCGCACTGGCTTTATATTCGGGGCTGTCGTAATTAATATTCTGAGCGCTGTCTTCTTCATCTGTTTCATATCCCAGGTCACCATCTTCCAATGCTTTTATTTTAAGATCAGACTGACGTGAAGCCAATATTAAAGTACTGGTTCCTGACCTTGAAGAAGGTAATTTATAATATTCTTTTATGGGGACTCTATGGGTATGCCTGGCAACTATTTTTCTTCTGTGTTTCCCCTTTCCTACATACCTGGTGGTATGATAGGTTTCCATGCGATGTCCGATGATTCTATAATGCGTGGGTAAAGGAACGTAATCTGCATGGATGCATACAAAAAGATCTCCATGATGGTCATTGGCAAACTGGGCTTTTTGATGAACATCCATAAATACATCCGTTGTTCTTGTAGGAATAATGTTTACATCCGGCAAAGCTTTTCTCAGGTCAGCAACTAATTTCATTGAGATAGCCAAAGTGATATTTTTTTCTTTTGAATGCAGTGCTCCTTCATAATCACTCACGGCCCCGTTATCTTTGCCGCCATGTCCCGGATCAATAATGATTGTTTTAATTCTTCGGGGCACCTGAGAAATTCCTCTTGAATTCAAAAAAAGGATCATAGTTACCAAAAGAAAAAGAAAACGAAATAAAAAGGAAAAACGCCAGGTTTTTTTAAAAACAAACATTTATAAATCTTATTTTAAAATGGTTTAATATAATTCTTCAATAATCTTCACATAACCTTAATGGGAATATCTCTATTTTTGTTTCCTTACTGCTATGCGCAAAAAATACAAATTTAGATCAAAAAACCTTTCAACATTTGCTTTTATAGCTATCCTGTTTGTATTTCTAATATTCACCATAAGAAGCAAAGGCAAAATTGTTTTTAATAAAATATCTCCTTTTAATCTTTCAGACCAGCTTTTATCAATCATTCGATCAGATTCAATCCCAAAAATTCATTCAAAGGAAAATCATTTTTCTGTTGCAGAAAAGCGAAATTTTGAAACGGATACAATACCAACTTCTGAGGAACTTTCGATAGACACGATACCTGGAAATCAAATCGATTCTCTCTCAAAAAATGATTCTTTATTAGCGAGAAAAAAAGCAGATACTATTCATTATAAATTAGCCAAAAATGCCTTGGAGGCTCCCATAGATTATACGGCTGAAGATTCGATGGTCATTGATGTTAAAGATAGCAAAGTAACTCTATATGGTAAAAAAGTAACGGTCAAATATAAAGATAACAATCTCACCGGCCCCGTTGTTTCTTTTGATGAAAAATCCGGCGATATAGTTGCATCTATTAAAAGAGACAGTACAGGTAAAGTGATTTCCTTTCCTACATTTAAGCAGGCGGATTTTACCTCGCAAATGGATACTGTAAAATTTAATTTGAAAAGCGGAAAGGGACTTACCAAAAGCACATATACCCAACAAGGTCAAATGTACGTTTATGCGAAAGTAATTAAGAAAGTAAGCCCGGAAGTTTTTTATGCATTAAGAGGGAGATTTACTACCTGCGATCTGGATACACCACATTTTGCCTTTATCAGTAATAAGATAAAATTTATTACAAATAAAGTAGCTATTTCTGGCCCGGTACATCCTGAGGTAGAAGGAGTGCCTATTCCAATTTATTTTCCGTTTGGAATTTTCCCTTTGAACTCAGGAAGGCATTCAGGCTTTTTGCCACCTAATTTTACAGTAAATCAGCAAGAAGGAATAGGTTTGGAAGGACTTGGTTATTATAAAGTAATTAATGATTATTGGGATTTTGTGATACGATCGAGTATTTACTCTTATGGTGGATGGTCTTTAAATTTTAATCCCAGGTATTCAAAAAGATATCATTATAGCGGAAACTTGTCATTGAACATTATACATTTTAATGTGAATGCTAAAGGGGATCCTGATTTTTCTAAAACAAGAGCCTTTCAAATTACATGGAGTCATAGCGCGGATACCAAATCGAGGCCTGGAGTTACATTTTCGGCAAACGTAGATGCAGGAAGCAGCAGTTATAACTCTTTGGTGCCGAATAATACTAATCTCAATTATCAAAACCAGTTAAGTTCTTCTATCGCTTATTCAAAAACCTGGCAGGGTTCACCATTTAGCTTAACTCTTACTGCAAACCATAATCAGAACACACTTTTAAAATTGTTTAATGTTAGTTTACCTACATTAGGATTCACAATGACCACAATTTATCCATTCAGAAGAAAGGATGCTGTGGGGCCATTAAAGTGGTACGAAAACCTGGGTATAGGATATACTTTAAATGCACAAAACAGGTTTTCATTTTACGATACAGTAAAAAACAGAAGTATTTTTCAGCAAATAGGAGATACGTTACAGTGGGGTGCACATCATACAATACCTATCACTTTATCACTTCCTCAAATGGGTGTTTTTCAATTAGCGCCATCTGTGAGTTATGATGAAACCTGGTATCAAAATAAAGTAAGCCAGTCATGGAATTCTACAAGAGATACCTTAAATGCTACTAAAATTCAAAAAGGATTTTATGCAGCAAGGCAAATGTCCTTTGGATTAAGTGTTACCACAAAAATATATGGAATGTTTGCTTCGAAAAAAAAGGATGCAAAAATAATTGCCATCCGGCATTTGCTTACACCTACATTTGGTATCAGCTACCAGCCAAATTTTAACCGGAATAATTATTATACGGTACAGACTGATTCCTTTGGTAACAAAAGTGTGCTTCCCTATTACGCAGGTGGCTATAATATTTACTCGGCTTATACAAACGGAAGATTCGGCGGTTTCAATTTTGGATTGAACAATAATCTTTCGATGAAAGTTCGAAGTAAAAAAGACACCGGTAAGAATGCTATAAAGAAAATATCGTTACTGGATGTGCTAAGCATAAACGGAAGCTACAATCTTTTCCCGGTTGATTTTCACCATTTTTCCAATTTTTCAGCTAATGCTTCTACTAACTTATTTAATAAAGTAAATATTACAGCCAACGCCAATTTTGATCCTTATCGTTCAAATGAATATGGAATAGATACCAGTATATTAATTTGGAAAACAGACCCAATATCTTTAGGCCGATTAACAAATGCCAGCATTTCCTTATCAAGTTCGTTTAAAGGAGGTAATAAACAAACGGGCGATAAATCAGGGGTTAAGCCTGGTGAATCCCCACCTCCGGTTGAGCCGGGATACGACCAGGATCAACTTAATAGTAATATGGCTTATATTAGAAATAACCCGGGCGAATATGCGGACTTTAATATTCCCTGGTCTGTAAATCTCAGCTATTCTTTTGCACTTACCAAGCAATTTATATATGGTTCCGGGTTTAAAAGTAATTTTTCACAGAACTTGAATTTCAGTGGAACCCTGAATATAACTCCAAAATGGCAAATGGCAATCAATGGATTTTATAATGTCTCTCTCGGGCAGTTGAATCCATTAACCATGTCCATGTCAAGAGACCTTCATTGTTGGCAAATGTCTATCAATGTTACACCTCTGGGCATTTACCGGTACTTTAGTATCAATCTTAGCCCCAAGTCGTCATTGCTGCAGGATTTGAAAATCAACAGGACAAGATCATTTTACAGTGGCCCCACGTTGTAAGAAAATATAAAAGACTACATAAACTACTTTTGGGTTTTAGAAGATGTTAAACAATGAGGGTTTATGAAGATTATTTAATTTATAGAGGCTTTAATAAACATTGATGGTTTTCTTCTATAAACCACACACGGCAATACTCTTTCCGGTGCTAATTTCTTAACTTTAAATAATTATATTTATTGCTTTACTTGAAATAATTTCTACAATGATCTCACTTCATAATGTGATAAAAAGCTTTGGGTTTGCTAAAGCCGTTGATGATATTTCGTTTGAAGTGAATGAAGGTGAAAACGCTGTTTTGCTGGGTACCAGCGGATGTGGCAAGACCACCACACTTAGGATGATCAATCGTTTGATAGAAGTATCTTCAGGAGAAATTTTGGTGGCTGGAAAAAATATTAAAGAAATTCAACCGGAAGAACTGAGGAGAAATATTGGATATGTTTTACAATACAACGGGCTTTTCCCACACTATACGGTTGCGCAAAATATTGCCATTGTGCCTGAACTTTTAAAATGGCCAAAAATAAGAATCAATAATAGAATTTCGGAATTATTATATCAGTTAAATCTTCCCGAAGGAATTTTATCTTTTTATCCTCAACAATTAAGTGGCGGACAACAACAAAGGATTGGATTGGCAAGAGCTCTCGCAGCAGATCCTCCGATTTTGCTGATGGACGAGCCATTTGGCTCTCTTGATGCTATTACGCGTAGTAATATTACTAAAGAATTTTCAAAATTGGAAGCGTTGAAAAATAAAACGATTGTTTTGGTAACTCACGATATAAAAGAGGCCTTTGAATTAGGCGATACCATTTTACTGATGGATAAAGGCAAAATAGTACAAGCCGGAAAAGCCATTGATTTTTTATTCCATCCTAAAAATAATTTTGTTATTGATTTTTTTGCAGGGCAGAAAATGCTACTCCAATTAAATGCGATTCTTTTGAAAGATATATGGCAACATCTTGAGAATAGTGATACTTCTGAAAATAATTTGACAGAAATTGATGAAAGCAAAAGCTTGTGGGAAGCTTTGGAATTACTTAATCACAAAAGAAATAATTTGCTTTCGGTTAAGAATTCTTCTTCAGGTGAAATAAAATTGGCGGGATACAACTCTTTGTTTATTGGCCTTGAGGCGCTAAAACAAAAAGGCTATGAATGAATACTCACAATCTCTTTTTGATTTTATGCGGGAGCAATCGGGAAAAATCCTGGATCAGTTGGTGCAACACATCGGGCTTACATTTATATCATTATTAATTGCAGTTATTATTGGAGTTCCGTTAGGAATTTTCATCTCACGGAAGAAGAAGTTTTCGGCTCCGGTGCTGGGTTTTACCGGAATCTTGCAAACAATACCCAGCATTGCGCTGCTTGGTTTTATGATTCCTTTGTTAGGCATTGGTCCTTTTCCTGCAATTGTAGCTTTATTCCTTTATGCATTATTGCCGATAGTCCGGAATACATTTACAGGAATAACAGGAGTGGATGCTACAGTAATTGAATCGGCAAGAGGAATGGGAATGAGCCGTGGACAAATTCTTCGAAAGGTGGAATTACCTTTAGCCATGCCTGTTATATTGGCTGGAATCAGGACGGCAACTGTGATAAACGTCGGCGTGGCAACTTTAGCTTCTTATATTGGCGCCGGCGGCTTAGGCGAATTTATTTTCGGAGGTATTGCGTTGAATAATACCAATATGATATTAGCCGGAGCTATTCCTGCGGCATTGCTTGCTATTTTCTTTGATTTTCTTTTATCAAGAATTCAAAAGATGGATTTGAGAAAATTCAAAAAAGCGTTTTGGGTATTACCGGTTTGTATGATTTTTTTATCTTCATTTTATCTGCTACCCGATTTTTATAGAAGTAAAATGCTGGCAGGATTTACTCCTGAATTTATGGGAAGAAAAGATGGGTATCTTGGATTAAAAAACGTGTATAAACTCAACATAAGAACTGTCGTTATCAGCGACGCAGTAATGTACAAAGCTGCTTATGAAAAGAAACTGGATGTGATAAGCGGATATAGTACAGATGGACGTTTGAAAGCTTTTAATTTGGTTATACTTAAAGATGATAAAAAAATTTTTCCTCCTTATTATGCTGCACCTGTTATACGAAAAGATGTTTTGCAAAAATTTCCTGAACTCGAAAAAGTCATTAATCAATTAGCCGCACATATTAACGACTCAATCATGACAGAATTAAATTACCGTGTTGATTATCTAAAACAATCTCCTGAAAAAGTGGCAAAAGATTTTTTAATGGAACAAAGTTTGTATAAACAACCTTTGAATGGAAATGAAGGAGTGTTACGAATAGGATCAAAAATTTTTGGCGAACAATATATTCTGGCTTCTATGTACTCAATGTTGATAAAAGGAAATACACATTTGCAGGTACAAACGAAAACCGGGTTGGGGGGTACTAAAATTTGCTTTGATGCATTGACCAATGATCAGATTGATATGTATCCTGAATATACAGGCACAGGGCTTTTGGTAATTTTGCAAACTCCTGATTCAATTTTAAATAAGTTGAATAATAATAAAGAAGAGATTTATGATTATGTGAAAAAACAATTTAATCAAAAATATAACCTTGAATGGTTGCGTCCCATTGGTTTCGATAATTCTTATGCATTAATGATGCGAAAAAGCGAAGCGGTAAGATTGAAGATTAAAACTATTTCTGATCTAAAAAATTATCTAAATAAAAAGTGAAATGAATTTAGTGGAAAAATATAAATCAGTCCGGAAATATACGGAAGAAATTTGTAAACCTTTACTGACAGAGGACTACGTGGTTCAGCCTATTGTAGATGTAAGTCCGCCTAAATGGCACATTGGACATGTAACATGGTTTTTTGAAACAATTATTTTGAAACCATTCATGAAAGATTATGTGGAATTTAATTCCCAATTTAATTATGTATTCAATAGTTATTATGAAACTGCCGGAGCAAGAGTTATACGTACAGATCGTGGGAACCTGAGTCGCCCATCAGTGGAAGAAATTTATAAATACAGGAAATATGTAGATGATGCTATGCAAAAATTCTTACAAAATCCGGTATCCAAAGAAGTGGAAGATCTTTTAATAATCGGGTTTAATCATGAGCAACAGCACCAGGAACTTTTGATGACTGATATAAAATATATTTTGGGAAACAATCCATTATTTCCTGCTTACCAATCACTGTCAAATAGAAGCGATAAAACAGAGCATAAAGACAAGAACCATTTTGTAAAAATTGAAAAAGGTCTTTACGAAATTGGATTTGATGGAGAGGGATTTTGTTTCGACAATGAATTAAAAAGGCACTCTGAATATTTAGTTGATTGCAGTATCGCTACACAATTAGTTTCCAATAAAGATTTTCTTGAATTTATGAATGATGGTGGTTATAAAAATTTTAATTACTGGCATTCAGATGGTTGGGCGTGGGTAAAAAACAGCCAAATCGTTGCTCCGCTCTACTGGCATTATATGGATAACAATTGGTACAATTATACGCTGGAAGGCTTACAGTTAATAGATTTGAATGAACCGGTATGCCACATATGCTTTTATGAAGCCGCGGCTTATGCTTCATGGAAGGGAATGCGCCTTCCTACTGAATTTGAGTGGGAAGTAGCCGCAAAAAAATTTAATTGGGGAAGAAGATGGGAATGGACAGACAGCGCGTACCTTCCATATCCCGGGTTTTCAAAAGCGCCGGGCGCAATTGGCGAATACAATGGAAAATTTATGGTTAACCAAATGGTATTACGTGGTGCCTCTGATGTAACTTCGCCAGGGCATAGCAGAATCACTTATCGCAATTTTTTTCAACCCAATCTGCGCTGGCAATATACAGGCGTCAGGTTAGCAAAATAAATAAAAGCATGGATAATTTTTTAAATGAAGTATTGGAAGACATACAACCTTCTCCCAAATATTTAAAGAAAAGCGTGGACATTTTTTTAGATGATGTGTTGAAAGGTTTGCAATCCCCACACAAATATTTAGACTCCAAGTATTTTTATGATAAAAAAGGAGATGAACTTTTTCAAAAAATAATGGCAAGTGAAGATTATTATCTCACTAATTGCGAACTCGAAATTCTTTCAAAACAAACTGAAGGAATTACAAAAGAAGTTTTGCATGATACAAAAGAAATAGATGTAATTGAATTCGGTCCGGGGGATGCTACTAAATCAATTTATTTATTGAAAGAATTATCCGCGAAGAACGGGATAGTCAATTATATTCCGATTGATATTTCAGGAAATATTATTGATCTTTTGGATGAAAGTTTACCAAAAGCAATTCCGGGGTTACATATTCATGGACTTAATGGCGAATATTTTGAAATGCTTGGAAAGGCCCATCAAATTTCAAAGAAGAAGAAATTAGTCTTATTTCTGGGTGCCAATATCGGGAATTTTAAATTTGATTCAATGCAGAGATTTTGTAAAAAATTACGCAATCTTTTATCTGAAGGAGATATGGTTTTAATTGGGTTTGATCTTAAAAAAAACCCAAAAAAGATTTTAGCGGCCTATGATGATTCCGAAGGTTTTACAAGCCAATTTAATTTAAACTTATTAAGCAGGATCAATAATGAATTGAATGCAGATTTTAATTTGTCAAATTTTGAACATTATGCGATGTATGATCCTGACAGTGGTGCGTGTAAAAGCTATTTGGTTTCATTGAAAGAGCAACAGGTATCCATTGATAAAAATATAATTAATTTTAAAAAGGATGAGACAATATTCATGGAAATTTCCCAAAAATATGGCATCAGTCAGTTAGATGAAATAGCTGAGCAGTGCGGATTTGAACCAGGTGCTCATTTTTTTGACAGAAGACACTATTTTGTTGATGTGATATGGAAATGTGGACAGTTTTAATATTTCAGGAAAATGCTTTCCTACTTTCTGCTTAAAAATTTACAATGATTTTTCTCCTAAATAGATTTCATTCTTGCTCTTTTGTCTGGATTTATTTGAATACTGATATTTAGAATACAACTTAAGTATTTCAATAATTATATATTTACAGGAATTATTATAAATAGTAGAAGAAGAACTTAAAAAGAAATCTGTTTAAATTTGATTTTTTAAATAAGATAGGTATTCAATTAATAATCAAAATAAAAAAATAAATAAATGAATATTAGTATTTTTTTCGAAAGGGATTTGGATAAATTAATTGCAGAAATTAATTTATTTAAGAACGAAAGCGATATTTGGAGAACAAAAGAAGGGATCAATAATTCAGCAGGAAATTTAACGCTACATCTCTTGGGCAACCTTAATCATTTTATAGGAAAGACTTTGGGCAATACTGATTATATGCGCAATCGTGATGAAGAATTTTCTTTAAAGAATGTTACAAAGGAAAAATTAATTTCCGATTTAAATGAATTAAAAGGAACTATTAAAAATACTTTGTCAAAATTATCAAAAGAAGATCTGCAAAAGGATTTTCCGATAATAATGAGAGAAGAAGTTTACTCTACACAAAATATGCTCATCTATTTATTGGCTCATTTGAATTATCATCTTGGCCAGGTAAATTATTTAAGGAGAATGATGTAGGAAAAATCGAAATGGGAAAGTGGTAATGAAGAACCTTACCACTTTCCAATCTAAATACGTGATACCTCGCACCCGACTATGCTTTTTACAAAAATTACTTTAACGGGTTATAAAAATTATCAATTACGATCTTTTGATTTTAATGAAAGGATCATTGGCATTTGCGGGTTGAATGGAAAAGGCAAAACAAATTTGCTGGATGCTATCAATTATCTCTGTTTTACGAAAAGTTATTTTACTAAAAATGATGTTATAAATATTCATTTTGGCGAAGAAGGATTCAGGCTGGAAGCAGAATTGGAGAATGAAACAAAAGGGAATTGCACACAAAAAATTGTGTGTATTTGTAGAGCCACACAAAAAAAAGAATTTTATTTGAATGATGTTGCATACGAGAAGTTTTCACAGCATATTGGCAAATTTCCCTGTGTGGTAATAGCACCTGATGATATAGGAATGATAACAAGTGGGAGCGAAGAGCGAAGAAGATTTTTAGACACATTGATTAGCCAGTTGGATGCTGAATACTTGCAACAACTGATCACTTACAATAAAGTGTTGGCACAGAGAAATAGTTTTTTAAAGAATGAGGCTGTAAGAGGGCGGTTTGATTTTGCATTATTAGAAACATTCGATCAGCAATTAATTTCCCCGGGTAATTATATTCATCGTATCAGAAAAGAATTTTCCGGAAAATTGTTCCCTTTAGTACAGCAATTTTATAAAAGTATTTCCGGGAATAATGAAGTTGTTTCTTTGGAATATAACAGCCTTTTGAATGAAAATAATTTTGAAGAATTATTGATCGCATCACGGCAAAAAGACAGACTCATTCAAAGAACCAATGTCGGTATTCATAAAGATGATCTGATTTTTTTGTTACAGGAGAACGTGTTTAAAGCAATTGCTTCACAAGGACAAAGAAAGAGTTTATTATTTGCCTGCAAACTTGCTGAATTTGAAATTCTGAAAAAGGTAAAAAGTTTTTCCCCTATTTTATTATTGGATGATGTATTTGAAAAATTGGATGAAAGCAGGATAAAAAATTTGTTGCGATATGTTTGTAAAGAAAATAATGGACAAGTTTTTGTAACTGACACCCACCTGGAACGCCTGGAAACCTCACTTTCCCAATTTGGGAATGAAGTTCAGATAATTGAATTGAAATAAAAGAATTTTTAATATTCAGTTACCCGATTTTTAAAATATATATTTACAAAATGGAAGTATCAATCGGCGATGCATTAAAAGAATTTCTAAAAAAAAGTAAGCTGAAAAATGGCGTTCAGTCATTACAGGTGCAGGATGCCTGGGAAAAAATTATGGGACGCACGATTGCCAATTATACAGACAAAATTGAAGTGATCAATTCTACATTATTTATTTCTACCTCGGTAGCTCCTCTAAAAAATGAATTGATTTTTCAAAAATCAAAAATTATAGAAAGAGTAAATGAAGCGTTGGGAGAAAAAGTGATTAAAGAGGTGGTGATAAAATAAATTAATTGTTCTATTAGTCATTTTCAATTTTTAATTTGGTTCAGATCATCTTAACTCTTGGATCAATCACTCCATAAAGTATATCGGCTAAAATATTAACCAATACAAATATGGTTGCTGCAAAAAGAACTGAACCCATCACCACAGGATAATCGAGTTTCTCCAAAGCATCTACCGTTACTTTCCCGATTCCTTTCCAACCAAAAATATATTCTACAAAAAAAGCTCCTGCCAGTAATTCAGCAAACCAGCCTGTAATTGCCGTTAATACAGGGTTTATAGCGTTTCTTAATGCGTGATCAAATATCACTTTTCTTTTGCTTAATCCTTTTGCGTAAGCAGTTCTTATATAATCCTGGTTCAACGTATCGAGCATAGAACTCCTGGTAAGTTGTGTAATGATTGATAAAGGTCTGATGCCTAGCGTTAATGCAGGTAAAATTAAATTTTGTAAAGTGAGGTATCTTTTCCCGGTAACCTGGTCAATATTAAACCAACTACCTGTTAGCGACAAACCGGTATAATCATGCAATACCAATCCGAAAATATAGGCGATCACAATAGCCATAAAAAAGGATGGCGCTGAAATACCAATCACGCTTGCAAAAACGGAAGAGGTATCCATCCAGGTATTTTGTTTCACAGCCGCGAGTATGCCCAGAAATATTCCAACTATAATAGCAAAAAACATAGCGGCACATGCCAGCATAATCGTTCCTGGCAATGCTTCCATTAAAACTTCTGTTACCGGTTTTTTGGTTTGATAACTTCTGCGCAGGTAAGGAATTTTGATTCCTATTTCCTCTTTTCCACCAATTTTCATAAAAAAACCATGCAAACCTTTTTCTTTTATTTCTTCTTTTGTATCAATGCTGAGGGGCGAAATATCATTTACATAAAAAATAAATTGTTTCCACTTGGGCTGATCTAAATATAATTCTTTACGAATGTTGTCCATGGTTTTTTTATCACCCGTTTGTCCCATCACCATGCGTGCAGGGTCGCCAAATGCCTGGAAAATAAAAAATACTACCACAACCACACCAGCCAATACCAAAATTCCGTAAGCCAGTTTTTTTATGAGTAGTTGGAACATTGATTATTTTAAATTAATTCTTTTTTAAAACCTCCTTAAAATCTGCCCAACCCCATTTGTCTTTAATAACAGGACCGTGCATCAAATAGATTTCGGGGTCAGTACGAGCTGCGGTTTTAAAGGCTGTAGCATCAAGACTGAAAACAGGAATTCCATAATTATTCATGATATTAAAGAAATTATTTGCCTGTATATTTTCCGGTGTAACAATATAGATTAAGCGATTATTTTTCTTTGCATAGTCATAAATATTCGTAAAATTATTAAGCCAGTGATCAGTGCTTGAAAAGCTCTTTACAAAGAATAAGTAATAGTCAGCATCCAGGCTCAATACTGCCTGAGTGGTATCATTTCCCGAAAATGTAGTGAGGTAAAAATCTTTGATCGGAGGTGCGTCGTTTTTCCCTTTCTGCACTATAATATCCTGACGGCTTACAAATTCCCAGGTGGAATCAGGAAGATCATTGATGGTAAACTTTTGTTTCTTACCATCCTTTTCATACACGAACTTGTAATCCACTTTATCCGGAACTGCATTCGCAGGCATTTTTCTCAATTTCAAAATATCATTCCCTTTTTTAAATGGAAGACAATCAACCGTAGGCAGATGACGCATTACATGCCATTGATAAAACAAAACCAATGAGCAAGAAATAATGAGAAGTAAAATATTAATGGCAGAAGGTAAAAAAGGATTTATATATTTCCTGCCAAAAAAAAGGATTAATACCAGCACTAACAAAACCAGGTCTTTGATAAATGATTCCATTGACGATAAAGGAATACAATCTCCAAAGCAGCCGCAGGTGGATATTTTGCCAGATAAGGCTGCATATCCTGTGAGAAAAGCAAAGAAAATAATGAGTAATAAAATTAGCCATGTAAAAAACTTTTTCCAAACACCCAATAAAATTCCAACTCCTACCATTATCTCCAGGGTGATCATAATTATAGAAAAAGGAAGTGCATAGCTGCTAAGCCAATGCATAAAATTCGCAAGTGATGCATTGGCCGACCATACATCAAAAAATTCCTGCATTTTATAAGAAAGCCCATGCGGGTCATTTGCTTTTACGAGGCCGGAAAAAATAAATAGTAGCCCAACAAAAATGCGCACGATTTTTACCAAAAGTTTCATTGTAAATAATTTTAAAAAATAAAAATAATTTAATCTAAGAGTATTAACGCAAATGCAGCATAATTTAATATATCATAAAAGTTAGCATCAATACCTTCGCTCATCAATGTTTTTCCTTCGTTTAGAACAATTTGTTTTATACGCAGGATCTTTGCTAAAATGAGATCTACAAAGCTTTCCTGGCTCATTTCGCGCCATGCTTCACCATAATCATGGTTTTTATTTTCCATTAAACTTTTTGCGGTAGCAATTTTTTGATCATACCATTTTATGGTTTCATTAAAAGGAAGTTCTTCATTATCCTGATCGGCAGTGGAATCGTTTTCAATATCTAATTGTATCAAGCCAATAACTGAATAATTTATGATTCCCATAAATTCTCCTTTTATACCATCTTCAATTTTTTGAACTTTTTTTTCCTGGACGTTCCGTATTCGTTTTGCTTTTATGTATATCTGGTCGGCAATAGAAATAGTACGGTACACTCGCCAGGAAGTACCATAATCTTTTGTTTTCTTTATAAAAATTTCCCGGCATTTATTTACTGCGTTACTGTATTGCCAATCGGTATTACCTTCGTTTACTTGCATCATAATAATTGCCAAATTTAAACTTAAAAAAACAATGTTTTCATTGAATTGCAAAAGGAAATTGCTTTTTATTAACAAGCCTTTAGTAATGGGTATCCTGAATATCACAGAAGATTCATTTTATCCCAAAAGCAGAATGCAAAACCTTGATGATATAAAAAGCAAATCGGAACAAATGCTAAATGAAGGGGTAAATATCCTGGATTTAGGTGCGCAAAGTACCAGGCCAGAAAGCAAGCGTATTTCCGTAGATGAAGAATTAGAAAAGTTATTACCAGCAATTGAAATGCTGAATAAATTTTTTCCTGAGGTTATTCTTTCAATAGATACTTATCATTCAAATGTTGCTGAAGAATGTGTGCGTGCGGGTGCTTCTATAATTAACGACATAAGTGGTGGCGAAATGGATAAAAATATGATACCAACAGTCGGTCGACTTAAAGTTCCTTATATCTGCATGCACATAAAAGGCGTGCCGGAAACGATGCAAAAACAAATACATTATGAAGATGTAACCAAAGAAATATTGGATTTTTTTATTAAAAAGATAGACGAGTGTAAACGCGCAGGAATCAACGATATGATCATTGATCCTGGTTTTGGATTTGGAAAAAATATTTCACAGAATTTATTGTTATTAAAAAACCTGGAAATTTTTAGAATGCTCGAAAAGCCAATAATGGTAGGCATTTCAAGAAAATCAACTATTTATAAAACCTTAAAAATTAGTGTAGAAGATTCATTAAACGGTACAACCATATTCAACACAATTGCCTTACTTAACGGAGCATCCATATTAAGAGTGCATGATGTAAAGGAAGCCAGAGAAGCCATTACTTTATTAGAATCTTACAGGCATGCGTAAACTATAAATGAAGTTAGCGATTTCTTTCTGAAATTTTGTTTAAATGGATTATATATTAAAGTAAAGATGTCATCCTTCAGGATGACATCTTTACTTTTTTTAATTAAAAGAAATTGCCATAATAAGACACTTCTCCATTAGGGCTTATCTGCAATAAAATTTCTTTATTATTTTTTTTATCTTTCATTAAAGCGTAATATCCATTGCCTGTGGTGGTAGTTCCATACATATTCAAGCCATTTCCATTTAATCCATTTTCGCTATAATGAATAGTTTCTTCGGGAACATAATTTTTATAATATTTATTAATTTCTTTAAAACTTTCTTTGGGAAGAGCATTATATGAAATATTGCTTCCGGTCCCAATCAGATTACCATTAATATTATAAAGCGCAACTCTCATTGAACTACCCTTTGTAAAATCTATTGCAGTATATCCATCAATATTTGACCACTTCACATTTTTTATTTTTGGAAACCTCTGAACAAACGATTCCCTAATTTCATAAGAGACACCCTCCAAACTATTGCCTCTTTTTATTTTATTCATTTTGCCTTTTTTGACAACGAAGGTTTCGGAATTACTTGTAATTTTATAGGTTGGCAATTCATCAAAGGAAGAAATTACCAATGCAAAAAAAATAATACCTAACGAAAGAATTCTTTTGCCAATATAAAAGCAAACAGATTTTATTTTTTTGTTTCGATTTTCATTTTGATTGTATTTTGAGCCGTCTAAAAGCTGAATACAATTAATTTTCTTTTTCATTTTTATTGATTTTAATTGATTAATTAATTGTATATAAATTTTACATAGTATCTTATTTTGTTTAATTTAATAACTAAATCTTTGTTTGTTACTTGAAAAGATGAATACAAGAACCAGTCCTATATTCCAATAATTTTTTTAAAAATTATTCTTTAACTTTTCGCTGAAAGATTGAATATATAAGTGGTTACAATAATTGAGGAAGAACTTTTGGATAGGTATTAATATCAAAGATTTACATAAAAGATCAAAAATCTTATCAATTTTTTTAGATGATGGTATGACTGAATATAGAGAACTTGCCTCAATGTAAACATTTTCAAAACTGTTGAATGGGAAGTATTTTGAATGGCTTCGTAATTGTAAATTTATAGAATTAACAAATAAAAATTAAATCCACTGCTTAGATGCAGCAATATTTTCACCTTTTACAGGTTTGCTTTTAATTTTATAAAATATAAAAATTTAATTTTTACTTGCTTCAAATTCTCTTCTTATAATATTAAGCGCTCCGCCGGCTTTATACCATTCAATCTGTTGTTGGTTGTATGTATGATTTACTAAAAATGAATCTGTGCTCCCGTCTTTGTGGTGCAAACGTACTTCTAATGGTTTGTCAACTGCGAAATCGGTTAGTCCGATAATATCAATGGTATCATCTTCGAGTATTTTATTGTAATCCTCCTTATTTGCAAAAGTAACTCCCAACAATCCTTGCTTTTTTAAATTGGTTTCGTGTATGCGTGCAAATGATTTCACAATAACCGCTTTCACTCCAAGAAAGCGCGGTTCCATGGCAGCATGCTCGCGTGAAGAACCTTCACCATAATTTTCATCGGCAACTATTACAGAACCTACGCCTGCGGCTTTATACGCTCTTTGTGTTTCGGGCAATGGACCATAATTTTCGGTCAATTGATTTTTAACCAGGTTGGCTTTTTCATTGAAAAAATTAATGGCTCCGATCAAAAGATTGTTGCTGATATTATCTAAATGTCCCCGATATTTTAACCATGGGCCTGCCATTGAAATATGATCGGTAGTGCATTTACCTTTTGCTTTAATTAATAATTTCATTCCCAAAAGATCAGAACCATTCCATCCGGCAAAAGGTTCAAGAATCTGAAGACGGTCTGATGTAGGAGAAACAACTACCTGTATATTACTTCCATCTTCAGCCGGCGCTTCAAATCCTGCATCATCAACAGCGAAACCTTTTAATGGCATTTCAATTCCCTGTGGTTCTTTCAGTTTTACTTTTTCTCCTTTATCATTTGTAAGAAAATCAGTTATTGGATTAAAAGTAAGAGAACCGGCGATAGCTAAAGCAGTTGTGATTTCCGGCGAAGCCACAAAAGCATGCGTATTGGCATTGCCATCATTTCTTTTTGCAAAATTCCTGTTGTAAGATGTGAGAATAGAATTTTTCTTTGCGGGATCATTGGTATGACGGGCCCACTGTCCAATGCAAGGGCCACATGCATTGGCTAAAACTACTCCACCCATATTTTCAAAAATATCCAAATAACCATCTCTTTCTACTGTATATCTCACCTGTTCGGAACCTGGAGTGATTGTAAATTCAGCCCGGGTTTTTATTCCGTTATCCGATGCCTGTTTAGCAACAGAAGCCGCTCTTGTAATATCCTCATAAGAAGAATTAGTGCAGGATCCTATCAACCCAACTTCTAATTCTTCGGGCCAGTTATTTTTTTTGACAGCTTCCGCAAATTTGGAAATGGGCCATGCCAGATCGGGAGTAAATGGTCCATTAATATGAGGTTCTAATTCAGATAAATTTAATTCAATTACCTGATCAAAATATTTTTCGGGATCCGCATACACTTCCTGATCTCCGGTCAGGTCTTTGGCAACTTTGTCTGCCATTGCTGCTACTTCCTTTCTTCCTGTTCCTTTTAAATAATCAGCCATTTTTTGATCATAACCAAAGATGGAAGTGGTAGCGCCAATTTCAGCACCCATATTGCAAATAGTTCCTTTCCCTGTGCAGGAAAGGGAAGAAGCACCTTCGCCAAAATATTCAACAATTGCTCCGGTACCACCTTTTACAGTAAGGATACCTGCTACTTTTAAGATGATATCTTTTGCAGATGTCCAGCCATTTAATTTTCCGGTCAGTTTTACTCCTATGAGTTTCGGGAATTTTAATTCCCATGGTAATCCTGCCATCACATCACACGCATCTGCACCGCCAACTCCAATGGCTACCATTCCTAATCCGCCGGCATTTACAGTGTGTGAATCTGTGCCGATCATCATGCCACCGGGAAATGCATAATTTTCCAGAACAACCTGGTGAATAATTCCTGCACCGGGTTTCCAAAAGCCAATTCCATATTTATTAGAAACGGAAGCCAGGAAATCATATACTTCTTTATTTTGTGATTTTGCCCTCGTGAGATCGGGTGCGGCTCCCACCTGCGCCTGTATGAGGTGATCGCAATGAACCGTAGAAGGAACAGAAACTTTTGTTCTTCCCGATTGCATGAACTGCAGCAACGCCATTTGAGCGGTCGCATCCTGCATGGCGACTCTGTCCGGTGCAAAATCCACATAATCTTTTCCTCTTCCGAAAGCGGTATTGGCATTTCCACCGCTGAGGTGAGCATATAAAATCTTTTCGGTGAGAGTGAGAGGATGATTAACGACTTTACATGTTGCTTCTACTTTTTTGGAATAACCTTCGTAAAACCTTTTAATCATGTCGAGATCAAAAACCATTGATGTTTATTTTAATTTGTGTGTGTAAAAAATATTTTTGGAAAGAACTATTTAAAAAAAATCATGCAAAATTAGTTAAAATAGAATTGATTCAGAATGAGTAAATATTTTAAAAAATCTATCCTACCCTAAAAAATAAAATAAATACTTATTTATTCCCGTTAAAGAGTAGAGACAAGTCATATTATTTTTATGCGAAAGATTAATAATATTCGTTTCAATTAGTGAAACTTGTATGGCGAATCACGCAGGTTTGTGGCATAATTTTTAAAAAATATTCTTCGTTATATTTTTAATTTTAATTTAGTTTTGCAAAATGTATAAAATAAAACACTTTATAGAATGGCAGGTATTCGGTGTTTGTACAGCTATAGGTGAAAAGATGGGAATTGCCACTTCAGCCATCAGGCGATATTTTATTTACATTTCCTTTCTTACATTAGGGTCGCCGGTCATTTTTTATCTGATTCTTGCTTTTTGGATGAATGTGAAAAACTATATTAAAAATTCACATAGAAATCCGGTGAGGTATCTTTAAAAACACAGAAGGCAAAAGACAGAAAGCGAAAAGCTGAAGACAAAGAGTTTGTCTATGGGTTTCCTTATCCCCATATTTTAAACCCCTGATGATTCAAAATTGTTTAATTTATGACAATAAAAAAGGGCAACCTTTTCAAGTTGCCCTTGCATTGAAATATCGATTTTAGCCGATTAATTTCACATTAACGGCATTCATTCCTTTTTTGCCATTTTGCAAGTCAAATTCTACTTTGTCGTTTTCTTTGATCTCATCAATTAATCCGCTTGCATGCACAAATGTTTCTTTTGAAGAATCATCGTGTTTAATAAAACCGAATCCTTTTTCTGAATTGAAAAATTTTACGGTTCCTGTGTTTTTGTTGTCCATTGTATTGTATTGTTTAAAAAAATTAACTGCAAATATATACTTTAATACCAGGATTTTATATTTAAAATAAAGTATTTTATTTTTTTAACTTTTAGGAGACAGTAATCAGCTATCAGCAATCAGGTAAAGGATTCACAGTTCACAATTCAAAACTAACCTTCTGTTTTCTCTATTTTATCCCAAAAAGTAAAATATAAACCAAAATTGTATTTAAATTGTTTGTGGTGAAGTGAATGATGCGTAGCACCAATCACATATTTTGTTAAAATATTTTTTGGGTTTTTGGGATAAATATCAATATCCAGGTGATTAATCACACTGCTGAAACTCATAATGACCAGCAATAAAATAATTACATAATAATGAATAGGGATGATTAAAAGTAATAACGGTAAAAAAACAGCCTGCAATAAACCTTCCAAAGGGTGAAATGAAAATGCAGTAAATGGCGAAGCGACTCGGCTGTCGTGATGCACCTTATGAACTGTTTTAAATATTGCCGGAATGTGCATCCATCGGTGAATCCAGTAATAATAAGTTTCCTGCAAAATCATATATATAATGAGGCTTACCGGCAAATACCACCAGCCAAATAAATTAATGTTTGTATAAACTTTGGTGTATCCTTTTTGCCAAAGAATTACAGTAAAGGCGCCTGCAACAGAAAAAATTAAAGAGGTTATTAAACTCCATTTTATTTCTTTTTTAAATTGTCCCTGTTTGTATTCTTTTTTATTAATTTTTCTTTCTTTCCACTTAACCGGAAACCATAAATAAAAAAAGCAATAAAATAATCCGGCTATTAAAAAATATCTTCCTGTAATGATTACAAAAAAAATTATCGTTAGTAAAACAACCCAAAGTGGTTTTGAAAAATCGGGTAATTGCATGATGAAAATAAGTGAATTGAAAGTTTTAGAATCTTTTAGTACCGCTCACACAACAATTCCACTCAAAAATAAAAAATAAAGGACTTCAAAATACATCAAAGTCCTTTATTGTCAATTTGAATTTTAAGTCTTTATTGAATTTCGATCATTTTAGAATGTCTCATTTTCCCGGGTTCCATTTTTGGGATTTCAAGCATTAATATTCCATTATCATATTTTGCTTTAATCTTATCTGCATTTACTACATCCTTTGGTAAATGAAAATTTCGATAGAAAGACTGGTAGCTAAATTCTTTTCTATTATAATCTTCGTCCTTTTCTTCATGCTCTTCTTTTTTCTCAGAACTAATGGTTAATGATGAGCCATCTACTTCAATTTTAAAATCTTTTTTTTGCATACCGGGAGCTGCTACCTCTACCAAAAATTTATCGGGTTTTTCTTTAATGTTTACAGCAGGTACATTGCTACCCACTTTAGGGAAATTGTTTCCCCTATCAAATAAATCAGTGTCTAAAAAATCGTCCCAAATGTTGGGAGTTAACATGGGTTGATGCCCGTTTCTTTTTACGAGTGTCATAAGTTGCCTCCTTTTTTAAGAGTTAATAAATAATTATTTTCAAAAAGGAAGGCACAAAATTGATGCCACTGCAAGTATTGGTTTTGTTAAGAATAATTATTTTTTTTCGCAATTATCTTGATTTTACAAATATAATTTCGGCGATAATTTTATTATGATTTAAGGAAGAGAGAAATTTGCTTCAATAATTCAAAATAGTATTGAAATGCATTATGAACTTGATATTTTTTTACCTTTTAATAAGATATTTTTTACTTTTTGACGTGGGTATCAAAAAAAATAATACTTTGTAAGTTAACTTTAATTAGCCGGATTATTTATCGTTTTATTTTTATCAAGTTTTTCAATTCTTAAATAAAATTCTTATGACAAGATCTTCGACAATTCGTAATTATTTTGCAATGCTTCTATTACTTTTTTTTTCATTCAGTAAACTTTGTAACGCCCAGGTAAAGTCTTACCATAAAACAAATTTTGGGGTAAGTTTTATTTTAAATACGGGTAAGATGAATATTTATCTTATAAAAGACGGGCTTGCAGAAATTAAATATACATTTCTGAAGAATTTGCCTGAAAAAAAATCATTAGTGGTAGAACCCGTAAAATCGTATTTAAAAAACTTTACAGTTAAAGAAGACAAGGAGGACATTGTCATTACAACAGCAAAGATTAAAATTAAAGTAAACCGCCAAACCCAGGCAATAACTTATACCGATCTGCATAATAAAACGATTCTTGCAGAGACAGATGAAAACAACAAGGTAATGCGCGATACTACTGTTGCCGGTATCAATACTTATAGTTGCGCTACCTCATTTCAATCGCCTGAAGATGAAGCTTTATTTGGATTGGGATGCCATCCTTTAGATTCTCTTTCTATTAATTATAAGGGTCGCAACCAGGACTTGGCTATTAAATATCTTACCGGTGCTATTCCTGTGTTGCTCTCTACAAAAGGGTATGGCCTTATGTGGGACAACTATGCGGCGTCCCAATTTTTTGGAGACGAAGCCGATAATACACAATATACTTACGTTTCTGAAAGCGGTAAAATGGTTGATTATTATTTTTTTTATGGACCATCTTTTGATCATATCATTGATCTTTATAGAAACCTGACCGGCAAAGCTCCTATGTATCCAAAATGGTCATTCGGATTATTTCAATCGCAGGACAGATATAAAAGTCAAAATGCAATATTAACGGTAGCCAATAATTATCGTAAAAATAATATACCGGTAGATGCCATTGTTCAGGATTGGTTTTATTGGTCGCCTGCCCCTATTGGTTCTCATATAATGAATCCCGAACGTTATCCAGACCCGAAAGCGATGATTGACCAATTACATAACGAGCATTTTCATGCAATGATTTCTATATGGCCATGTTTTGGAGAAGGTACGCAGGATTATAATCAGCTCAAAGATGCCGGATATCTGACTACAGTTACCTGGGATAATTTTTTTGTACATAAAATTGATTATTATTATGATGCACACAATCCTGGTGCAAGGGAAATGTATTGGGACCAGGCACGCGACAGCCTGATTAAGCGTGACGGATGGGATGCATGGTGGGTAGATCAATGCGAGCCCGATACCAAAGACGTCAACGACAGGAAGAGGGCTGTATTTTATACCGGCAAAGGAATTGATTATTTCAATACTTATTCCCTGGAACATACCACAGGAATTTATAAGAAATGGAGAAGAGACATTCCTCATAAACGTATTTTTTTATTGGCAAGGCAAGCATTCGCGGGTCAGCAAAGAAACGCGGCTACTCTTTGGTCTTCTGATATTACTACTACTTTCGCTGCTTTTAAAAACCAGGTTCCACAGGCAATTAATACCTGCATATCAGGCATTCCCTATTGGACTTCAGATATTGGAGGGTATATTTCATATACCTCTCCGGAAGGAATTCCTGATTGGACGACGCCTGCTCACCGCGAACTTTTTACACGCTGGTTCCAGTTTGGATCATTCTGTCCTATCTTTCGTATTCATGGAAAAGGAGAAAGAGCTTTATTCTCTGATAACTGGGATGCACAAACGAAAAGAATCCTTTTAAAATATGATGATCTTCGTTATCGTTTGTTACCCTACATTTATTCCCTGTCAAGCGAAGTAACCAGGAACAATTATACTATGCTTCGTTCCCTTGCTTTTGATTTCAGGAATGATCCTAAAGTTTATAACATTCCTGATCAGTATATGTTTGGCCCCGCTTTTATGGTAAACCCGGTAACCGAACAGCTATATTCAGGCCCTAACGCCAATCAATTAGGCAACACCAGGAAAGTGTATCTTCCCAAAAACACGGATTGGTATGATTTCTGGACAGGTAAAAAATTGAATGGTGGACAAACGATTGATGCTTATGCTCCCATTGATATTATGCCTTTGTATGTGAGGGAAGGGTCAATTATTCCGATGGGCCCCCTGATGGAATATGCTACCCAAAAACCTGCTACCAATATTGAACTACGCATATATCCCGGTGCTGACGGACATTTCACTTTGTATGAAGATGCCAACAACGACTATAACTATGAGCATGGAGAGTTTGCCACATTTACCTTTAACTGGAATGATAAAAGGCACGAATTAAGCATTTCTGCAAGGAAAGGTTCTTTTCCGGGAATGTTGAAGAGCCGCACTTTCAGTGTATTGTTGGTTAAAGAAAATAATGGCACCGGCGAAAGTGAGACTACTAAATTTAATAAAGTAATTAATTATAATGGAAGCGCGGTAAGAGTAAAGCTTTGAGATAATTAGTATTTTAATAGCCAATGAAAATCATCTACCTCATTTCCATAGGGTAGATATGTTTTATAAATTTTGGAAGTTCGTTCCGTAGGAACATTTTGTGCTAATGCCAGTCAGGTATTTCTGTAAGTAATCTTTCATTCTTTAAGTATGAGTGCAGCACGATATTTTACAGTAAAAAGAAACTGTATATAAATTAGAAAAGAATTTTTAGATGGTTTAATTATTGAGTAATAGGGGAATCCAATTATTTGCGTAATCATTTATCTTCAACATACATATACCCAAAATTCAAAACAAACTCGTTGAACCTGGATGTAAAGTCTTGCCCTAAATTTCCATAAAATTTTTCTCCGGGATAAATTTTTTGAGATAGAATGTCAACACTATCAAGAGTTACTTTCTTATTGTCAAGCCATAACTGCAACGAATCCAAAACATAAGTTTCTTTCTTTTTTACTCCGCCTGCTCCTCCAAATTGAATTATTTTTTTATGAAGGTGTTCAATAATTTTTGATTGGTATTTATTGAAATAGGATGCATATAATACGGAATTTCCAGCTCCTGTGTCTAAATAAAAACATAATGAATCTTCATCCGTTTTCAATGATATAACCGGATCTAATTGATCTAAAGCTAAGTTGTGCAAAGCACTTTTGGTTTGATACTTTGGGATAAGCATTTGGCCATTTTTGAAAATATGAATTTCTTTGAGTTGTTCAATTATTGGAAATCCTATGATCATATTTATTGCAAATTTAATGGGAGCCAAATATAATATTGAGTCGGGCATAACCTGGAAAACAGCATTCCTCACTAAAATGTTCCCTATATAAAGACTATCCGCAATTCCCAATCCTGTTTTAAATTGTATGCCTGTTATGCCGCTACCCTCATCATAAGAAACATTTAGCATTTTCAATCCAAGTTTGTCAGCATAAGTTTTTGAAATAGAAGAAATATTTGCCCGGGTATCAAATATGCCATGATACATTTGATCTTTGCATTTTACAGGAATTTCAATCAAACCTATTCTATCTTTCACCCACTTTATGATTGTGTTTCCATGTATTTCAGTCTTCTGCGGAGGAATATCTTTCAAAGCATCGTACCTGATAAGATCATTTTTGATGTCAGCAACTTTACTGCTATCCATAAACTGGTAAAACCTTTTGATCAAAACACTATCATTGTGGGCGGCTTTTGAATATTGAAATGTTTTAAAATAGCAATCACTGAGAAGCATGTATAACTTTGATTTGATTGAATCGGAAGTTATGGCATTTTTTAAAAGCGTGTCAATATCGTGCATAGCTTCCTGGTTCCTGTTAAAGGAATTATTTACAAATGCCTGGAAATATAATTCATCGTCCGCATCTACACTATCTTTATAAAAAGAAAGATCTGATTCCAGCTTAAAATATTCTCCCTTATCTAAAAGCGTTTGAAGTTGTTTGCTAATTAAATGCTCCCTGGCTTCTTTCCGACTGTTATTGCCGGAACACGAAACAAGTAACAGGCATAATAAATAAAATAAGAGAGTCAATTTCATACCAGGTTTCGTTTACTATGGATGGGCTAAATTATGTTATTAGTTCTTATATACAAACTGATACATTTTTCGGGTGGTTGCCCGGGTATATAATTGAGAAATAAGTACCGTCTGAATTTAAGAGGATCCATCTATAAAAGAAAAAGCCCATGGAATTTCCATGAGCTTTCTACCAAAGAAATTGATATGATTAATAAGGATAAATATACGTATATACTTTACCGTTGTTTCCATTTGTCCAAACTAATTTAGCATAGTAATAACCACCTGCAGAAGTTATGGGACATGAAGTTTGAGGATCGCCGCTTGCGTCAAGCCCGTAAGTGATTACAGAAGTGATATTATCTGATCTTGTAATGGTATTCTGACCGCTGGTTAATTGAAAATCACATGACTGAGCATATACTTTTGGAGTGGTGATCATGTTAGTAAAGTTTACGCCAAAACGAGTAGTACCCCAGATGGCAATATTGTTATTAGTACCGTCTGAATGGGTGCCTGTAACGGTTTCTACGATGCCATCATTATACGTAAATACCCTGTGCCTTGAAACCTGCCAATCGCGGGTTAATCCACTGCTAAAAGTTATAGACAAGTTGGCGGTAATATCATGTACAATTGAATCAGTTGTAGCTAAATCCTCAAGAAGTCCACCACTTGTGTTGGTAATGGTTTTAGTACCATTAATTACAATTGTTTTACCGTCTCTTGCACGGGTGATCTTCAACGAATCAATTGCAATATTTACGCTGGAACCTGCCTTCTTCCAACGTTGTCCCTTAGGTACAGCGATGATTACAGTACCTGTTCGTGTACGGTTGCCACTGCAATTGCTTCCATTATAAACAATTGTGATAGTCCTTATGGTAGATGTAGTGTCGTAAGTGACTGTGGCATCACAGATAGAAATTTTAATATTATCCGCACCGGCGGTTCTATCAGTGGAACCTGAAATAGTTGCATTACCATTCAATGCGGAAATAGCATCGTCGGATACCGCATTGCTTTCATTCGAAACCATTGTAAGGTCGTCAGCAGAAGTTTGTACGTTCGCTGCTGTAGTAGTTGATCCGCCTGTTGCCGGATTGGTGTTTTCTTTTTTACATCCCCATAGCAAAGTGCTAAAAGATGCGGCCAGAATTGTGAGCCTGAAAATACTTTTTGTTTTCATAAATTAATTTTTAAGTTTTAAATCAGACGGGGTTGCATGATTAAAGTTTAATCGTTGTTAAAAAAAATTTTCAAAAAAGGTTTTGTCAACAAAAAACGTCACAAAATATTCTGCGAAAAATAATGTTACCGGTTTGTCGCTTTTTTGTCAAACTGGTCGCGCAGTATAGAAAAAGAAAACGGATATATTGCTATTTAATATCTGGATGTGCTTTGAAAATTATTTTCCAAGTTCCATCGGGATTCCTATGGCTATCGGATGGGTACAAAGGGTTTATAAATTTTGGAAGTTCGTTCCATAGGAAACGTTTTGTGGTAGTTGTTTATTTATGGCATTACAATAAAAAAGTTGTTGTGAGTATGATTTTTAGCAGATACTTGCGAATAATAATAGTAAAGAATTCAATACCTAAATGTCTAAACAGGAAAGTACAGGCGGAGATGATAAAACTGAACGATTACAATCAGAAGACGATTTACAAGATCGGGCGGGAGATCTGGGCACGAACCACATAGAGGAAGAGGCGATAATTTTTTTACAAAGCCTGAAACCTTTATCTTAGTATTATAAATTGCCATTTGAGAATTCCATTTTCGTCTATCCTTTAAATTTATTTTATGAAATATAAATTATACCGCTTAGGGTTATCCGCTTTCCTTTGTATAATTATTGTAGAATGCCAGGGCCAATCAACCAATTACGGAAATAATAGGCAGGTGTCTCCTAAAGATTCCATCCACATCATGGAAGCGGGCAGAGTCATATTTGCCAATACCTGCCAGGCGTGCCATGGAAACAAGGCGTTTCCCCAGGCGCCGGCTCTTCAAATGCTCATGGCAATTCAGCCTCGCGCCATTCTTAATACGCTCAATAGCGGGAAGATGCGCCAGCAGGCTAAAGCGCTCAGTGAAAAGCAACGCGAAGCAGTGGCCCAGTACATTAGTCATGAACTTCTTAGAGAAACGATCATGCCCAAAGAAGCATACACGAAATTTACGTTTAATGGTGGAAATAAACTATTTGATTGTTCCGGGTGGGGTGCTAGTCTAAAAGCTACCAACTTTCGTTCTGCTGCGCAGGCCGGCATTTCGCGCAATAATATAGACAGCCTCAAATTAAAATGGGCTTTTGCTTTTCCGGATGCCAGCGACATGCGCAGCAAACCAGCCATTGTAGGAAAATGGCTTTTAACCGGAAACAGCCAAACCGGTGATGTATATGCCATTGACCGTTTTACAGGAAAACTCGGCTGGCATGTTACCGCTTCCAATGGTATAAGAAGTGGAATAGCAGTGGAGAAGGAAGGTAATTCTTATATTGCTTATTTCGCCGATGGAGCCACCTACGTGTATGCCGTTGACGTAAACAAAGGCAAAATACTATGGAACACAAAAACAGGAGTTGGCCCAATGGCTATGAATACGGGTACCGTAGCGGTTTACAAAGGAAAAGTATTTGTTCCCCTCAGTTCATTTGAAGTAGTGGCTGCCGCCGATAGTAATTACAATTGTTGTTCTTCATCCGGTGGTATCGTTGCACTAAACGCAAAGACGGGTGCATTGCTCTGGTATCATAGAGTAATACCTTCTAGGGCAATTGCAAGAGGCGACAAGCGCAATGGCAAACCTTTTTACGGGCCTTCAGGCGCGCCCGTATGGTGTAGTCCCACCATAGATACCCAAAGAAACCTCATATACATAGGCACCGGTGAAAATTATACTTTGCCGACTACCACTACCAGTGATGCCATCCAGGCCATTAACATGACAACTGGGAAACTGGCATGGAATTTCCAGGCCACAGAAGGAGATGCATGGAACATGGCTTGCCCAACTATTATTAATTGTCCCGGTTCCAAAGGCAGAGATCTTGATTTTGGAATGGCTCCTGTTTTGGTAACCGGCAAAGACGGGAAACAAAGGCTGCTGGCGGGTCAAAAGTCCGGGGTGGTTTATGCGATCAACCCAGAAAATGGAAAACTTCTTTGGAGAACGCGTGTTGGAAAGGGTGGTGCACTTGGTGGGATTCACTGGGGCATGGCTGCTGATAACGAAAATGTATATGCGACCATTGCCGACAATTTGCTAGCGCTTAACCAGGACAGTACCAATATTAAACCCACCCCCGGTATCTATGCCATTGACATTATAACGGGTATGGTTAAGTGGTCGGCGTCAGCGCCTAAGGTAGAAGGTACGCAAGCCTATTTGGGAGCCAACTCCGCTGCGCCTATAGTGATTCCCGGAATTGTATTTGCGGGAAGCAATGATGGCCACCTGCGAGCGTATGATGCCAGCGACGGTAAAATCTTATGGGACTATAACACTGCTCAAAAATATGAAACTGTAAACGGAGTACCGGGAAACGGTGGAAGCGTTGATTCTTCTTCTCCTGTTATCGCCGATGGAATGATCTACGTAAATTCAGGATACTCACTATTTGGAGAAAAACCTGGTAATGTGTTGTTGGCATTTTCAGTAAAAAAATAAATTGAAAAATAGATTCTACGCCTTAGTTCATGTCCTTCACAAAACGGACTATTGCAAATTCTAAATGTGGTTTCTGAATAAATGAAATACTCAACAAATTTTGTTGACGGGACGCCAACATCAGCAGGGGTAACTCAATTATTTTAGATAGTTACCTTCTCCTTCTCTCTCTCAAAGCTCTTTCCCTTGTTATTCCGCGCCATACGTGAAAACACAGATAAATTCTTATCGAAAAGGAATCTAAACAGCAGTTTTGTGTAAGATTTGTGCGATGCCAAACCATCATAATAATCCCGGGCCATTTTGTGTAACGCCGGTAAATGATTCCATGGTACGGAAGGAAAATCGTGATGTTCATTGTGTAAACCTACATTAAGATTTACCACGTTTAAAGGGCCATAATAACTTTTGGTTTCCTGTAATCCATCGGTAAGAAAATGTTCCTGGATCCACCGGGCGCCTAAAGGATGCAAACCCACAGAAAAAAAGAAACTGGCTAACAAAAAAGAAAATCCTTTCCATCCAAAAAAAATAATAATTAAAGAAACAAAGACTATTTGTATCATCCAGTTAAGTAAAAAATCTTTATCAATCAATTTAATTTCTTTGCTCAGGCGGCCAAGCCTGCTTGCCTGTGCTAAAGGATAAAAAAGCAACCACAATGCTTTTTTTATAGTAGAGTTTCCCACAAGATTTGCTTCGCGCTTCCCCGGCATGTCTGCATCGAGGGTTTCTATACCCTGGAAAGCGTGGTGTTTTAAATGATATTTTTTAAAGGAAGCAGAACTTGCGAAAACCAGCGGAAGATTCGCAATTAAACCAGCAAAAGTATTCAGGCTTCTTTTTTTAAAAACAAGGTTATGCGTACACTCATGCACACATACAAATAAAGTATGGTCTGCAAAGGCACCTACCAAATAAGCTGCTATGAACACTAACCACCAGGAAGCATCTTTTAACAAAAATGCCAATGTGGTTTGCAACGCTACGCAAAAAATGATGATCAGGAAAGTATAGGGATTCCGTCCAATTAATTTTCTTATTTCCGGATGTTTTTTTATCAATTCTTTGGTCCGCAGTTTATGAGGTTCACATTCGTCAGACCAAAAAAAATCCGTTGTATCCTTCATCGGACTTGAGTTTTAAAAAAAATTATAAAATATCGCAATAGCCTTTTACCCTTTGGAACCATTGAATGTTGAAATATAAAAATCGATTTGCAGGAAAGGAGTTTTAATTCAATATTTAAGAGTTGAACAACACAATGACAAATTAAGAAAGTATTTCCAAATTATGAGAAAATTAAGCGCTTATTTTAAAGATTCTTTGCACTGCATCCCGTATCCTGCCTTCAGGAATCGAAACATAACAAAATCTCAATTGGGTTTATAAGTTGCAAGCCCGGGAATAGGCTATACTTTGCAAGGGGTAAATAAATAAGTGATAGCTTATCAATTGCCACTAACTTTTGTTAGTGGGATTGTGGTTCTGGTTCCCGGCTTTAGCCAAAAGTTTACAGGCAATCATACTATAAAGAATCAAATACATTTTGGCTAAAGCCTTTGAAGATATTTCATTATCCACGGGTTGAAACCCGTGGCAACTAAAATTCTCTGGTATAGTATTTTGCAACAGATAAATTCCCCGGTTTTTCAAGCTAAATCATTTAGGGTTTTGTTCCTTGCAGAGTATAATTAGTATTTTGATGTGGTGTAATTTAATAATGCATTCAATTCAATTCAGTTGTAAATTTTTTCTTCTTTGATTTTTCAGAAATAGGGCTTTTTTTACATCGGAACATTTCATAGGTAGAAAAGCTCGTTTCTATTTTCTGTTCCGTAGGAACATTTCGTGGGTAGAAAATAGTTTCCAAGTTAGCAGTTCGTTCCGTAGGAACTTTTGTGCGAATGCCTTTCATATATTTATGTAAATCTCTTTTTCATTTTTGCTCAACGAAAGATAGCTATTGCTCCCAAACTACAGGTATATGAAATTGATCTTCCTGCTACACAAAACTGGAAACAATAAAGATTAATTGAACTTGGTTACGGTATTCCGCAATGGCTGCATTTTGAGACATTAACAGCATCAGGGGATGGCTATTTTAATTTACCCTATCTAATCCTCTTAAATATTCTACTCCAGCGTATTCCATTAGTTCCATAACTAAACCATATCAATGAAGCTTTGCCCACAATATGGTCTTCCGGTACAAATCCCCAGTAACGGCTATCAAGCGAATTATCCCGGTTATCTCCCATCATCCAGTAGTAATCCATTTTAAAAGTATAAGTGGCGGCAGGCTTATCGTTGATAAAATACTGCCCGTCTTTTTGTTCCAGTTTGTTGCCTTCATAAGTAATTATACAACGTTGGTATCGCCTTATATTTTCAGGGTTCAATGGAATAGTTGCTCCTTTTTTAGGTATCCACATCGGGCCATAATCATTCGCAGTCCACCCGTTATTTGCTTCATAAGGAAATAAGTAGATGCCCTTTGCGCTAACATCCAAAGGAGCCGGTTGAATATCTTTTACTTCCGGAAACATTTTGAGTTGCAACTTTTCATCATCATCCATTGTAATAATATACGAATTAGTGCCTGTCATTTGCACCTGGTTTATGTTTTGATCCTCAGTATCGTTTATTCCTATACTGCTCAATTGATCAGGATCAAGGGAGCCTGAGGTAGTTACGAGATAACTAAATTCGTGATGTTCCGGCAATGCCTGTGGCACTTCGTTAATATAAACAATCCTGTTTTTTATTTGAAGGGTATCGCCCGCAATAGCTACGCATCTTTTTATGAAAAATTCTTGTTTATCTACAGGACGGGTGATTATTAAATCACCATATTGATCCTGCGTTCTTTTCCTGGCCTCCGCTTCAGATACATGATCGCTCATCATCCTTTGCCGGATTTCCTGGTAATAAGTTACCTCTGAACCATGTTGGGCATCGTCAATGAGGGTATCGTTTACGGGGAAATTAAAAACCACGGCATCTTCTCTTTTAACCGGACTGGGAAACCAACGTGTATATGGAATTTCAATCCATTCCACATAAGATTTCATATCTGTCTCCGGAATAGTATTAGCCATAAAAGGCAATGCCAGCGGTGTTTCGGGAATGCGCGGGCCATAAGCAAACTTACTTACAAATAAAAAATCATGTACCAATAATGTTTTCTCCATGGAAGGTGTGGGAATCGCGTAGGCTTCAAAAACAAAAGTGCGGATCAAGGTGGCCGCTATTATTGCAAATGCAGCTGCGTCTATCCATTCACGTATGGCACCTTTTTTATAATTTTTTACCACGGCAACACCCATATATCTTTCCTGGTGAGAAAAGCCGAGATAAGGAAAATAAATAAAAGGGAAAAAGACAGTGAGAAAATGTTGCCTCAGCCCGAAACGGCCAAAATGCTCAACGAATTTTATATTGATCCAGATAGTTATAAACTGTCCGGCGATAGGAATAAGTTGAAGAAAAAACCATATCTTTTTAAGTTCCATCTTTTCTACCATGTACCAGGTGTTATACAATGGAATTAATGCTTTCCAGGGAGCAATTCCTGCTTTTTTAAACATAACGTATAACCCTATAAGAACTGCAATAGATAGGATAATAAATAAAAGTAAAACTCCGCTCATGAGTTAATTTTTAAATGAAAACAAAAGTATAATAAACTTTGTATTCTGAATATGTATGAAAATTGTTTTCATTAGTTTAACGAAGAATTGTATAATATTTTTTCAAAATCTCACTCGTCTGGCGCGGGATGTGGTTAGTGGGTTAGAGCGTTCGCTTTCGCTAAAAACTGTTACCTGAGGACACCAACACCAGCAGAGCCCCTCATTTCACCCCTTACACAATAATTTCACCCCTGCGATAGTTATACTTTTTTGAACTTATTAATATTTCATCATTAATTTGAATAAACCCATAAAAATATTAATTGCCGATGACCACGATTGTGCAGCAAGCGGCCTCGAAAATAGGCTCAAAGCCGATGAGTGCATTGAGGTAGCTGCATTGCGAAAAACAGGGAAGAACTTTTTGCGCTTGCAGAGGAAACCCAACCTTCAGTAATCATTACCGAAATAGATATTCCTGTAAAAGAAGGACTGGAGGCCATTGAGCAGCTTATCAAAAAACATCCATGCATACCTGTTATTGCCTACAGCCGCCGCCGCGAAATTTACATCATTGACAGAATCGTAAAGATTGGCGTGCGCGGTTACGTTTCTAAAACCTCCCCGGCAGAAGAAATTTTGTGGGCCGTAAAAACCGTTGCCGGTGGTGGCACCTATTTTTGCACCGGAACAATTTCTAAATTAAAAGAGTTTGCAATCAATGGCCCTATATTTACCAAAAGCCAGTTTGCCATACTGGCCTACATCTGCGAAGGAAAATGTGATAAGGAAATTGCGATGATCACCAATTTAAGTTGCCGCACCATAGAAGGCCATCGCGCCAATATGAAACGAAGGCTGGGCGTTACTACCACTGCCGGTATTATAACGTATGCTTTTAAAGGTGGCCTTTACATTGCCTCTTTTCTCAACGTGGTTTTCACTTTCTTTTGGGAAGATTCTTTTTTGCAGGATACGGTGTTGGCGATGGTTGCATAATGATAGTTTTAGCTTTACGTACACACTCACAAACATTGAGTTTTTGAGACGGGTGGAAATTAAAAGAGGTAAATTTTGATAGTTTCATAGAAAGTATTACTTTTATGATAAATGAAAAGAGCACAGAACTCAGAATTGGCCGAACGCATCAACCGGGCGTTTACCTTGTTGCAAAACAGCAAGCCTCAGCCGCATATAGCAGAAAAGCTGATGCAGAAGTATGGCGTATCTCAGGTGCAGGCCTACCGTTATATACAGTTGGCACGGGAGATCAACGGGAAAATGGCGATACCGGAAAGTTCTGTGGTGTTTACAGTAAAGCTTCCACCTACACTGATCAACCGGATAAAGAAATTATCAGGATCCAGAGGGCTATCGATCAGCAAAGTGGTTCATACTGCGCTG
>DATKQQ010000324.1:0-2482 GCA_035532615.1 Hanamia sp.
TTCTACGGAGGCTCCTTTATTCATGATTTTAGTCAGGACTAGACGAGCTTCCTCATTTTTTCGTTTTCCCATTAACCAGCGGGGACTTTCAGGAATAAAAAACAATAATAAAAATAAAATGGCCGATGGAATAACCATCACGCCCATCATCCACCTCCAGTTATTTAAACCGCCATAGTCCTTCAACAAAAAATTTGAGAAAAAAGCTACCGACTGCCCAATAAAGATGGCTAAAATATTGATTATCCCTAGCTTACCCCTGTGTCTGGCAGGTGAAACTTCGGCAATATACATAGGTGACAACATAGATGCAGCGCCCACAGCCACCCCGGCAATAATGCGATAGACAATAAAAATAATATGATTGGCGGCCAGCGCACATCCCAGAGATGATACAAGAAAAACAAGCGCTGTAAAAATGAATACTTTTTTTCTGCCATATTTGTCACTCAGCGGCCCTGCAAAAATACAGCCTGCCATACAACCGATAAGAATACAACTTACCGCCCAGCCTTTCTCAATAGCATCTAAATTAAAAACTTTAGGGTCTGCAATGAATTCGATAGCACCGGAAATAACGGAGGTGTCAAATCCAAATAGAAACCCACCTGCAGCGGCAACAAGACAAATGAATAGTAGATATGGTTTCATAGTTAGGTTTAGTTAAAATCGCAACTACTTCCTTCTTCCTGTGGTGTTTTATACTGGCCGTTTTTTAACTGGACAGGATGTAAAAAGTATTTTTGTAAATGAGGAATATGTTCCAGAAACAAGGCCTCGTGCCCCAGCGTGATGTGGTTAAATAAAACAAGATGCTGATGCAATTGTCCCATGTCGCCTACATGTGGCACTACCGGTATGCCGTATTTCTTACATAATAAACTAATTGTAATAAACTCACTGACACCAGCCACGCGAACGGCATCTGCCTGTATAAATCCAACAGATTTAGTTTGTAAATAATTTTTAAACATAATTTTGTTTGGCACATGCTCACCTAAGGCAATTTTTAAAGGATGAATCTGCTCCGCTAATTTCTGATGCGCCAGTATATCATCCGGATGCGTAGGCTCTTCAATCCAGTAAGGATGCATGTCTTGTAGCCGCTTACAAATAGCTATTGCCTGCGGCAGCGTCCATTGTTGGTTGGCGTCCAGCATTATTTGCGCTTCATCTCCGGCGACATCTCTTACCAGAAATGCCCGACGAATATCTCGTTCAGGATCAGGCGAACCTACTTTTAATTTCATGGCCGTAAAACCTGCATCCACCGAACGTTTACAATTTTCTCTTACCTGATCATCCGTATAATTAAACCATCCTACGGAAGTATCATAACCGGGATAACCCTGCTTCAATATTTTCTTTCTTTCTTCTTTATGAACTGCTTGTGCCTGCAATAACTGTAAAGCCTGTACGTGATTTAATTCATCTTCGAGATAGGATAAATCCAATAAATTGATCATTTCCTCCGGCGACAGGTCAATCAGTAATTTCCAAAGGGGCACATGTCTCTTCTTTGCCCAAAGATCAAAACAGGCATTAGTAACAGAAGCCAATGCAAGTTGAACAATTCCTTTATGCGGACCCAACCAGCGAAACTGTTGTTCGTTGGTCAGTTGATTCGAAAATTTTCCAAAGCTCTGCATGAGTTCCTCAATATCTTTCCCAACCAGTTTCTCTGCATAGAATTTTGCCGCCTGACATACCAACTCGTTACCCGCTCCTAAAGTAAAAGCAAATCCGCTGCCTGTAAGCCCGCTGTCGTCAATCAATTGTGTTACGGCATAAGCATATACCGGATCGTGATGAACAACATCGCTACCCACACCTTTTTCTAAAGGGAATCGTTTGTCAATGGTTTGTATGCGCTTGATCATAGATAAAACAAAAATTAATGGATGTCTAATTTATTAAAGGAATATTATTGGCGTTTTTATTCAACTCCAAAACAATTACGGAACAATTCGCATCAGGCAATACATCAGGTAATGTCAGATGAATACCTTTATCATCCTGCGTAAATGCCACATTCTGTCCACGCATAAAATAAGCTTTTAATACTTTACAACCAGGAATATCCGCTAATGTAAGAGCTCCCTGTGGGTGTTGCAATAACAGGATATTGACCTTATTCCGTTGCCTTGTAGCGGTAAATATTTTATTAGGCTTGTAAGGCCCTCCATGAGTATTATAAATAGCGTCTCCATACTTTTTCAACCAAACACCCATTTGCTTCAATGTATCTATAGTCCGTACTTCCATCCTGCCATCAAACATAGGGCTTACATTTAGCAGCAGATTACCATTACCTCCTGCGGTGCCTGCCAGAATATCTATGCAACGTCGCACTGATTTTATTTTATCATTGGGTTTCCAAGACCATTGCGTACCGATCGTAATACAGGATTCCCAGGGATATTGCATGTTGATGGTACCTACTTTTTGTTCCGGTGTAGCATAATCACCTACAGATGCAGCA
>DATKQQ010000325.1:0-15452 GCA_035532615.1 Hanamia sp.
CCCGAATCACATATTTTTATTTACAATATGAGTGCTATATTTTCTGCATCTTTCTTCACGGATAATAAAAATCCGGAAGTTGGCGCAGAAAAATCACCAGACAAACGAAAAAATGGGTAGTTTTCTTGCAGACACTAAATAGTCAATAAGACTACTCCGATTATTATTGCAAACCCCGCAAATCCAAACCAAATCCATTTGATGAGTTCTCTATCGTCACCACGTAAAAAAATGTAACCCAATATTAAAGCTATAGGTCCTAATATAAGTCCTTTTATAAGCCAGCTAATTTTTTGAAGTGTGGTTGGTCCATCTCCGTCATAATAAGCCTTAAGCATATTATTTACTCTGTGTTTCGTCATGCGAAATGAAAGTCTTTGAAAAATATTTAGCTTTTTTCCTGTTAATTTTTCATAATCTGCAACTGTTAATTTAGAAAATTGCCGCATTTTCATAATCTCCAATTGTTCCGTGGTGTTGGATGGAAGCTTAGAAGATGATGTCGAACTAGTAGAAGTAGCCCGTGATGAAATTATAAACGAGGCTTGAGTAGTGGATGTCAACCCAAAAGTGCATAGAAGCAAAAGGGTAAATTGTAATTTTCTCATTTGGTTTATTTTGGTTTATTGATGGTTTCTGTTTACTGCCAACATCCAAAGCTTGTGAAGTAAGATAATTATTATTCGTTTAGCAGGAACGTCAGATGGTAAAAGTAATAAAAGTTGAAGATATGTATAAAAGTTGAATAATAAAAGTTCTGCTCAAAGTGTAGTTGATAGCATTCTGCCTCCGGGCGTCTCCCTTTTAGGACAAGACATCAACTCCTCAGCCAAGAACGCCTCGTCAGGTCCCACCAACGGGATCACAAAACCAAAATCAATTTCCGGAATAATGTTTAGCATTCCTGCTAAATAGTTGCTGAAAAAAAAACTGCGATCCTTCAATTGGGAAATGTTGATTGATAAAGCTAATCCATGAAATAAAAAGAAAGATGCGAATCCATTGGTGTTGTTTGTCAGAGACAAGACGACGGCATTAAATTTTTAAAGGAACACCCGCATCGGATGAGCGCCATTATTGCCAATAAGCGGTTGTCGGTTCTTTGATGTTAGTTTAATTGCCCGTTTTGTAAACGTTTGGGTTATAATTTTCCATATACAATTCTGGTTTTGGAACCTTAATAAAGCCATATTTTTCATATAACCAATCAGCAGTTGAAGTCAATAAAATCCATCGTCTAAGTCCTTGTAGATTTGGATGAGCCATAACACAGTTCATTAGTTTTTTAGAGAGTCCTAAACCACGATATTTATCCAATACATAAATGTCCCCCAAATAGGCTATTGTAGAAAAGTCGGAAATCACTCTGGCGAAGCCAATTTGATTGTCATTGTGGAATAGCCCAAAATTTAGTGAATTGCCAATAGATGTTTTTACTCTGTCAAACGGAATATTATCGCTCCAACCTGAATATATTGATAAAAAGTCGTGAATTGCAACAATGTCCATTTTTGATTTGTCTGTCGTAATTGAGAAGTCGTCAAAGTGAATTTCAATCAATTCCATTTCTTAATTGTATTAATATTTTGTTTTCCCGTCATTTAAAATGTGTTTAGGTTATCGTTTTACAATTCTGACCAACGGGCATGTATTGCTACAGTTGGGATATTTTATAACAACCAGCCCGGAACTGCAGTTCAATATTGTTTTAAAAGTTGAAGATAAGAACTAAAACTAAATTAATAACGTCGGGGCCAAACTGCTGCTGATAGCGGCTTGTAGCTGATTGTTCATTCGTTTGCTCCACTTGTAGCAATATTTTTGTTGGTGGCTTTTGTTTTCCATTGCGGCTTTACCAGATTGTTTTTCTGTTTTGCTAATGAAAGGAAGATAAGTCCTAAAATCAAGCAAAGCAATAATGATAACAGTGAATCTTGTGGTCCGGTTTCGCCTCCGGTGAATAAAGAATTACCTGCAATTTTACTTGTCAATAAGCCATGTGTCATCGAATCGCTGGGATTGATTCCACCAAAGATTCCCGGCTCCGCAAAGTCCCAGCCAAAATGTAAAAAAATGGGCAACCATAAATTCCTGCGATATACATAAGCCGCCGGAAGCAGCAAACCTGCTTGCATGGCTGTGGCACCAACAGATATGAGAGTAGCTCCTTTTACATTTATATGCAAAATGGCAAACAGAATGATAAATATAAACAACGCCATTATAGTTCCTGTTTGTTGTTCCAGTAAACGGAATACAATGCCTATGATTATGATTTCAGCTACAAATCCTGCCGTTAAAGCAAATGCGAAAGGACTTATCAGCGCCGAAACAGGATTTATATTGACAATTAAAAAAGTCCCGGTTAAATAAATAATTAAAATAAATAAAGATTGTAACGATATGCCTGTCAAAAAACCCACGGTTGCATTATTAAAAAATGTTGAAGCGCTCAATTCATAAATAGGTCTTTTATCATACATTCTGAAAAGAAAAATGTAGCCTGTTGTAGCAATGAATGCTTCTGCTACTGATACCATTAGTGCTTTTATATCATCAGGCAAATTTGTTTTATCAAGTATTGAAGAACGTAACCATTCAATAGCAGCAACCAGTAAAATAATCACACCTATGCCTATAATCATCTTTGTTACAAAAAAATGTAATGCTTTCTGTAATGGCGTTTGTTTGATTTGACTTTGCACTTATGAAATTTTCATTTGTATCAGCCAATGATGCCCAAACGGGTCTTCAATTTCTCCCTGGCGATAACCATACTCATAATCTTTTACAGGAGATATTTCCCTGGCACCTGCTTTAATTGCATTATTCATAACAACCTGTACGTCTGGAACAAACAAACCGATTATACAGGTGGTGCCATTATGTTTATCAGGAGAAAAAAAGTATGGCTTTGTTACTTCATGCAGGTGAAAAATAATTCCCTGAATAGATAGTTCAGCAACGTGAACACTCCCATCGTCATTATAAAAACAAAGATTTTCGGTTGCGCCAAAAGCTTTTGCATAAAAGGAAATATCCTTTATATTGTTGTTGATTAAAAGCTGCGGGGCAAAAAATAATTTATTGTTTTTCAATTTGTTTTTCAATTTTTTGTTCACTCATTCCGCTTACAGTGTGGTTGTACAATTCTGACTAATGTTTTACGGCAGCAGGGGAAATGGTATTCCTTTTTCCCGGAACCGTTGCCAAATTTATAATTTAAAGTTGAACAATGTATTTCAAGCTGTTACTACTGCTGATAAGTAACTACAGCCGATTGTTATTCTCCTTCAGACAGCCCATTGAATCCTTTGTTGGTGACATCCTATTGTATATGAAGATTTAGGCATTTAATTGCAGCTTTTACTTTCTCATCATTTGCAATATCATTGAATTTGTCAACACTTGTAACTGTTATGTCCGGTTTAAGAGCCTCTTTATATATTTTGCCATTTCTATCGGCACCGTATCCGACCGAAAGATTCATGTATGCCGTATCGTTTATTGGTATGCCTCCGTTTATGGTAACCCAACCTGCCGTTTGAGAACCCAATAAAATTATGTTTTTCCTACCTTTAAATGCCATAAGAAAGAATTCTCCGGAGCTTCCGGTTCCGGGACCAATAAGTATAACGATTGGAATATTTTGAGCATCCACATCACATTTAGGTTTTACTTCGGTTATAAGAGTTGTGTCAATAAAAAAACAATTGCTCTTAATAAACCAATCTTGTTTTTTCTTTGTCCTGAAAGAGCCAAGAAGCCCTTGGGATAATAATTGTTTTACTCCTAAAATCATTGGAAACATAGCTCCGCCCCCATCTAATCTCGCGTCCAGTATAATTCCTTTTATATTTCTATTCAACAAAACACAAAGACTGTCATTTAATGTTTGTGCTTTCCTGTCAAAATCTTCTTTCGAACCGCCAGGCATTGACGGTATTCTTAAATAACCTATATTTTTATCAAGCACTTTTGTAATGCTTTTTACTCCTTTTTTAACTTCATTCATTATGCTGTCTGAAATTGGTGGCTGGTAATGATGCCATTGAAAGGTACTATCTTCCCAGAAAAAAGCACCGTGGAAATCATTGATTGATTTATACAAATACCTCATTGTAGAACCAAGTTCAAAAGGATTATAAATATTTTTTGCTTGTATTAATGCATTATGTCTTAATGTATCCCAATTAACAGTATTTGCATTTACCGAATTATTTTTCATTATTGAAATAGTAGTGTCAATAAGAAATTTTACCTCGTTTGACTGAGCATGAATTAAAGTTGTCTTTGTCAAAAGGAATAATGAAAGGAATATAAATATTGTTTGCTTCATGATTTTCAGAGCGTCAATTTTAGGTAGTCACCAACATTTACGCATTCGCGTAGGCTGGGGTATTCTACGAACTTTCTGCCAGAACTTTAACCCAATAGAAATACTAAAGTTGAAGTTATGATAAAAAAGTTAATTAGAATATTTTCAGATCGAACCGCTGATGATATCAGCACAAAATGTTGATAAAATGCACGTCAGTCGTGGCAAAACCAATCCGGCGGTTCGTTGGTTTCTGTCTTACATTTCAGAAATTAATTAATAATTTCTCCATTGTTATTCGCCAACTTTTCACGCCAATTTTTAAGTTCCTCCGGTGTCAGTCTTACCCAATCTGTTATTTCACCAACGATTTTCAATGGTTCCTGGCTGCGAAATGAACGTGTCGGATTTCCGGGAAATTTTTTGTCCGTCACATTTGGGTCGTTTTCAAAGTTACCTGTTGGTTCAACTATATAAACTCTTGGTTCCCCGTTTCCTTTTGACAATTCTGCCGCAAGTCCTGCACCGTTAATCAACGCTGTAAAATAAATGTGGTTCATTTTAAGTTCAGCTTTGTAATTAGAATTGCCGCCTGCAGTCAGTAAATCCCCAACCTGCAAGTCTGCTTTAGTCCCGTGATAAAATGGTCCTTTATCACAAGGGTTGTCTTTAGAAGAAATCGCTAAGTCAGCATATTCTTTTGCTTTGATAGGCTCATTTAAGTCCTGGTAACATTTGGCAATGTTCAAATACAGGGAAGGAAAAGCACTCTTAACAATGTTATCATTCACTTTTAATGCAAATTGTAAAGTAGTTTGGAGCCAATGTAATTTGTCGGAAACAGTTTTTTGATGTCGGGCTATATAATGAGCAGTAAGAAATTTTTCAAAATCATTTGTCGCTTCGTTACAACCTTGTAGAAATAGTTTGTATGCTTCTTCAGGTTTGCCTTTTTCTTCCATGCCCATACCCTGGAGGCAAAGTTTCACAACATTGTTGAAGGGTGAGAATTCCATTTTATAATTGCCTTTCTATTTATTATTTTAATACCTGTTGCTTTCAGATGATTAGGGTTACTCAAGTAAATTAACAATGAGATTATTTTGTTGTTTGTAATACTTTTTACCAACGTACTATTTTCGGTAATGTTTTTCAGGATTTTTAGAATAGGAATATAAGATCCTGCCTGGTGCATACCAATAATCAGCAATCTCTCCTTTGATTAATTCTACATTGCAAGGGGGATTTATATTTTTCATAGTGTTCGGTGTTTGCTTTCCCTATTTCAAAACATTCCATTTTCATTGATAATGTCGGTGGGAACCACTTGCCCAAAATCCCAAAGCTCAACAATTTTATCCTGGTCAAATTTGAAAATATGAATTACCGCTAATTCTATGTCCCCTTGTGCCAGTTGCACCTGTGAATGGACTGCAACTAAATCGCCGTCCTGTAAGGCTCTTTGAATTTCAAAAACCTTATTTGGATTTTTAACAGCATTTTCTTCCATAGCAGTCATCAATGTATTTCTGTCACCCTTGAAGAAAGCGTTATGGTGTTTAAAATTATCTGCTACATATAATTGAAATGCTGTCCGCGAATCTCCTTTAGCAGTAAGTTTTAAAAAGTTTTGTGCAATTTCTTTTTTTGTCATAAAAGCATTTGTTTATTAGTGTGTGTTTGTACAATGACCAATTACGTTTACGCATTGGCGATGTCTAAGCATTCAATGAATTCTCCGCCAGAACAAAAGTACAATAAATGAATCTACCTACAGGCAGGCAAATAGTTGAGATTATGATTCATAGCTCAATAGAGCAAGACAGAGTAAAAAGAAAGAAGCGAATCTATTGATATCGTTTGTCAGAGAAATCGGCATTAATTTTTTAACGGAACACATGCATCGGTTAAAATGTTGGCAGTTTTTTATTTGTAGATATATGCTCGATAACCATCTGTCCAAAATTGTCCTGTAGGTACCCAGGTTGGTATTATGGTTATACTGTCTTGTTTAAATGAATTTATTGAGTTGAGGCAGCCATGTTTTCCAGTTCCTGGTATTCTTGCAATATTTAATATATATGTAGTTTTATTTTTAGCAGGAATATAAACATCCCAATCATATCCGTTCGTGATGTGAGCAGAATCGTCGCTACTGTTTCTATATATAATTGTGGTATCTTTTATTGTTGTAAATATATAAAGTCCGTTATTTCTGGTTATCAAAAATGTATCTATTGGATTTTTAAAAGCGGTATTAGGTTGGTATTGTCGTAATACTATTGTATCGATATCAGTGGAGTCAAATCCGACAAAGGCTAAATTAATACACATATCCTAACAAAAGAATTCGCAACCATAAAAGGATAATATTAAAAAAACTAAAATTAATTTAATAAATGTTTTCATAAAGAATATAAATATAACCAAAGATGTAAAAGTCTAATCGAATTGCCGCCAATGAATACGGCGCAGGCGGGAAAATAGTTTTCTTTTCTGCCCGAAACGTTACCAAATTTATAAATAAAAGTCCGTTGTTATTCCTTCAGCCCCACTTGCTGCAAACCTATAAGCGGCTGCCTAGTTTTAGCTAATAGTTTATGTCGAAAACATTCGTCCCGTTATCCGTGCATATTAAAGAATCTGTCTGCTCGTTGGATTGCCCCCCAGTAATTGTTTTTCCCCAAACTATTGTTGTGTAAATATTAGCTGATGTTGGCACTCTTAAAGTTGTGTCAATTGCAAATCTTGGTCCTGCAATAATAAAATCTTCATAGTCAACCGCATTTGTAAAATGATGGCTAACAGAAAAGTAATCAAAATTATCAGAAAGCACCCTGTGAAGCCTGATTGTTAAAAATGTCTTTGGATAAAATCCAAATTTTAAATTCTGTAGTGCATTAATATTGAAATCAGAAAAGCGTTTTTCATCAAAATTTACGCCACCTACATTTGGCGCTGTAATATAATTTGTGTCAGTAGGAACCCTTACACTTAAATAATAATCTTTAAAGAACGTTGAGGCGATTGTAGTATTAAAATTAAATTTTCCGGCACTATCTGTTTTACCTGAAGCAACCCTATATGAAGTACATCCAATACAGTATGCCCTTATGAACCAATTTACTTCTACAGGAATATTTGCTAAAGGAGCACCACTTGTTTCTACAAATGTAATCCCGTTTATAACGACATCCACACAATTTCCCCTGCATCTTGGTTGCTCCTTTATGCAAGAGCTTATTAGTAAAGTCAAAATAATTAAAGAAATAGATGGCTTGAAATATTTAGCTTTTAGACGCATAATAATAAGATGCTCAAATTATTTGAAACGCTGCATTAAGGTTGCCGCTTACGTTCGGGTATTTGCGAAGGCAGGGAATTCTGTGAATTTTCTGCCCAAGCCTCAGCCTAATAAAGAACTAAAAGTACAGAATATGTACAAAAGAACATTAAAGAATTTTCAACCCGAATCCCACTGACCAATAGCAAACAACAGCTAATAAAATGACTGTCAGCCCTGCTATTTGATGCGAATGCTGAAGGCTGTTCGTCGTCTGTTAAGGAACAGTCCAAGTCGAAATAATTTTGAATTGTCCTTTAATTTTTTGTATGTCAAAAAAGTGTTGCATTCCTGGATGCTGTGCGTTTTCGTCAACTGCAATGTAACTAAAGCTATAAGAACATTTCTTGTCCACTGTGTTGAAATATGGTTGAAAAATAAAAAGATCTTGAGGAAGAGAATGTTTATTGACTTCCTGTACAAGTCTTGGTGCAAAAAAGATTTGGTATTGCGATTTGTCAAATAATGCTTTTGTTATTTTATGATAAGGTTTGTCATCATATTTTGAACTGTCAAGAACGCAATAGTCGCAATTGAATGGGTAAGAACAAAGGCTTTCTATTTTAGTTTTGTCTTTGTTGTTTATAGCATCTTTAAATGTTGTCCAAAAATTTTGCAATTGGATTTTATCAGTTTGTAAAACACTACTGTCACACTTGCTTTGGCTGAATAAATTAGTGAAAGTTAAAAGTCCTGTTATTAAAAGAATGTAACGTGTCATATTTGAATAGCCTATTACACAATATTACACGAAACCCAAAACATCTCCACAAAAAAATTCATCATTGATTATCATCACTGTTATATTGCGTTTTTTGTAACTGCCTTTGCAGGCAATTTCAGGATAAGCCTTACCTAAATAAATAACAGCTACATACATATAATGACGGTATCTTGTGTCAAAATTGAGTATATTTTATTCTTGCTTCTTTTGTCTGAACTATGATTTTCAAGATGAAAGGATTTTAGGATTAATCCTGTTAATCCATAAATCCTATAAATCCTGGTTCAGACAATTAATGCCTTGGCAGGTGTTCCCGTTACAAATTTAATCAACATTCCGGTAGCAAGCATGAGTGGGTGATGTGGGCTTTCGAAAGGAAGGGAACACCCACAAAGAGATAATCTATGAAATAAAAAGAAAGATGCGAATCCGTTGATGTCGTTTGTCAGAGACAAGACGACAGCATTAATTTTTTAACGGAACACCCTCATCGGCTGAATCATGCGGTCTATCTTTATTATCCTATACTTTTATTAGTTTACTTTTATTTCTATGATTTTAATCACCTGGAATTTGTAAGCTGATTTCTATTTATTATTATTTGCTACAAAAACTAAAAATATTTTTCATACCTTTTATAAAAATTTTGGAGAAATTTCACTGGATATTAATAGCTGTTTGGATTATTTATTATGTGCTACACAGTTTTTTTGCTGCGGGGTACGTGAAGGAATTATTCAAAAATAAATTGGGTAAATATTTTCGTTATTACCGGTTGACTTATAGTCTTTTTGCCGCCATTACCCTTATTTTAGTACTTATATTTCAATATTCTTTTCATAGTCCCTTACTTTTAAAATCATTGTTGATAAAATATTTTGCCATTGCTTTTTTAATCTCTCCGGGAATCATTGTTATGACTATTTCTATCAAAAAATATTTTATGCTGTTAAGTGGAATCAGGTCAGTTTTTACTCTTACACCAGCCGCAGAATTAGAAATAAATGGCATTCATCAATATGTCCGGCATCCACTGTATTTAGGTACACTACTTTTCGTAACGGGCCTATTTTTTGTATTTCCTACGCTCAGCAATTTAATAGCTGTTGCCTTATTGAGCCTATATGTTTTGATAGGAATAATTTTTGAAGAAAAGAAACTAATAAAAGAATTCGGAGAAAATTATAAATATTATGTTTTAAATGTTCCCATGCTGATTCCTTCTTTCAGAAAGAAAGGAATAAAGAAAACAGAAAAAAAACTATCTTTGAAAAATAAAATTCCGTACGGGTGATACGGCTTTATTTTTACATTCACATCATCCGGGCGGGCACTGATAAATGGTAGCTGTAAAAAACTGTGAAGAATAAACGCGGAGCAGTCACCAACAACAGTAGCAATTGCAAATGTCTTCTTATTAACTGCGTGTTTAGGTCAGCCATAAGGATTCGTTTCATCCGTTTTGTTGGTGAAGCAGCCGCACTTTTCCTTTGTTCAACACCAACAAAGGGGCTCTTTCATTTTTCGGGAAGACCTGCAAAGGGATGAATTCTTCTATTCAAAAGAAACCTTTTCTAAAAAACATTCGTTAGATAAGATATGAAAAAGCTATTCTTAATTTTTATCATCATTATTATAATAGCCAGCGGAGCTTACTTCTATATCCGTTTTGTATTTTTAAAAGCAAAGGATTTTAAACCTGATTATTCTAAATCAAAATCTATTACAGATTTGCGGCCTGCAATAATTGCGAAACTTCAGCAATTGGTAAAAGATGGTTCAAACGGCCTCTATCATTTATCAATTGGAAAAATTGATCTACATATTTCAGGATCATCAATAGATATTACCAATGCAGTTCTTGCTCCTGATACTGCAGTTGTCAAAAATCTGGATATGTCTCATACACTTCCGGGTGATGTATTTAAAATTTCGTTCTCATCATTATATATTGGAGGCATTCGCATAAATGATCTGTTGTCAAAAGATCATATTTCATTGAAACATCTTTTGATTAATGCACCGGTCATTGAAGTGTACCATCAGGAGAAATCTTATACCAAACAGGATCCTTTAAAGATTGATACTACCACGATTTATCAAAAAATCATGAAGAAAATGAAAAGGATTTCAATTGATACTTTTGAAGTAGTGAATGGGACATTAATAAGCTACTCAGGCGCCAGGAAAAGTATGATAAATAAACTTAACCAGGTATCCGTTCTTATGAACGATGTGCTCATAGATTCATCTACTCAAAATGATACAAAAAGATTTCTTTTTGCGAAGCAGGCAACACTTTCCGCTAAAAATTTTTATGGCAGAACGCCCGATAGCCAGTACTATTTTAAATGCGCTTCAATCAATATTTCTACTGCTGAAAATAAGCTTATAGCAATGGATTTTGAATTGCACCCACGATTTAATAAACAGCAATTCGAAAGCCATTTAACCAAACTGAATGAAATATATAAGCTTACAATTCCTAATATAACGCTACACGGTATTGATGGCATGGATATTAATGATGTGTTGTCAAAAAATAATTTATCATTGAAGCATGTTCTGATTAAGGCGCCCATCATTGAGGTTTATCAAAAAGAGAATCAACACGATAAGGCGGATGTTTCAAAGACTGATACCAGCACGATTTATCAAAAGATCGTAAAGAAAATGAAAAGGATCTCAGTTGACACTTTTCAAGTAGTAGATGGCACATTGATAAGCCACACAGGTGCTAAAAATAGAATAAATAAACTGAATCAGATAGCGATCCTTATGAAAGATGTGCTCATAGATTCATCCACTCAAAATGATACAAAAAGATTTCTTTTTGCAAAGCAGGCAACGCTTTCAACTAAAAATTTTTATGGAAGAACGCCCGATAACCTCTACTATTTTAAATATGCTTCTATCAACATTTCCACCGCTGAAGATAAGATTACTGCATCCGGTTTTGAATTGCATCCGCGGTTTAATAAAGAACAATTTGAAAGCCATTTGAAGGAGCGAAAAGAAATGTATAATCTTATAATTCCTAAAATAACTTTACACGGTATTAGCTGGTCGAAGCTTACCAACCAAAAAAATATTGTTGCCAATGAAGCAGTTGTAAGTAACGGTTCCTGTAAAGTATTTCTTGACAGGTCATTGCCATTTCGCCATGTAAAGATTAACAATTTTCCGCACCAAATATTAATGAGGATGCCTGTGCCCATATCTATAACGAGGATGCTTATACGTCATTGTAACCTGGCTTATAGTGAACATAATCCCGGCATGGACAAAACAGGTACCATCTATATTGATGATATGAATGGTGAAGTAACAAATATTACCAACATGCCTGAACAAATAAAAAAACAAAACCTTTTGGTAATAAAATCATCAGGACTGTTCATGCATAAAATACCAATGACCAATGGTTTTGTATTTGACCTTTCAAAATATAAAACAGGCAACTTCACCATGGATCTTAATATTGGAGATTTAGATAGCTCTGTTTTAAATCCTATCACTGAACCAATGGGAGAATTTATGATAAAGAAGGGAACCATACAAAAAGGTATTGCTCACGTTATAGGTGATAATTTTAAAGCTACCGGTAAAGGTGAATTATTGTATAAAAATTTGTATCTCGTAGGCATTAAAAAAGACAAAAGCAAACCATCTGGTATAAAAAAGAAAAGTATAGTCAGTTTTTTTGGAAATGCATTTCTTATAAAAAATAACAATCCTCAAAAAGGTAAAGATCCAAGAATTGTTAATTTTTATTTTAAAAGAGAAAGTAAAACAACTTTCTTTAGTCTTGTTTGGGGAACGATATATTTAGGTATTTTAAAAACCATAGGCCTGCCGAAAAGCTTTGCTAATAAAACTTATTAGGAGTCAATTTCAGAATATGAAAAACTAATTCCAGAAGGTACTTTTTAAAATGAATTTCATTTTTCTCTCATTAGGCAAATTCTGACTAATGTTTTCTTAGTGATTGATTTTCAATGTTTTTTTATTTCACAAACGTTAGCTTCGGAAGTAATTTTCGACTCCGAAAAATTGGGAATTACGCACAACGTCTAGGACGTTGGAGGGGAAATCAGAGAACTTTAACTCTGGTTGTGTGAGATACTCCCAAATCTCATTTGACGATTGCCCATAAACCCATTCGATTTTAATTTCTATTTGCATAATAAGTAACTTTTGAGTTACGCAATTTTTTTTTAAATATTTTTAAAAGGAGTGCAGGTGTTATAAACTGGCAAACCCGAATTAATGAGAATCAAGCAAGTTAATCACAGCCTTGTGAAAGTCGCGGGGATCTTGAAGTGGGCCATCGTGGCTGACATCCGGGATGATCACGAGTTTGGCGCAGGGGATCAGATGAGCCAGCGCCGCTGTTTCTTTACGCGTGATGAACTGTTCATACTGGCCGTCTACAATAAAGGTAGGTGCTTTAATTTTTGCAAGATCGGCAGGCATCAGTTCCGGTTCCGTACTGTCCCGTTCCAATGCTTTCAGCAATTCCCCGAATGCGTAGGGTGTAGGGGAGAGCCGGCGGTATGTCGCTTTCGCCATTGCCATGTAGCGGGCACCCATGGCTTTCATCACCGGACTCAAAGGCTTCTCCGGATAAGTGGACACGCTGTAGTTGGCGCCAAAAGCGAGAAATTTGTCAATCCGGTCAGGATCATGTATAACCAGGAACAAACCGGTAACACCACCCTCGCTCCATCCTACAACAGATGCCCTGGGAACTTTCAAAAAGTCCATCACGCCGATCACATCTGAGGCCTGCAATTCAATAGAGAGGGGTTGGGATGACATCGTGCTCCGACCGCGGCCCCGGGAGTCCAGAACGATCACCTCATGACTCTTGTCAAGCAGTGGCGTCTCAAAGCCCCAATCATCCGAACTGCCAAGGGAGCCATGCAGGAGGATAACCGGCCGGCCACCATTGCGGTTGAAAATGGCAAAGTACAAGTGTATACCGTTCACCGGAGCAAAACCGCTCGTATCCACCAAAGGCATCGGTGGAATGTGTGGCAGGGTCTGCCATAGAGGTACCGTTTTCTGACTGGTTGCATAGGTACCTGCTATTAATACTATAAAAAAAATGATTAGCATTTGTTTCATCAGGCGACACAATGTTTTGCTGTTCAACTATCATCCGGTGAAACTTTCCCTAGTTAGCACAAACCTCCGCTTGTTGTTATTGTAATCAGAAACTGAAATTTAATTCAATCAATCTTTTCACCAGTCTGCTTTCTGATGTGTGCAAAAATCTCTTGCGCTACTATAACTTCCAATGGTCTTCGTTACTTATCAAGCAAACTTTAGTAACGATCAGTCACCGGTCAGGAGACCGGCGCCAGTACTGTTCCCTTTTCATTTATTGGCTTCTTTACTTGTCTTTTCTATGAGAGAAGAATCAATTGAGAAAGTTAGTGAAGTAGGAATAAAGTTTTTTATGGCATAGAATTTGGATTTTTGGCTTGATTTATTTCTTTTTGTATATTATTGTTAACTAAAATAAACCTCTATGAAAATTAACCTCTCAAAAATTTCCCCTTATTTATTGGGAATTTTTCTCGTTGCCTGCTTATTTGGCGCATGTCAAAAATCGAATATTTCCAGTAACCAGCCATCTCACTTAAATATTCATTTAACTGACGGTCCGGCAGATTATCAGGCAGTCTTAATCAACATCCAGAAGGTAATGGTAAAGTCTACTGATGATACTTCAGGTACAGGCTGGGTAGATGTTCCATTACTAAAACCCGGAATTTATGATCTTTTACAACTACGGAACGGAAAGGATACTCTTTTAGGCGGAGTCGATTTGCCTGCAGGAAAACTTTCACAAATCCGTCTGGTTTTGGGAGATGGTAATCAACTTGTATTGGATGATGGGACAGTTGTGGATTTGACGACTCCTTCTGCTCAGCAATCTGGCCTGAAATTAAATGTTGATGCAACATTAACGGCCGGTATTCCTTACGAATTAGTGTTGGATTTTGATGCAGCCAGGTCTATTGTAAAAGCAGGTAACAGCGGGCAATATATTTTAAAGCCCGTGATCCGTACTTTCGCGAAAGCCTCTGGTGGTGCTATCCAGGGCGTAGTATTGCCTGATTCTGCTAAAGCACAGATAATGGCAATTTCAGGTACTGATACACTTGGCGCATTACCGGATGCTTCAGGTTTTTACAAATTCTGGGGAATTCCTGCAGGTAGTTATACATTGATATTTAATCCCGATTCTACTACAGCTTATCAATCAGATACTCTTCAGAATATTGCTGTTACGGTCGGTAATGTTACTACAATAGATACATTGCGACTTGCTCATCGTTAAAAGAAAAAACTTTAAAAAAATAAATCCTTCGGATATCTTCCGGAGGATTTTTTTTGCCCGCTCTGGCAGGTTCCTGACCTCTGCATGAGCGTTACTTTGGCCGATGGCGGTGTTCCTCTCTTTCAAAAATGACAATTAGTTGATTGACGCCGGTCTGGTCTCCTGACCATCTCCGGCATACCCCTCTCTCATTTACCTGCAAAATGTGTCAGCATCTTAAAACTATCCAGCCTATCATGGTAAAATCTTGCAGATGAATAGTGATAATCCTCCGGCTTTTTTACACAGTTCATGTTAGCGGCTGTGTTTTTATATTTTATTCCATTCCCAAATCCCATATTTAAGTACGTCAGGTATTTTAAAGCCACAATTTTTTAATGTCAATAAAATGTTGCCTCTGTGGTGTCCTTCGTGGGAAATAAAATAACCAAGCAGGGGAACAACCCCCCTTTTAAAACCTTTTATCTCTCCATTTTCCTTAATTCCATTCTCTAAGATTTTACCAATGCGTTCTGCTGAAACTGTGTGGCAGTCTTTTAGCATTGAAATTGTTTTTGTATCCTCTGCTTTAATAAGTTAGAAGGTCGGCAATCAATGATTTGTCATACTTCTCAAGTTTCCAAAACCTCACATTGTAAATGTGGGTAAGTTGGTGTCCAATAGTTCCACCACCACGTTTTGAAGTGGTGAAGTTTAATGCTTCCTCCGTTAGAGA
>DATKQQ010000326.1:0-2886 GCA_035532615.1 Hanamia sp.
CAAAATTATTTCATCAGGCAATCGAGAGTTTCTTTGATGGAATTAATGAAAATTTCAAATCTCATCTATCAAAATTACTTACATTAAAATTCCAATTCTTTGATGATAAAGATTCACTAATTTACACCTTGTGAAGTATAAAAAGAACATAAGTTATGAACAGAAAAGATAAAATAATCCTTTTAAAAGGTATTCAATCCGGCGCAATTCCCATTGATACTATTCAACCAAGATTATTTAGAGTGGAAGGTCATACAATCCCAAATGGAGGAGGAAGCAAATGTTTCATAAATAATAAAGAGGTTGATCCGGATAACTATAAAAAGGAAGTTGTAAAAAATCAAAAAGGAGATGAAGTGGAAATAATAATTGACGGAATGGAATTGGATGAATGGGTGGACTTTGTAAACCATAAAAAATAAAAACTAAGCAATTATCAGATATCGGAAGCCTAAATAAGGAGAGGTTCATGCATGGCGAAAAATTTGCGTGTATGGATGCAGGAGATAGTTTAAATATGCACTAAATTAACGACTGTCTTATTACTAATCGGCATGTTAAATGTTGCTGAATCCTTGCCTGGATATTTAAGTATTTCGCTGCTTTCAAATACTGTCCCATCCGGTTCATAGCCCCAAACTTCTATTGGTATATTCTGGCTACCAACAGTTAAGAAAAATTTTATAGTACATTTCGAACGCGTTGGAACATCATAATAACTACAAGTATCTACATACTGACTGCCTTCTTGAACTATATATTTAGCGTGGTAAATTGTATCTGAAATAGATAAAGAATCTACGGAACTGAAAGCAGTAATATTTTGAATTACCATTAATTTTGAATAATCTATTAAGGTATCTTTTTTCTGGGTAATCGTGTCCTGAATTGGTTGTGAAGATACGAGCGCGTTATTATTATCTTTCTTGCAAGAAAAAAATAAAGAAACAAAAAGAATAACCAATAATAATTTCATTTTTCTCGGCAAGATCAATATTCGTTTTTCCATGATACCTGATTTATTAGTAAGCAATTTCCATTTTCATTTATTGTTATAAAATCGCCTTATGAATATTTTTAAAAACACCGTTTGCAGCTCCGTTTGCACCTGTTAAAGTGCTATAAATAGAAAACGTAAAATTTCCAGTAATCGAAGTTGGCGAATTATTGGTAATCGTTATAGTAACTTTTGCACTATCGCAAAATCCTATGGATTCAGTACTGGTAAAAATAATATCCGGAACTTGGGCCAAAGCAGCATATTGGGAGTTACTATAATAATTAAAAATTAAAGGGGTGTTTAATGGGAATTTAAATGACGGATAATTATCTGCGGGAACCACAAAGGTAATTCCATAGTTTTGAGGATTTAAGCCTGTACCTTCCTGGGAGAAATTAAAAGTATAAATTTTACCGGAATAAAAAGGGATATTAGAGGTAAAACTTATCAAACTACATGACGCATTTCCGTTAATACTATCTATTTTATAATCTGGATAATAACCTTCGTTCCAAAATAATGTACCCCCACCAGCTCCATAAGAAGCCGTTCCTTTGATAATAGAAATATTATCCTTTGATTTATTACATGCAATTAAAAGAGATAATGCGCAAATAAATATTAGTATTTTTTTCATATTAAAGATAATCCTAGTAAAGCTGTTTTGATTTATAAATTCTCTTTTTTTGTTATTTTCTTATTTGTTTTTATTTCATTGCCATTCTTATGAATGTTCACAGATTGAAAAAATCCAATAAGAATATCCATACCAATTAAGGCTAAAATTGAATTGTTAACAAGAAAAATATTGTTTTTGTATTCATGTATTTTTTACTAAGTTAGTAATTAGGTCATACTTGACCTAATTTACTGTGTTATTATTATTCAGTTTCGTAAGGTGAAACAAAACCCTTACGATATTTATCTAAAAAGATTCGGGAATAACCTTAGAAATATTCGCAAAGAAAAAGGGCTTACAATGGAGGCAGTTGCAAATGAAGCAGAAATAGAATATCGGCAATTAGGGAGAATTGAAAGGGGCGAAATTAATACAACGATTATTTCTCTTTTAAGGATTGCTGAAATTCTTAAAGTTGATATGAAAATGCTATTTGATTTTGAAAGAGAAACATAACAATATTACAATTCCTGTACCTCTATTGTACCTCATAAAAACTGAAAGTCGATGCCAGTAAGGCTTTAACATACTTTTAATGTACCCAGTCCCGGGTACTTGTAAAATTTAAAAGCATTGTTAGTATTAACTTTCATGGCTTTTTTAATTATTTGGGGACAATATTGGGGACACTATAAGTGTTTTCTAAGTAGTTCTGATAAACGTCGTGCATTTCCGCTGTTTGGCAATTTTATTGCTGTGTCCAACTGTTGCTGATGTGAATTAGTGAACGAAATTTACAATTGAAATAAAATTTAAGTTAGTGTTTGGTCACCCCGAAAACCAAAGGGAATTATGGGAAATACTGTTGAAAATGTGACTTTCCCCCCAAATTGCGGGAATGCCTTGTAAGCTGCTCTATTTCAAATTTAAATTAAGAGCTTATTCTATAACTAGCCTTTAATGACTATCCGCTTTTAGGTGCAATATGCACCATGAGTATAAAGTGGCGACGTTTAGAAAGGTATGAAACATGTTTCCTTCGATTAAATTTATAACAAAACTCGTTTAGATAGGTTTCATGCAGGTTTCTTTTACGCTAAATTAGTTTGCACCTAATTGCGGATAGTCACTTAGCCTTTTAGATTTTATTTCATAGATATACCTTTCAAAATCATCATAATTAATTATTTTCTTTTGTATTTCATTAACCTCGAGTGTTTTCAAAATACATATTGCTAGCAATATTTGCGCAATTTGGAAAAAAGCC
>DATKQQ010000327.1:0-10672 GCA_035532615.1 Hanamia sp.
AAAAGCCATTTACGATATCCTAAAAAGCAAATACAAACCTTTTACAAAACGAAAATCTGTAGTACACAAACCGGAACTAAAAAAAATTGAAACTCAACAACAACGCCTACTTATGTCTGGATAGCTGCAATGTGGGTTAAATTTTATCCTTAAATTATTTTTAAAAATATTTTTAATAAATGTAATTTAGACACTAATAAATAAATTCCTTATATTTATGGCCTAAAATAGCATTCAAAAGAAACATTCTTTTTATTGGATAAGAATAACAGGCGGGTACAAACAAATTTTGGAAATAATATTTGCAAATATTAAACGATTACTATGAAAAAAGCAATCATGTTGCCCCTGTTATTCTCATTTTTGTTGGCAGCATCACAGAATATTATTGTGATTCATGCCGACCAGGGAAAAACAATTATCAATAAAAATATTTATGGCGGTTTTGCTGAGCATCTTGGCCATGGTATTTACGGTGGCTTCTATGTAGGCGATACCAACAAGACGATTCCAAATACGGATGGTGTAAGAAATGATGTGATTGCTGCCCTGCGCAAAATGAAAATCCCGATTTTACGATGGCCAGGTGGTTGTTTTGCAGATACCTATCATTGGAAGGACGGAGTAGGCCCAAAAGATAAAAGACCTACAATAGTAAACACAAATTGGGGCGGCGTTACAGAGGATAACAGTTTCGGTACACATAATTTTTTGAATTTATGTGAAGAGTTAGGCGCCGAACCTTATATCTCAGGAAACGTGGGCAGCGGCACCGTTCAGGAATTATCGCAATGGCTTCAATATGTAAACTTTGATGGCAAAAGCCCAATGAGCGATTGGCGCAGACAGAACGGAAGAGATAAACCCTGGCACGTACAATATTGGGGTTTGGGGAATGAAGCGTGGGGTTGTGGCGGAAATATGACACCTGAATATTATGCCAATGTTTTCCGGAGATATGCCACTTATATGACCAACTGGATTAAAGATGGGCATTTGTACCGTATCGCTTCCGGCGCCAGCGATGCCGATTATCATTGGACGGAAGTGATGATGCGCGACATTCCACATAATTTACTTTATGGAATCAGCTTGCATCATTATTCAATTATTAGTTGGAATAATAAAGGCTCGGCGACAGATTTCACAGAGCAACAATATTTTGAGACTATGAAATCAGCCTTGCAAATGAAAGAACTGATAACAAAACATGAAGCCATCATGGACAAGTATGATCCCCAGAAAAAAATAGCTCTGGTAGTGGATGAATGGGGAGGATGGTATGATGTAGATCCGGGTACCAATCCGGGTTTTTTATATCAGCAAAATACCATGCGGGATGCCATGATCGCAGGTGTAACATTAAATATTTTTAATAATCATGCAGATAGGGTACGTATGGCTAATCTTGCTCAAACCATCAATGTATTGCAGGCAGTAATATTAACCAATAAAGAAAAAATTATACTTACCCCAACTTATCATGTAATGGAGATGTATAATGTTCATCAAAATGCAACTTTACTTCCATTAAAATTGATAACAGATGATTATAAACTAGGTGACGAAGAACTACCTTCTATTTCTGCTTCCGCATCAAAAGATTCAACAGGCGTAGTTCATATTTCCATTACTAACATTAATGCACACACGAAGGAAGGAGTTACCATTCATATAGACGGAATGAATTGTAACAAAGTGACCGGAAGAATATTAAGCTCTGCAAAATTACAGGATGATAATACTTTTGAAGATCCGGATAAAATTGAGCCCAAAACTTTTACAGGAGCGAGTTTAAAGGATAATGTAATTAGCCTGAAGATGCCTCCGTTTTCTGTAGTAGTTCTAACATTGAAATAATGAAATAAAAGGAAATTCCATACTTTGAGCAAAATCTCTTTTTTTCATTTAATATATCCAAAAAGAAATCAAACAACTTTAATCTTCATCAAATCAAAATCAATCAATATGAAATTTGTAAAACTCACACTCTTTGCGGGTGCATTCGTTACTTTAATTGCTTCCTGCAACAATGGTTCTGAAAACAAAAGTACTGTTATAAAACCCGGCGTCACCAAAACAGATTGGGGAACAGTAGATGGGAAAAATGTGTACTTATATACTTTGGTAAATGACAAAGGTGATACGGTTACGATTACCAATTATGGTGGCACGGTAACTTCTTTTGTTACGCCTGATAAAAATGGCAAATATTCCAGCATCATTATTGGCTTCGATAGCCTTGCACCTTATCTTCAGCATCCGCCATATTTTGGGGCATTAATTGGCCGTTATGGAAACAGGATTGGCGACGCAAAATTTACATTGGATGGTACTGTGTATCATCTTGCCGCCAATGATGGAAAAAACTCTTTGCATGGTGGTATCAAAGGATTTGATAAAGTAGTTTGGGATGCAACCATTCCAAATGATACTGTTCCATCGCTTACTTTAAAATACCTGAGCAAAGATGGTGAAGAAGGTTATCCCGGTAATTTGAATGTTACAGTTCAATATACATTAACCAATGATGACGGATTAAAAATTGATTACAGCGCGGTAACAGATAAAGCTACCCCGGTTAATTTAACCAATCATAGTTATTTCAATTTATCAGGTGATGTAAGTAATTCTATTCTTGATGAAACAATGATGATAGATGCTGATAATTATACTCCGGTTGACAGCACATTGATTCCTACCGGAGAAATAAAACCTGTGAAAGGAACACCATTTGATTTTACTACACTTAAAAAAATCAGGAAAGATTTTGCTGATGTGAAGGGTGGATATGACATTAATTTTGTCTTAAACAGAAAAGACAGTTCTTTACAAAAAGTGGCTTCAGTATCTGATTCTATCAGCGGAAGGACTATGGATATTTATACCACTCAACCGGGATTTCAATTTTACACAGGCAATTTTTTAGATGGTACATTTAAAAATCGTGGCGACCAGCCCTTGACGATTCACTCTGCAATGGCTCTCGAAACACAACATTTTCCTGACTCTCCCAACAAACCCAATTTTCCATCAACGATTTTAAGGCCGGGAGAAAAATACCATGAAGTAACGATTTATCAGGTGAGTGTGAAATAAGAAAAGAAGAAAAAAAGTATTTTGTTCAGGTCGCTAAAAGCGGTTAAGGCACAGGAACCACGGGTTAGAAAAACGTTTGAAACGAAAAATCAGGATGATGCATCTCTATCTCGTTATCACTCGATTCCAATTGTGCTTCGGTTGAATAAACAAATATTTTTTGTTCATAATCATTGATAGCAGCTTCTATGGTTTCAAAATTTCCGTTAGTAAGATTATCGGATAAAATTTCTGCATCCACCAATCCTATATTCACACCCTGGCCTGCAAAAGGCGGCATTAAATGTGCGGCCTCTCCAATAAGCGTTACCGGCAAAGGACGATTATTTTTCCATGGTTTATCCAACGGAATTTTTCTCGTAGGCAACCCAACAAAAAAAGAGGTGGAGCGAAATAATTCCCGGTAACGTTCATCCCAATTAGAGAATCTGTTTGAAAGGAATGAAATAATGTTCCCGTTATTTTGAAAGTCTAATCCATTTTTATGAATCCATTCTTCAGGCTTTTTAAAAATAATTCCATAAGATAACAGTCCATTGTTGTATGGATTTGCAAATAATAAATTACCCTGGTAGGCGGTCATTAGCCTGTTACCATTGCACAACTGATAAAACTCCGGACAATTTATTTCAGGTTGAGGTACATCTCCCTGTATAATAAAAGTTCCGGTATCTTCTACTTCGGCATCCGTAACATATTTTCTTGCATTGGACATTCCTCCATTAGCTCCGATAGCAACATCTGCGGTGGCAGTCATTTCATTTTCAAAATGCAAAAGCCATCTTCCACCTACCTGTTCGGTAGGCAGGTTATGTGCTTCAAGTGATGTAAATCTTCTATCCCAAATAACTGTATCGCTTGTTAAACTGTCAAGCAATATTTTTCTTAAAATGTTTCTGTTTATTTCAGGATTATCATGTTAATTTTCGGGAGTGATTTTTTTAGTGAACAAAAATTTGCCTTTTTCATCTGTCATGATTATTCCCATCGGTATCGCCATGGCATAATAATTTTCCAGAAGTCCCGCTTTTTCAAGTGCATCTTGCCCTGAACCTTTATGCAGGTCGAGCGTGCCGCCCCATATTCTTGTTTGTGCGTCTTTGTCTCTTTCGTAAATAGTGGCATCTATTCCTTTCTGTTGTAGCAATCTTGCCATTGTCAACCTAACCGGTCCCGCACCAATGATGGCTATTTTTTTATTTTTTAATAACATGATTTGTATTGTTTAATGACGATGCAAAATTCTGACAACGATGAAAAACGGAATAGTATAAATCAGCCGTTTTTAAGAAGGGAAATTTTTGATTGCAGTAATGTCTATGAAACGGTCATCTTTGTTTTTGCTCAACTCTTTTGGTGTTACGCCGGCATACTTCTTAATTTCTTTGATGAAATGATTTTGGTCGGTGAAATTTTGTTCCGGAAAAAGTTTGCCTTCGCTGATGTGCTTAAACGAAGCGCCTAAACGAAGAATGTTACAATAAGCTTTGAGTGAAATTCCAAACTGCTGCGAAAGCTCCTTCACATGCATGGAACCATTAGAAGCATAAATAAGTTCAAATAATTTTTTCTTCCAGCTGTCAATGTTTTCAGTTGAAATGGATTTTATTTTTTTTGTTGCCCTGTTGGAGAAATTTTCCAGGCTGCTCATATTGCTTTCTTCAAATTGACAGAAATCATTTGAAATATTTCTCCCTTCGTTCAACACATCTTTAATTGAATCACCCAACAAATATTCCACCGCCAATAATTTAAGCCCTATGGTAAATATTGTTGTTCCTTTTTCAATTACTACTTGTGATGGCTCAGTGTCAATGCCCCGAAGGAACATTTCCCAATGCCCTGGGTTGATTTTCATCAGCGTCATATCAAACCATCCCGTTAGGCAATATAGTGGAAGGAATGTCTTTCCCTGTCTCGTTTTCCAGCATCCAAAAGCTATGAACAAAATGCGAAATGGATTGGTCTGGTAAAGCTGATTGAATGTTGAGTTTCATGGGGTAACTCGGTGATTGTTTGTAATTCTTTTCTGGCACTTGTTTAAATTGGACAGCATACAAATATAGTTTTTTAGGGGGCTGAATTTTCGTGAATGATTTTTATAATTAATTTCTCTTTAAGACTGTGAACCAATAATTAATCAATTTTTTTATTTTTTATTGTAAAATTTTGAAGCGTATGGAAATTCCGCGAAGCATCGAAAAATGAATCTAGCGAAGCGCAGCAAACAAACAATTTTTGAAGATTTCTACTTTGTAAAAGCTAGTTTGAAATGCCTTTCGAATCGACGTTAGGAGATTTGCCAGACTTAAAAGTAAACGGACAAATTTTTGGAGATTTCTATTTTACAGTGCTTGCTTAAAGAGAGTTAGCATTTACTTGAATTAATTGATAAATACGATTATTTAATATTTTGGTGAATTCTATATGTGGCTTATTAATTTTGTTTGCAATAGTCGTTTTTTCTTGTATATACTTATATCTATTACCGGCTCTTGTTTTTCGATGTAATCTGCATGAATTTGCTCAATTCTATCAAGACCCATTTTTTCAGCCAATTCTTTTTCTGATTATACAATTTGCAATTGGTTACAAAAAGCGAAAGACTTTTAAATACAGAACCTTCGAGTTCGAAAGTGGCTTGTTTCAGTTCCAAAGCTTTATTGATAATTTGCATATCATGGACATAAAGATGTAAATTATCTTCGGCAATGTCAAATTCTAAGTGTTTTTGCAACAAGATGAAAGGTAGTTGTATTAAAGGTTCGTAAAAATCATAAGAATAGAAAATTAGATTAAAATTTAATAAACTGTTAACCCAAGCAGAATATTTGTTACCGATGTCAATTAGAGCATTTCTCTCGAAACTTTTGATGCTGTTAAAGCCCTGTTCGTACAAACTGAGTTTGCTACGAAGAAATTCAAGTTCCGAATTATATTGCTTTTTTATCTCCTCTACGATTGTTGTTATTTCGCCAATATCCTTTTTGGTTGCAAAATTTTCTGCTTTTTTCTTGATAAAAGATTTCATATAAATAGCTAAGCCCAAGATAAGTATGGTTGGAATAAATGGAATAAGAGAATTGGACATAAATAAACTTTTGATTAAGCAATAAGCAAATCTATGTTATAGGATAATTATTCGTATAAAAAATGCAATATTGATAAAAGTCAAAAAAATCACTTCTGTGTATTTTAAAAATGAGCACAGCGAAGTGAATCCACGAATGGAATTGAAGTTAAATGAATGGTTTATGAGGGACACGAAACAAGGAATAGGTCAGGCTTCTCTGCCAAGGCCAAACCACTTAGTGGCAGGCTTGTCTAATAAAATAGCAGAGGATTAATATTCAATCTCAATATGGTATTTCGTAAGGCCCCGAAAGTTCGTCTGACGAAAATTTAGCTTTCTTTATTTCATTTAATTCCGGGTCAATCGAATAATTGAATGCGCTACGGAAATCAGCCTTTTCAAGATTTGTTCGCATAAAGGATGTGTTGAGAAGGTCGCCTCGCTTGTTATTTCCATTCCTAATTATACACTGGCGGTCAATTCTGCAAACGTACTTTTTTGTCTTTCAGGTACGCTTTAATTTGTTTCGCGTCCATGTTTGCAATGTCTTTTGAAATCTTTTCCTTTATAATTCTGAAAGTTTTAACTGTATCAAAATCTTTCTCTTTTTTTTCTGATTTAGTTTTCATAACTGATAATATCTTTAGGTGAACGTATTTCTAATGTCTGATAGCCACAACTCAAATTTACAGAATTGTAACCACGGATTCTATAAATATTCACAATATGTTTGAAGTTCCAACTTACGAGAATGTCAACCTTGTGAATGGTTGCAAGAGCGATATGGATACAATCGTCAAAACTTGTTTCACCCACAACCTTTTCGTCGATATACTTTCTGGCAAGGTTTACCGCTTCATCATTTACTGTGAGAATTTCTATATCTTCTTTTTTCAAATCTCCGAAAAAGGTTTTCACCTTTTGCGGCGCTTCAAATAATTCTCCTTCAGTCAGGTCGGAATAAACGCAAATTATTTGTCCGAGTTTTACTTTCTCAAAAAGTTGAATTGAAACTTCTTCAAACTCAATATCACATACGCCGCCAAAGACGGATGTGTCAAAATAAAAGCGTTGTCTTACCATCCCATGAAATTACAGATATTCTTTGAGATATTTAGCCGTGAATATGTCGGTAGCTTGTGTCCAACGCACAAATATATGTTCTACGAATTGACTATTTTATCCGGCTCAAAAAACACAAATTTGGATTTCCGAAACAAAAAAAATTACTTTCAGTATATTTTAAAAATTAGCGAAGCGAATAAACAAAGCGCAGTGAACGAGCAATAAAACCAGATTTCTATTTTCCCGAAGCAGAATTTCTTTTGAATTGGTTTCTGAAAATAACAGTAATTGTTCCAATAAATATTTTCTCAAAATCTGAATCGTCGTATCAATAAAACCGAAATCTTTTTTCACTTTTGATATTTCCGAATCATTAACCGGTCTTACTATTGGGACCATTCAGTTACTTTCCTGTCCCACCTGTGTTTTTTCAATTCCTTTAGAATAGTATCCTTTAATGGCTTACCATCACCGGCATTCATATTAGCTGCAACGTGATTGATTCTTCGCATGCCTGGTATAGTTACCGATACATCGGGATTGCTTAGGATAAACCTAAGCGCCATTTCGGGCAAGGTCATTCCCTCCGGCACAATTGGTTTTAATGCGTCCGCATGCTCAACGCTTGAATTAAGATTTTCGGGAACAAAATAAGTAGCGCGCCAATCGTTTTTGGGAAAGGTTGTTTCTTTGGTCATCGTGCCGGTAAGCGTTCCTTCGTCAAAAGGTACACGGGCTATCACGCCCAGGTTTAGTTCGCGGCAAAGAGGAAACAATTTATCTTCCGGCGCCTGGTCGAAAATATTATAGATTACCTGTACGGCATCAATCATTCCTGTTCGTAATGTTTGCAGGCTGTTGTCAGGTTCCCACCGGTTGATGCTGATGCCCCACGCCTGCACTTTACCTTGCTGTTTTAATTTTTCTGTTGCTTCTTTCCATTCATCCTGTTGCGCCCAACCATCTTCCCAAACATGAAATTGCTGCAGGTCTATTCTTTCTACTCCCAAATTTTTTAAGCTTTTTTCAGTGTATTCAATAATATAATCTTTCGGGAAAACATCTTTCAGCCGGTATTCCGGTTTCGACGGCCAGTTTCGGTTCTTCGGTGGAATCTTTGTAGCCGCGTAGAGTTTTTTACCTGCATGTCTTTTAATCAAATCATTCAGTATTTCTTCGCTACGCCCGGAGCCATACGCCCATGCAGTATCAAAAAAATTGCAGCCCATTTCTACGGCCCGGTCAAGGGCTTTATTCACTTCAGTAATTTCTGACCCGGTCCACCCCGCCATACCCCACATACCGTAGCCTACTTCACTTACCTGCCAGCCTGTTCTTCCAAAAGTTCTGTTTGTCATCGTTCTTTTTTAGATTGTTCAAAATTAAGAATATAAAGACAGGAAAAATAAACACTTTTGTGCAAGAGCGCATTTCAAAATGTCGTTTTTGCAACGAATAAAATAAGCTAATGGAAAAGGGAGGTGGGATTCTAAAGGAAAATAAGAATCTTCCATAAATGTTTGTTTACTGCAAACTTTTTGTAGCAGCCGATTTTATAAATTTTCTTCAATCGTTCTAAAAGTCAAATTGATTCTCGGTTTCATAATTGATTTGGTTGGAGGCAAACGATGCAACCAGTTTTGCTGCGTGGCATCTTTCATTATCAATAAACTTCCATGTTCCAAAATCAATGAAACGGTTTCCTTGGTTTGCTTATGCTTAAAAGAAAATTTTCTTTCTGCGCCAAAGCTCAAAGAAGCAATCGCTCCGTTCTTTTTCAAATCAGTTTCTCCATCGCTGTGCCAGGCCATTCCTTCTTCGCCGGTGTGGTAGAGATTTAATAAACACGAATTAAAAGTGTCGCCTGTTTTTTGTTCAATGATGCTTTTTAATTCCAACAACTCTTTTGTCCATGGCAATGCTGATTTGGTTGTTTTGGAATAAGTATATTCAAATGGTTTTTCTCCATACCAGGCTACCTTCCTCTTTGTGATAATTTTATTTCCGAAGATGAGGGCTTCATCATTTTTCCATTGAATGTTAGTTAACAGTTTTTCAAAATAATTATCCGCTTCTTTTCTGCTCATCAATTTGCCATAATAATTTACCGTACCGTCTTTCGGTAAAAGATTTTTTGTTTCAATTGGTGAATTATCGAATAAATCCATTTTGAAAATTTTTAGATTTTAGTCCGGCTGAAAATTTCCTAACCGTTGAAATTATTTCTGAACTCGGGTTCTTCTCCCTTTCCTTCGGAGAGGGTTGGGGTGAGGCTTGAAAGTCCATTTTTCCTTTATACAGCCGCAACTTAATTTTCACTATGCCCCGCTTCCCAGCCAATGATAGCGGTTTTCCGCGTATTGCCCCACATATAACCACCAAAATTTCCCGACGATTGAATTACACGATGACACGGAATTAAAAACGCCACCGGGTTGCTGCCAATAGCGGTTCCCACAGCCCTTGATGCATTTGGGTTTTTTATTTTTTGGGCGATTGTACCATAAGTAGCCAATTGGCCCATAGGTATTTTCAACAATGTTTCCCAAACCTTCAATTGAAAATCGGTCCCTTTCAGATGCAGTTTTATTTCACTCAATTTACTCCAGTCATTTTGAAAAATGAACAAAGCATTTTGTTGTATCAAATCTAATTTCTGATGAAATAATGCATTAGGGAATTTCGACTTCAACGCTGATGACGCTTCTTTTTCATCTTCATCGAATGCCATGTAACAAATGCCCTTTTGTGTAGAAGCCACAATTATATTTCCAAACGGGCTTTCTGCAAAACTGTAATTGATGGCGAGATTTTTTCCTCCGTTTTTATATTCCGCAGGTGTCATTCCTTCAATGTTTATAAATAAATCGTGCAACCGGCTCGTGCCCGAAAGTCCTGTTTCATATGCTGCATCAAAAAGAGTTGCGTTATTTTCCGTCAATAATTTTTTAGCATGTTCAATGCTGATGTATTGCAAAAATTTCTTTGGACTCGTTCCTGCCCATTCACTAAAAATCCGTTGAAAATGAAACGGGCTTAAATGTACGTTTACTGCTACTTCGTCCAAGTTGGGATGCTCTTTGAAGTTTGCTTTGATATAATCTATCGCAAGTGCAATCCGGTTATAATTGATTTCTTCCTGTGTGCTCATTTTTCTAAATTTTACAATGCAAATGTCAGGATGTTTTTGCGGTTATAAAATCCGAAAGTTGCTGATGTTTAATTAGAGTAATTTACTATAATATGAATCACTATGATTAGCATTTAAATTATGCCTGAAGAAAGTTAATTACAAGGGTGCATTTCAAAATGTCGCATTAAAAAAAAGAATAAATTTGGGAAACTAAACCCATACTACCATGACACGAGAAGAATTTCATCAACTTGCAGATAAGCGATATAATGAATTGCAATCGCTCAACAAAATCAACAATT
>DATKQQ010000328.1:0-15059 GCA_035532615.1 Hanamia sp.
CAATCGGCAGTTTTTACTCCCTGTGATTTTGCTTTTCCCGCAAACGGTATTAAAAGTGAAGCCACGGCCAATACCGAAATGATACTTATTGCGGATGTGGATCTTTCTTTATTGGATGAATTACATGCTCATGGAAGCGTAAGGAATCTGAAAGACAGAAGAACTGATTTTTATGAATTAACTCTTAAAGATCAGCCATCAATTTAAGACCTTATAATATTATAACTTAATCCGTGAACCAATCTCAAATACTTTGTTATAAGGAAGATTGAAATAACTGGTTATACGCGCAGAATTTCTCCCCAAATATTCAAACACGGTTTCCCTGAAAGGGGACATGCCTGTATGCTTTGTCACTACTACTGATTCTCTTCCAAGGAAATAGATTGCATTTTCAAGGTCAATTTCGATACGCTCCTTGTTTAAAATTTGCAAAGCTCCCGGAATGTCAGTGTTATCCATGTAACCATAATGAATGATGATAAGAGTAGTGTATTTATCTAATTTAGTAATACTCGCCTTCTTTAATAAATCTACGTGGGGCACCTGGTCGAATTCAATACTCAATATGATTATGTGTTCATGTAATATCTTATTATGTTTTAAATTATAGAATAACGCGGGAGGTGTCCCATAAGGGTTGCTCGTTAAATAAATTGCGGTTCCGCTTACGATGGATTCCGCCTCTGTCTGATAATATGTTATGAACTTCTCCAGGGGATCGGTTATTTTGTTTATTTGAATACTCATCATTCTTTTACCTCTATTCCAGGTGGTCATCATAAAATAAATACTCCCTGCTACAGCCAGTGGAAACCAGCCGCCTTCAGGAATCTTTACTATGTTGGCGGTAAAGAACGATAAATCAATAATTAAAAAAAATACGGCCACAGAAATGGAAGCGGAAAGCTTCCATTTCCACAAATTTCTCATAGCTACGAAAGCAAGTAGCGTAGTTATCACCATTGTGGTACTCACCGCTACACCATAAGCGGCAGCCAGGTTATCAGAAGTTTTAAAAGAACCAACAAGCCAGATGGTTGCAAAAAATAATATCCAGTTTAATTGCGGAATATAAATTTGCCCCTTTTCATCCGGGGATGTATGTACGATTTTGAAACGAGCCATAAAGCCCAATTGTATTGCCTGGTAGCTTAGACTGAATGCACCGGAAATTACTGCCTGGGAGGCAATAACAGTAGCTACGGTTGCAAGTATTACTAAAGGATATAAGGCCCAATGTGGGGCTAAATAATAAAATGGATTTGTTATAAAATTATGATTTTCTAATAACAAGGCTCCTTGTCCGAAATAATTTAATACCAGGCAAGGTAATACCAGGTAAAACCATCCCAAACGAATGGGTTTTTTCCCAAAATGACCTAGGTCTGCATACAAGGCTTCGCCGCCGGTAACTGCTAAAAAAACAGCCCCTAAAATAATCAGACCTCCTAATCCATTCAACTGAAAAAAACGAAAGGCATAATATGGATTTAAAGCATATAAGACGGATAGATGTTTTACAATTGAATTGACGCCGAGAAGAGCAATAGATAAAAACCATAAAAAAATAATAGGGCCGAAAATCATTCCAACACCTGTTGTACCTTTTCTTTGAAAGTAAAATAATATTAAGAGAATTAGGATGGTGATTGGAATAATAAACGGCTCAAAAAACGGAGTGGCAATTTGTAAACCTTCGACAGCGCTCAAAACGGAAATGGCGGGAGTGATCATTCCATCTCCATAAAGTAAAGCTGCGCCAAATAAACCCATAGCAAGAATCACGATGTACTTCCTGTTTTTTTTATTGGGCAAAACCAAAGCCATTAATGCTAATATTCCGCCTTCACCATTATTGTCAGCTCTTAAAATTAATATCAGGTATTTTATGCTTATGACAATAATTAATGACCAAAAGATTAAAGATAAAATGCCATATATATTTTGATCTGTAACTGCAAGCCCATGTGTGCCCGAAAAACAAACCCTCAGTGCATACAAGGGGCTGGTACCTATATCGCCAAATACCACGCCCAACGCGCCTATAGTTAGCTTTAATAAATTATTAGATGATTTAGTTTTCATATAGTTGGTTACCTTACTGAAAGCCTAAATCTTTTGCAATTGGATTGTAATTGTGAAAAGTAAGTTTCAATAGTTTCTTTCATATTAAGATTTATCTTTAATGAGGTATCTGCAATATATAAAAAATAAGTGAGGGCTTTAAATGTAAAATGCCGGAGTAAATGGGATTTTCAAAAATTCAGACTTCAATTTAATAAAAATCAAAATTGTAATTCCAGGCTTCCTTTAATTCCAAATTTTGGAACACCGGGATTTTTTAAATAATCCAATCGCCAGACACCATCTATTCTTATCAGGTGAAGAATATTATCTATCCCAACGCCTGCTTCCATATAAGGAGTTCTATCCGGAATGGTGAAATGGAATGTGGCAGTAGTATCATAATAGTGATTAGCAATTTTATTGGCTTCCGACATGTCTCCCAGCACCCCTTTGAAGGTAACGAGAGAACGCCATTTGACTCTTCTCAAAAATGGAACATACTTAAAAGGGAAACTTCCAAAACTTTGCTGTACAAAGAGGCTTACAAATTTATCTGTTGCAAATTCATACCGGTTCATATTATTGAACGCATAAATGTCGTTGTAATAAGTATCGTTGCCATTTGGAACATTTAATAAAACAATAGGAAGAATGCCATTGGTAAATCCTGCATTTATAGTGTAGGATAATTGACCTATCCGGCCATCTGTAAAATCATGTTGAATGTCAAGATTCCATTTACTATAATTGAAATCGCTTTTTAAAGGACCGCTATTCACTTTAATTCCTTTTGTATAGCTAAGCGTAATAATTGGATAATTGCTTCCAAGACTTGATCTGGTGTAATGTTGAGTAACGTATCTTTCTTTATGAGCATACCTTAAAGAAACAGTTGCTTCGTTTGTTGTATAATCATTATTAACTCCGGGTTTGGCCATTATGAAGGGTTCAAAGCCATTGTAAGTATAATATACATCAAAAAAGGGCGTAATAGCATCGTGGTTTATTTCCCCACCAATACCAATACCATTATTGAAAAATTTTTGAAAGGTAATGTCTGAATATTTGCTATTAATTAACCTTGTTTGAGAATAAGGTACTCTTCGTAAAAAGGCTGCAAATATAGAATTTTGATCAAGCTCATTTTCATTGGTATAAGCGCCTTTTATATCACTTGTGAAGGTAAATTGAAGAGTAGCCCATTGCTTTCTGCTCAACACAAATCTTGAACTAAGCAAATATCTGAATTGCTTATCACCGGAAGATATTCCGGCATAACCGCGAAGTTGTAAATTGCCATTAAACTTGTAATTTGTTTTTAAGCCAAATGTTACACGGTTATCTTCTACTATATTGTTAGTATAAATTGCATAAAGATTCCCAATATCTACATGCCCGGTGGTATAATAACCGGTACTTATTGCTGAAATAATTTTTGCATAAGTAACTGCTAAAGGATTTTTTCGTAAAGTATCCATTAATAAATAAACCGAATTTTCCGACTTACTCAGGGGCTCAAACCTATTAATCTTCCAGGCCGAAGTATCTCTTGACATTGAGGTCATATCAATAGTTTTTTTATTAAAAGCGGTATCAATTTCATTATTATTGATAACGGCATCTTTAAACAAAGTGGTTTTTTTTACAATAGCTCCGATCTTTTTTAAATCAGGTAAAAACAGATCTAGGTATAATGTATTTTTTTCCGGTAAATATTTGTCTTGATCATTTACTTCAAAATTTTGAGAAATTTCAAACTTTTTAATGAAGTTGATGTTAGCATTCTTATCTATGTGCATTACCACTGATTTAACAGCAAAGGAAGTATCTGCAATCCATATATACCCTCTAAAAGTATTGCTGCCAAATGCTTTAGGTTCGAATTGTACCTGTATGCAACTATGATGGTCAAAGACGACCGTGTCAAGAATTTGATAATTATAAAAGATTAAAGCGTTATCTGAAATGGGACTTATATAATTAATATCAACAAATTTGATATTATTGTCGTAAACATTTATTTTTTTATAGAGGCCATCCACATATTTCAGGATAGACCTGTTATCAATACCCGAACTTTTTATTCCTGTATAATCATATACTTCCCTCTCCGGTTTTTTTTTATAGTAAAAATTTGAATTACTTTCTGATAAATAAACAGGTAAGACAATTTGGTTATCTGATGTAGTATCCTGGTTTTTAAATGCAAATGCAAGAGGTTTTACAAATCTGCTTGATTCCAGTTTTTTAGGTATATTTTTCAGGTCCAATTCTATTTTATCATATACCTTACATTGATAAGAATTGTTTTTGAAAACGTCATTACGGTCTTTATTTTTTATTACATTTTTTATCAGTTTCTGGGCTAATGTATATTTTGCTTTAAATTGGATAACTACTCCCTGCATAGCAGTGGTTACAGGTATTACGCTAAAATCGATTTCCTGTTCGGAGGCTTTAGAAATCGGCTTTGTGATGGATTGGTAACCAACCATCGATACAGCGATTGAATCAGTTTTACCATCAATATAAATAGAATATTTTCCTTCTTTGTCAGTAATAACTCCATTGCCCGATGTCAGCGAATAAACACTGCACGAAACTAAAGGATGCCCGGTATGCGCATCTGTTACCTTACCGTAGATGATACGTTCCTGCGCATAAAGATTCCTATTCAAAGTGAAAATGAATAGGCAAAAAAGTAGATATGGGAATAAACTTTTAATAGGGTTCTTAAGGGATTTTTTGAACTGCAAATTTAAAAATACAAAGTGGTAAAAAAAGTAAAATCTTCTTAATACAGTTAAATGACAAAACATTGCAGAATTTCATTTTTTGCAGAATTTTGTAATGATTTTAAGCAAAAACTTTTTCGGCATTATTTGTTGTTTTATTGGCGGCTTCTTCTACAGAAACGTTTTTTATTTCAGCTAGTTTTTGGATTATATATTTTAAGTAACTGCTTTCATTTCTTTTACCACGAAATGGAGCCGGGGCTAAATAAGGCGAATCTGTTTCCAGAACTAAATATTCCAGGTCAATTTCTTTGATCACCTCTGCAAGCCCAGAATTTTTAAAAGTAAGGACTCCGCCAATTCCTAATAGAAAACCTAATCCGATAATTACTTTGGCATGCTGCAATGAACCGCTGAAACAATGAAAGATTCCAAAAAGACTTTTTCCTTTATACTCTTTTACTAAGTGAATAGTTTCCTCCATGGCATTCCTGGTATGCAGAACCAAAGGTCTCTTATATTCGATAGCCCATTGCGCATGAATATGAAGGTTTTCGTATTGTTGTTTTTTAAATGTGGTATCCCAATAAAAATCTAAACCTGTTTCACCTATCGCTGCAAATTTTCTATTCGATAACTGTTGTTCAATTAATTTAATTTCATCCTTATAATTTTCCTTTACCGAACAAGGATGTAATCCTGCCATAGCAAACATTTTCCCGGGGAATTTATTTTCTAATGCTAATAAATTCGCATTTTCCAGACTGTCAATTGCAGGTAAATAAAATTTTTCAACTCCTTCACTTTCAGCTCTATCTACTACAGATTCGATATCCGCTTTAAAGTCATCGACATATAAATGAGTGTGGGTGTCTATCAGTTTCATAAAGGCAAAGGAAAATAAATTTTTTGTTATCTGTTTAACTTCCGGATGCAACCTTTGCCAATATTGGGTTTACTTGATTATGAAAATTGTATTTGCAACGATTGTATAAGCGTTACTATGAAATGATATGTCACATCATATTACATTACATTAAAAAAATTATTTCCCTATTCGAAAAAAATGTTGATGAATTGTTAATTAATATTTAACTTCACGGCAGTTTTCATAGGGTACGGATTAAAAACGGGCTTGAGTATCTACTCAGGCCCAATTTTTTTTCATAGAGTTTCTGCTGGTAATATTTTAAATAAAAAACCCTTATTTGAATAATATTCCAACACCTTTGGAAGCACTTGTTGCAGTACAGGAAAGGATTTGAGGCTATCATGAAAAACTATTATAGAACCCGGCTTTGCATTATTGATTACATTCAGATAGCAATTTTCAACAGTAACAGATGTGTCAAAATCACCACTAAGCACATCCCACATAATAGGTTTTAACTTTAGCTTTTCACCTGCGATTGCCTTTAGCTGAAAGCGCGTTATTTTTCCGTAAGGAGGTCTGAAAAGGTTGCTATCTATAATTTTAGCGGCTTCTTCTATATCTTCCAAATATTTTTTATCATCAATTTTCCATCCATTCAGATGATGATAAGTATGGTTTCCAGGCTTATGGCCCTCAGAAATGATACGTGTATATATTGAAAAATTTTCCTTTACGTTTTTCCCCAAACAAAAAAAAGTCGCCCTGGCATTGTATTTTTTTAATGTTTCCAAAACGAATGGAGTAACCTGTGGATGAGGTCCGTCATCAAATGTGAGGTATAAAGTATTTTCATCGGTTTTAATATTCCAGGTACAACCGGGATATAATTTCTTTAAAATCCAGGGTGTTTTTTTAAGATAAAACATGGATTAAAATTAATGTTTTTTAAATGGGAAAACGCCGTATTATGATTGTTTTGAAGCTATTACCTGCAGAATAAAATAGATAAGAACTCTATGAAAAAACAATTTATCAATTCGATAAATCATCGTAACTTTGCGCACTTTAAAAATCATGCCGTAACATGATAAATGGCCAGCAAAGAAGCTGGCATATATCTCTGGAAATCAGTAAATGGCATGTCAATTAACTTTTAAACAATAATTGTACATGAAATTAAGTCAATTCAAATTTGACCTCCCTCTCAATCTTATAGCGCAAAATCCTACCAGAAGAAGAGAAGACAGCAGAATGATGGTGATCGAAAGAGCCACCGGAAAAATTGAAAACAAACATTTTAGAGACATCCTTGATTACTTCGATGATAAAGATGTTTTTGTAGTAAACAACACAAAAGTATTCCCCGCGCGTATGTATGGCCGCAAAGAAAAAACCGGCGCCAGGATAGAAGTATTTCTTTTAAGAGAACTTCACCGGCAAAATCGTTTGTGGGACGTAATAGTAGATCCTGCGCGAAAAATAAGAGTTGGCAATAAATTATATTTTGGCGAAAATGATGAATTGGTGGCCGAAGTAATTGATAATACAACAAGCCGTGGCAGAACCATCCGTTTTCTTTGGGATGGTAATGAGGAGGATTTCAGAAAGATGCTCTATTTCATGGGTGAAACTCCTTTACCAAAATACATCAAGCGCAAGCCCGATGAAGAAGATAGGGAAAGATACCAGACTGTATATGCAAAGCATGAAGGTGCTGTGGCAGCTCCAACGGCAGGTTTGCATTTCAGCGCTGAATTGATAAAGCGTTTGGAAATTGAGGGGATAAAGTTTGCTGAAGTAACTTTGCACACAGGGCTTGGCACTTTCCGCCCGATAGAAGTAGAGGATCTAAGCAAGCACAAAATGGATGCTGAATATTATCGCATTGATGAAGAAGCTTGCAAAATTGTGAACAAGGCGAAAGAGACCGGTCATAGAATTTGTTCTGTTGGAACTACTACTATGCGGGCTATGGAAACTTCATTCACCGCACAAAAATTATTAAAACCTTCCGAAGGATGGACCAATCACTTCATTCATCCTCCTTATACTTTTAATATTGCAGATTCATTGATCACAAATTTCCATTTGCCCAAAACGAGCCTTTTAATAATGGCTTGTGCTTTTGCCGGTTACGATCTGATTATGGATGCTTATAAAAAAGCAATTAAAGATAAATACCGGTTTTTCAGCTATGGAGATGCCATGCTGATTATTTAATTTCTGCTTAATAATAAAATTGTAAACGGCTGATGAAATTTCATTAGCCGTTGTTATTTATAAAAGTTATAACAGCAATAGAAAATCTACATTCTTGTGAAAAAAATTTAAATCAGGCAATACTTTTTTGCACATTTTCTTTCGACTGATTTGCTTTCATTTCTTTCAAGAACTCAAAAAGTCCCGACATATCAGGAATATCACGTACAATCAAAATTCCATTTTTACCTACCTGTTTCAGTTTTGCTTTATTGGTTTTTGTTTGAATAAAATTGAGAATTTGTTCAAAAGTTTTGCTGGTAAAATAAGGCGAATCCGGATTGGCAACAAAGAAACATTTTAAGGTATCATTTTTTAAGATCATTTTTTCAAAACCCAGTTCCACAGCAATTTTCCGGCAACGAACTGTTGTGAATAGATCTTCTACCTGGGGAGGAATAGTTCCAAACCTGTCAATCATTTCTTTATGTAGTTTTTTAAGGTCAAAGTCTGTTTCACAATTATCAAGACGTGAATACATACTTAATCTTTCAGTAATGCTTTCTATATATTCATCTGGTATTAGAATTTCCAGATCAGTATCAATGGTACAATCTGAAACATAATCATCCTGTTTTTGAATTTCTTCTTTAAACAATTCTTTAAATTCTTTCCTTTTCAATTCACGAATGGCTTCATCTAAAATTTTCTGATACATTTCAAAACCAATTTCAGCAATAAAACCACTCTGTTCGCCGCCCAGCATATTTCCTGCTCCACGAATGTCAAGGTCACGCATCGCAATCTGGAAGCCACTTCCGAGGTCGCTGTATTGTTCTAAAGTTGTTAAACGTTTCCGGCTATCCGCCGTTAAGGTGCTCATAGGTGGCGATAATAAATAGCAAAATGCTTTTTTATTACTTCGGCCCACTCTACCTCGAAGCTGGTGCAGATCGCTCAATCCAAAATGCTGCGCATTGTTGACGATGATAGTATTTACATTAGGAATGTCAACGCCGCTTTCAATAATATTGGTACAAACGAGCACATCATATTTACGGTCCATAAAATCGAGGATGGTTTCTTCCAACCTGGCTCCTTCCAATTGGCCATGAGCATGCGCAATGCTAAGATCGGGACACAATCCCTGGATCAGTGTTTTTATTTCCAGCAAGCCATTTACCCGGTTGTGAATAAAGAAAACCTGGCCGCCTCTTTCCACTTCATAATAAATGGCATCTCTTATAAATTCCTGGTTAAATACATGCACCTCCGTTTGTATAGGTTGGCGATTGGGTGGCGGTGTATTGATGATACTCAGATCTCTTGCTCCCATTAAACTGAACTGCAAAGTTCTTGGGATAGGGGTCGCCGTTAAGGTGAGCGAATCAACTGTTTCCCGTAACAGTTTTAATTTTTCTTTTGCAGCTACCCCAAATTTTTGCTCTTCGTCAATTACTATTAATCCTAAATCTTTAAACTTCACATCCTTACTTAACAAGGCATGAGTGCCAATAATAATATCTATTTTTCCTTCCTCTAATTTTTGTAAAGTTTCTTTTCTTTCTTTAGCGGTTTTAAAACGGTTTATATAATCAACCGTTACCGGAAAATCACTTAGCCTTTCACTAAAGGTTTTGTAATGTTGATACGCCAGAATGGTAGTAGGAACCAATACTGCAGCCTGTTTGCCATCAAGATTGGTTTTGAAAGCAGCTCTAACGGCAACTTCTGTTTTTCCAAAACCTACATCGCCGCAGATAAGCCTGTCCATAGGAGATTCTTTTTCCATATCCGATTTTACATCAGTTACAGCTTTGCTTTGGTCTGGAGTGTCCTCATATAAAAATGAAGATTCCAGTTCTGTTTGCATATAATTATCGGGCGAATGGGCAAATCCTTTGTGACTTTTTCTGTGGGCATAGAGTTTGATAAGATCAGCAGCAATATCTTTTACCTGCTTTTTGGTTTTATCTTTTAATTTATTCCATACATCACTTCCCAGTTTATTCATCTTAGGCACGGTGCCTTCTTTGCCACTATACTTACTAATTTTGTGGAGTGAAGAAATGTTTACATAAAGCAGGTCATTGTCTTTATAAACAATTCTCACCGCTTCCTGCATTACACCATTTGAATTTATTTTTTCAAGCCCGCTGAAAACACCTACACCATGATCTATGTGAGTTACATAATCGCCAGGCTGCAATTCGCGAAGCATTTTTAATGTGAGTGCTTTGTTTTTGTTGAAAGCCTGTTTTACCCTGTATTTATGATACCTCTGAAAAATTTCATGATCTGTATAACAAACAATTTTTAAATCATTGTCAATAAACCCTTCGTGAATGGAAACCGGTATCGGTACAAAATTGATTTCTGAGTTCAAATCCCGAAATATAGAATGTAATCTTTCTAATTGTTTAGGATTTTCAGCGAAAATGAAAATATTGTATTTCTTTGATTCATAATTTTTCAGGTTATCAATCAACATTTGAAACTGCCTGTTGAAAGCGGGTTGCTGCTGAATAGAAAAACGGATTTCATTTTCTTTTGAAAAATATTTTTTGCTGCCAAACTCAATCACGTGGCGCTTTTCAATTTCATTTTCTAAAACAGAAGCACCTATGAAATCATTTTCAGAGACTTCTTTTATTTCATTCGGTTCATCATCTTCTGAGGTACTTACTAAAGACCGAACGCTCAAAGCTGACCCCTGTACTCCGATAGCTGACTTCAAATCTTCTTCTTCCTGTTCAATAATTTGTTTTACATATTCCCAATCCTCACTCCACACAATGGTATTATCGGGGAGAAAATTCAACAATGAAACTTTTTCTCCACTTACAAATTGTGTCTCCACATTCGGAATAATATTTACCTGCAAAAGTTTGCGCTCACTCAATTGTGTTTCCGGATCAAACAAACGAATGCTGTCAATTTCATTTCCGAATAATTCAATTCGATATGGTTTTTCATTTCCGTAGGAATAAATATCCAGAATTCCGCCTCGCATGGCAAATTGCCCGGGTTCATAAACAAAGTCTGTCCGGATGAAACCATGATTCACAAAGGTCTCCAGCAATTCATCCACTTTAATGGTTTCGCCTTGTTTAAAAGAAATGATATTTTGCGTGAGCGTTTTTGATAAAACTACTTTTTCAAAAAGCGCTTCGGGGTAAGTGATAATAATTTTCTTATTGCCTCCTGCACTTAATTTCGTCAATGCCTCAGTTCTCAACATCACATGACTGCTATTTAATTGGTGGAAATCCTTTTTGTTTTTAAAGGATGAAGGGAAATAGAAAACATCTAAAGCATTGGTAATATTTTCAATCGTGTTGTGAAAATAAGCAGCTTTTTCTGCATCATTTAAAATCACCAGATGATTAAGAGAAGCAGAATTGGGTTGGTTGAAAACTACTGAAAATATAAACTCTGAAGCGCTGCCATGCAAACCTGAAAGATGAATGTGCTGGGTTTTGGATAAAAGAATTTCATTCGCAATTTTTAAAATGCGCTCATCATTTGCATAACTATTTAACAACACATCAAGATTCATTCACCTACTTTTTCAAGGCTGCAAAGTTAGTATTTTGAAAGAGTTTTATGAAGATAGAATGAAAGAAGGAAGGATTTTATAACATCTCTTACACATTTTAATTTTTCATTCAAAATATCATTTGTATTTTTCCTAAAAATTATTCAAATGGCACTTGAACCCTGGCGTACCGGTACAGTCATAAAAATTATAGATGAAACCTATAATACAAAACGGTATTTTATAAAGGTGAATGAATTAGATTCTTTTAATTTTAAGGCAGGCCAGTTTGTAACTCTTGACCTTCCCATTCACGAACAAAAAAATAAAAGGTGGCGCAGTTACTCTATTGCAAGCTGGCCCGACGGAAGCAATGTGTATGAGTTATTAATCGTGCTTTTGGAAGGCGGCTTGGGAACCACCTATTTATTTAATGAGGTGAAAGTAGGTTCTGAGCTTACTTTTCGGGGCGCACAAGGCGTATTTACCTTGCCTGAAAAAATTGAAAAGGATATATTTTTTATTTGCACCGGAACCGGAATTGCTCCATTCAGGAGCATGATTAATTATATGAAACTCCATGCTGTTCCACATCAAAATCTATATTTAATTTATGGATGTCGCACACAAAAAGACCTGCTTTATTTTGATGAAATGAAAGCCCTGGAAAAAGAAATGGGAAATCTATCATTTATGCCTACATTAAGCCGCGAAAGCTGGGATGGGCACACAGGCTATGTACATAATTTGTATGAAGAAATATGTAAAAAGAATAATGATGCGTGTGAAACAGTAGAAAATTTAAAACCCGCAGCGTTTTATTTATGCGGCTGGAAATTTATGATTGATGACGCCCGGAAAAAGATCGCGGATTTGGGTTATGACAGGAAAGCCATTCATTTTGAATTGTATGGATAGAACGAAAATGATAAAAAATAGAAACCGAACTTATTTACCTGCCTACCGTATTATAAGTAGTTTTGTTTACTAAATGCATAAAAAAGCATTTTTAAATTTTTCTTATTCTTAAAAAAAAATTGGGAAAAGAAATCGCTTCCGTTTCATAATCATTTCGTTACAATTCTACTTTCTGTTTTTAATTTTTACAGATCGGGAGAAATTGATTGTATAAAAGCAATTCAAATTCTTAGCTTTTAGTTTGTGGAATGGCGATTGGTATATTTTTAATGAGCCATTTTGGATTTTTTAGAAAGAAAAGCAATTAATTTTCAAACTTAGATTAACTGATTTTTCCTGTAATCAATTTCCTCACATCTACTAATGCAATTCTTTCCTGCGTCATGGTATCCCTGTCCCTTATGGTAACCGTATTATCTTCTTTTGTCTGGTGATCTATCGTCACACAAAAAGGAGTTCCTATAGCATCCATTCTTCTGTAACGCTTGCCTATGCTGTCTTTTTCTTCATAAAAAGTATAGAAAGATTGTTCACAATCATTCATTAAATTTTTAGCAATTTCAGGCAGGCCATCTTTTTTTACTAAAGGAAGTATTGCCAATTTATAAGGAGCAATTTTTGCCGGAATTCTTAAAACCACACGACTATCTTCAGTACCATCTTCTTTTCTCCACTTTTCTTCTGCATAAGACATGGATATAACGGTTAAGAATAAACGATCTAAGCCAACCGAAGTTTCTACCACATAAGGAATATAATTTCCGTAAGGTTTTCCATCTTCTTTAAGGTCATTATCAAAGTATTGTAATTTCTTTTTGCTGAGGTTCTGGTGTCGAGTCAAATCAAAATCAGTACGGGAATGAATACCTTCCAGTTCTTTAAATCCGAAAGGGAATTCATATTCAATATCAACAGCAGCATTGGCATAATGCGCCAGCTTTACATGATCGTGGTAGCGCAGCTTTTCTGCAGGAATTCCAAGGCTTTCGTGCCATTTTAATCTTTCTGCTTTCCAGTATTCGTACCATTGCAATTCTGTGCCGGGGCGTACAAAAAACTGCATTTCCATTTGTTCAAATTCCCGCATGCGGAAAATAAATTGCCTCGCCACAATTTCATTCCTGAAAGCTTTGCCGGTTTGTGCAATACCAAAAGGGATTTTCATTCTACCGGATTTTTGCACGTTGAGAAAATTTACAAAAATGCCTTGTGCCGTTTCTGGACGCAGATACACTTTATTGTCTTCATCTTCACTTGAAACAGTAGAACCGAATTCAGTTGAAAACATCAAATTAAATTGACGAATGTCTGTCCAGTTGCTGCTCCCACTGATCTGACAAACAATTTTATTTTCATCTATCAGATTTTTCAAGCCGGCAAAATCATCCTTAGCAAGTAGTTCGTTCATTTTTTTTAATAAAGCATATTCTTCTTCTTTCTTTCCTTTAAGGGCTAATTTTTCAGCATGGCTTTCTATTAAGTGATCTACTCGATAGCGTTTTTTGCTGTCTTTATTATCTATCATTGGGTCACTGAAGTTATCTATGTGCCCGCTCGCTTTCCAGGTAAGCGGATGCATAAAAATCGCAGCGTCTATTCCCACAATATTTTCACGAAGTTGGGTCATACTTTTCCACCAGTAATCACGAATATTCTTTTTTAACTGGGAGCCATTTTGACCATAATCATAAACCGCGCTTAATCCATCATAAATTTCGCTGGAAGGAAATATATATCCATATTCTTTGCAATGAGCGATTATTTCACTAAAATTATTTAATTCGTTTGCCATAAGCTGGCAAAGATAAGAAGAGTAGATTTTGTTATTTTTATTGGCTTATTCTTATTCTGAAACTAAATATTTCTGGTAGTGTCTCAGTTTGAAATGTTAAATAAAAAAAGGTAATATAAAAAATGGGAATAATTTTTAAAAAACAGTTTCAAGCCTCAAAATGCTTGACTTTTATAAGGACACAAAACCTCGAATCAAAACTGTTTCTAAATGATGGAAAGAACTAATAAAACGCAAACCTGCTATTGCTTTCGAGTTAACTAATACCATAGCATACGTGCCAAAACACGGATTCACAATAATCAAATATAATGGGTAAAATAATATAGCCTCTTAAATAAGTTAATTATTTTTAAATGGATTATATGCAAAAACATAAATCCCCTCTTTTAATCCCTTCGCATTTTAAGGATATATTCGGGAACTCAATGGTGTATTTTCTTTTAAAAAAGACTATAAGGGTATTAAGATGCTTTAACGCCCTGTTTAAATGAATTTCATAAGTAAGAGAGGCTAAATCAGAATTTAAATTATTATCCTTTTCGTTAACTAAATATCTGCTTCTTCTTGATAATGATTGCAATTTATTATAAGCTAAATACTCATTATCTGGCAACGCGCTTCCCTTAGTTACAGATATTTGATTTTTCGGATTCAATGCATCTTTAACATCAACATGCTTCCTGTATTGCATAGTATACAAACTCAAATGAGCGTTAATAAGATGTAATGCGCAATAAAAACATACTGTTACTTGCCAATCACAACAATCTGTTCCTAACTTATTAATTGATAGAATTAGGCGTATAAATCGTGATGTAAATATAGGATTTGTTTTAGACTAATATAATTAGTAATTTTGTAGCTAAAATAATTAGTTATGTTTCAAGGAATGAATATAATAGAGTTTGGCAAAAGGTTTCAAACTAATGC
>DATKQQ010000329.1:0-2287 GCA_035532615.1 Hanamia sp.
TCTGGGACAGCTTGGTTTTGATAATTCTTCGCTTGCGAATATCGTTTTTACTTTAAGCAGCGGAAATATCATAATGGTTAATAAGGCTGCATCAAAACTTTTCGGTTATTCGAAAAAGTTATTACTGACTAAAAACAGGATTGACATTTTTGATATTACGGAAAGTAATTTTAAAAAATTAGTAAAACAACAGACTGTAGCAGAAAAGCCATCTATTATACTAAACGGCATAAAAAAAGACGGCCAACTATTTCCCTGCGAAATCAACTATGCGGTTTTTAAAAATGATAATGGGGTTGAAAAAGCAATTATAAGCATTGCAGACAAAAGTCAAAGCATTTTGGATCAAAAAAATATTGATACTAAGAATCAAAAAATAGTAGCTGACAATATTGTCATTGCAAAATCAAAGCAAAAAATTATTGATACTAAGAATGAAAAAATAGTTTCAGATAATATCATCCTTTCAAAAAAGAATCAAAAAAATATTAATATTAAGAATGAAAAAATAGTAGCTGATAATATTGTCATTGCAAAATCAAAGCAAAAAAGCATTGATACAAAGAATCAAAAAATAGTAGCTGAAAATATCGTCATTGCAAAATCAAAGCAAAAACGTATTGATACCAGGAGGCAAAAAATAGTGGATAATAACATTCTTTTAGCCCTAAAAAAGTGTGAAGATGAAAAGCTGAAATATGAAAATATCGGGATAAAGAAATTGCTTACAGAGGTAGAGGAGCATTTCAGTATCATGTTTAATTTATCATCCGATATATTATTTGATTCTGATCTTTTAGCTGATAAGGTGATGGTAAATGATGCTTATGAAAAGGAATTCGGCTATAAAAGAAAGAAAAATAGGATGTCTTCAGAAGATTGGCTAATCCATATTCATCCTGATGATAAAGAAGAGTTTATGAAAGAATATCACAGGGTTCTAAAATCAAAAATAATTAATTGGAAGAATGGTTATCGTTTTTTGAGAAGAGATGGTTCTGTTGCCAATGTATTGATCAGCCGTATTATCTTGCGAAACTCTGATGGCAACGCCTACCGGGTGATTGGTTCCGTGCATGATATTAGCAAACAAAAAGTGCTTGAAGAAAGCCTGGAACGGGAGATCAAATTAAAGGAAATGCAGATTACAGAAGCAGCAGAGGATGCCAAAGATACAGAAAGGTCGGATATAGGAAAAGAACTTCATGATAATGTAAACCAATTACTCGTCGCGTCAAAGCTATACTTAGAAATGGCAAAGTATGGAGGGAAAGACAGTGAAATGTATTTAAGCCGTTCTTCCGAATACACCCTTACTGCCATTGAAGAGATCAGGAAATTAGGTAAGGGTTTAACAACAAATGCCATTAAGGATTTAGGCCTTTGCGCAGCTATCGAAAATATCCGCCACGACACAATGGAAGTGAATGCTGTGAAAATAGTATTTAAAGTAGAAGATTTTATTGAAAATAGCGTGAATGATGAATTCAAACTGAATATCTACAGGATCATACAGGAGCAACTGAATAATATTCTGAAACATGCCAAAGCAACTAAAGTAGTTATAAAACTCTTGCAAAATAAAAAATTTGTTAAGCTAATTATTTCAGATAATGGAATTGGTTTTGATACCGGTAAAAAGATGAACGGAATAGGTATTGCCAATATTAAAAGCCGAGCGGCTTCTTATAATGGTACTGCTGACTTTATTTCTCAGCCCGGAAGCGGATGTTTTTTGACTGTAATATTTTCTGCTTCAGACAAACTTTTGAGAAGAGCTTAAGAGCAAATGAACAATCATCTGATTCGAAGAGGAATTCTTTTGTGCTAAAACCTCACCCCGCCACTCTTCTCATAGGACGGAGAGGGAAGCCATGGTACTGGCACCCAACCCCCCTGATAAGATAATCAGAAATTTTAGCGTACACTACCGGAGAGGTTGACTAATTAGTCGGCCCTTAAAAACTCTTTTTAAGGATTAAAGTAAAAATATTTTGCAGTTGCAAATGATTATTAATTTTATTTTAATTAGTGTCTGCAAGAAAACTGCCCATTTTTTCTTTTGTCTGATGATTTCTCAGAGCCAGTTTCCGGATTTTATTATCCTTGAAGAAACATGCAGAAAAATATCACCATCATATTACAGATAGATATATTTGATAAGGGTTTTCTTTCATACTTCGCATACGCATTCCTATTATATCCTGATATAACTCTCTTTTTTACTTAGGCTGCTGTTTTCAGCCTTTGTTTTTTTCTCCTTTCTTCTTCGGCTTTTGCCTTAGCT
>DATKQQ010000330.1:0-3445 GCA_035532615.1 Hanamia sp.
TCCTCAGGAAGATATGGACAGGCTGCTCAGGCAGATTGAGAAACAAATAATTCTTCAAAGGCCTGGCAGGCATTTCACAAGGAGGGTAAAAGCAGGTAGATACCGAAAGTATAAATAATACATTAAGTTAGTGCCATTATGGCGGGGAGAGGCCGGGAGTTTTTTTTGTCGAAACTATTTTTATTTTTTACTGTAGATTTTCACGGCAAAAAAACGAAGGCTGAACACAATGTGGCTGTGCCAGAGACGCCATAGGGACGCAGGGGCGCATAGGGAGCTTCCTGTTTTTTCGCGGGGTTGGCATGTTCACATGAGCGTAGGAAAACAGAAAAATTGCGACCGGACTACAAGACAGGCGGTGTGGATTTTTTTCTACAGGGTTTTGTGTCAGGCAAAAAAAATACAAAACAACCACCGACCGGAAAAAAGCGAAGCGGAGCAAAACCATGACAGGCACGGTGAGGAACGAACCTGCCTGGCATGATTTTTTTTATTTCCAGCCGTTTTTTTTCGGGACAACTTAACCGGATTTGTTGAGGACATAATCTATAGTTGAGTAAAGAACGCCGAAGGCACATGTAGCGTTGGCTGTATTTTTTCGAGCGGTTGGCATATTCTTCGATAGGCTGGATGACAATAATTAGATTAGCCCTAAAGTTTTTTGTTTTGTGCGGAAGGATACGCAGCGGATGAGGCAGCCAACAAAAAGATTACAACAAAAAAAATCGCTGCTTCATTGGCTGCGATGTGGCTGAATTTTGAGGAATGATTTTAAAAGCGGTGCGGCTTGAATGAACGCAGCGCTGGAAGCGAAGTCGGCGAGGAACGAGACGGCGAAGCTGGAAGCGAAAGAGAGAGAAAGGCGCATGGCTTTGTAGTTAATTTCTCTCCAGGACAGTAAAGCTGTAATTAATCGGGATTTTTATTTTTTACTGTAACCTTTTGAAGCGTGTGGAAGTTCCGCGAAGCTTGGCTAAATAAATAGCGAAGTGCAATGAATGAGCGTTTAGCGGAGCGGAATGAAGGAAAGGGGAAGTAGATTTTATTTTTATCCAGGATAAGTTTATATCAGTGATTGGATCCACTGGGCGAAGCGAAGTATAATCCATGATCAGAAATTGAAGATAAAGAAATGGTTCGTGAGGCACATAGCTGATACTTCAATGTCAATCACATTTGTTGCTACACTTTTGCTGTGCGTTTGTACTTCTGTCAGCTCAGTTTTTTGTTAATGTGCGAAATGATTTTTTGTGCTGCTTTTCGTGTTGTGTCGGCAAGTTCAACTGAGGCCTTCATTTGATTTATGTCTTTTCTTATTAGCTTAGCAACAGAACCCTTATTAAAGCTAATTCCCAAATCTTTTAATGCTCGTTCTACTTTGTTTACAAGTAAGTCACTGCCTTTTAGTTTTATTGTTTTTGTATCTGTTGCCAATAATTGAGATTTATACGCCTGTTTGACTTTGCTCAGATAATAATCTTCCGTAAATATATCTTCAATTGCGAAATCATTTTCCTTTACTTCTAAGACCTCGTTCAACGTATCTACTGAAGACTTAGTATCGTTGTATTTCGTTAGCCATTTTTTCAATAATTTTTCTTTTGCTTCATTTCCTGCTGAATCTCCGTCAAGCAATGTATAAGCTTGAAGTTTTTGTCCTATCATGAAAGTGCTAATGTAGACTGCTTCTGACGCTCCACCTGCTGAGGTTATAAATATTTCATCGTTTAAACTTTCCTCGTTCGACCGCTCAAACAAATTTGATAATGCAGTTATGAACCAGAAATCATCTACTCCTTCTACAACAAGATTCTTATATGAAAGCAGGTAGCTTGATGCGCCACTCATTCCCAAAGCAGCTTGTAATACGAATTTTGATTCAGGTTGACTGTTTGTTAATTCTTCTGTTACAAAAGATCCGGCACTACTTTCTGTTATTACTCTAATACCCTCAGGATTTTGCAAATCAATCATAAAAGGTAAGTGTGTAGAATAAATAAGTGTATTGTCCTTTGAATAATTTTCTAAACGCTTTAATAAATCTCTCTGACCGTCTGGATGAAGATGCAACCCTGGCTCATCTAAAAGTATTACACAGTTTTTAAAAGAGCCTTTACTCTCATACATGAACATTAGGTCAAACGAAAAGAACCATTGAAATCCTTTTGAACGTTCTTCAAGCCTTATTAGGGCAGGATCTTTTTCATCCTTTACAAACGTAAAGAAGTGTTGGCCATCTGCGCTAAATTTTACTTCATACTTTTTTTGATTCCATCTTTCAGAAATTGTCCGTGTTAATGTAGCCGATGCGTCGTCTAGGTCGTACTGTCTTTGCTCCCTTACGCTAGTGTCAGGGGAGTTGCCTTTTGTTACTTCGTCCTGAATCGTTAACCCTGAAAGATCTAAGATGGTCAAAAGGGTCTTGTCTTCTTCGGTCTGTTGGTTGCTTTGCTTGCGATGCCACACTTGGTCTAACAATGCAGCGCCGTTAAAAATTTTATAGTCCGACATATATATAAAAGTGGGAAGATTCATTTTAATAAAGTCAGTCACACTTTTACTTAATTCTGGTGCCAATTCATCTTTGAAAATATCTTTTGTTCCAATGACAAATTCATCAGCATAATTTCTTGTAACCTCAATTAATTTCGAAAATATGCTTTGTCCGGCTATAGTTGTGATTTCATTTATATCTGTGTCTGATAATTCAAAAACTGCCGTACAAACAATTTGTTTGACATCTCTTTCATTACGCTTGCTTCTGGGCCATTCTCTATCCATTTTATAGGGTTCCTTATTGAACGGGTTTAGTTTGTGCAACCCTTTCAAAAGTGTTGTTTTCCCTGCCTCATTCTTTCCTACTATCACAGTAAGTTCGCTTACTTCAATCCATTTTGAGTCGTCAATGCATTTATATTTGTCAATTTTAAACTTTATAAGTCTCATATTTTATTATTTTATAGTTTTAGGTTTCTTGAAAGCATGACCCGCAAATAGCAAATTTATATTATTAGATTAGGTTAAAGAAATGGTCCGTGCGTACAGGAAGCAGGGGATTAAGGAACTCCGCAAAAAAAGAACCCATAAAATCCATCCTCTCGTTGTCCGAGTTTATAATTATGTAAATATTTGATTTTCCTTTGCTAAACAATTTAGTTTTCTTACTTTTGAAATAGAAGATCCATTTTTTAAAGCAAGGGCAGAATTACGAATACATACAATATTGCAATTATGAACTCTCCGATTTCAACCTTGCCTGGTTACCATGTGAGTGAATATAAAATCATTATTACCCCAAATGAGAACCTTTCGGAGCGTATAATGAATATTCAAAAAGACTTTATCGAAAAATATAAAGTTATCTATAAATCTGTTTATCGTCCACAACTGATCCTGGTAAAATTTAAACAACTTCACGTTTATGAAGAAAGAATTATAAACCGCC
>DATKQQ010000331.1:0-8090 GCA_035532615.1 Hanamia sp.
AATTTCCTTCAGAGAAATCACCCCATTGGAAAATCGCAAAGGTGCAGAAGTGGGGGAATTAATCGTCAACAGGATTTCTACTTTATCCGACGTTACAGAGATCACTGGAGACGAAATTAAATCTATTGGCATTTCTGTTCCTGGTATCTATTTTTCAAAGAAGGGAACTGTTTGGGCACCCAACATACAGGGATGGGATAATTATCCGTTGCTTGAGGAGGTTAAGAAAGTATCTGGAAAAATGCCTGTAACAGTTGACAGTGACAGGTCATGTTATATTTTAGGAGAAGTGTGGAAAGGGAATGCGCAAAAATGCAAGGATGCTATTTTTCTTTCTGTAGGAACCGGGATTGGAGCAGGTATTTTAATAAATGGAAATGTATTGCGGGGCTCAAACGATATTGCCGGAGCAATTGGTTGGATGGCGCTTCAAAGGCCTTTTGAAAAAAAACTTTCGGATTGTGGTTGCCTCGAATATTATACTTCAGGAGAAGGAATCGCGAGGCTGACTCAAAAAATTTTGGGAGAGAAAAAACATTATTCAGGAGAATTTAGAAACAAACCGATAGAGAAAATTACTTCTTTGAATGTATTTAGAGCGTATGAAAAAAAAGATGAAATTGCAGAAGAAGTGGTTAATCTTTGTATTGAATTTTGGGGAATGGCATGCGCCAATCTTGTCAGTCTTTTTAATCCCGAAAAAATAATTTTTGGAGGTGGCGTTTTTGGCCCGGCGGTTTCATTGATATCGAAAATTAAACAAGAAGCTACCAAATGGGCACAACCCATCAGTATTCAACAAGTAGATTTTGAAGCATCCGGTTTACAAAATGACGCGGGAGTATATGGGGCAGGTTTTTTAGCCCTCAAAGAATTGAATTCTTAAAAATATATTTCGCATGCGAAACAAAAAATTAATTTTTTGGGCAGCCTGTGTCGGGATTTTGTTTTTTGGAATGGGCATTACTACTCTCGGTTCTGTAAAACACGGCCTGGAGCAAAAATACCAGTTGGATGAAATTGCTTCAGGTACTTTGTTTTCTATTTTACCTTTTGGGATTTTATTGGGTTCATTGTTTTTCGGACCATTTTGTGATAAATACGGTTATAGTATTTTATTATCACTCACTTGTCTTAGTATGTTCATTGGCTTTGAAGGAATTGCCTACGCACCTTCTCATAGTTTATTGAAAGTGAGTATTTTTTTATTTGGTTTGGGAGGCGGCGCAATAAATGGGGCTACCAGTGCTTTGGTTTCAGATATCAGCGATAAAGATAAAGGCGCTAATCTCAGTCTTCTCGGTGTATTTTTTGGAATCGGCGCTTTAGGAACTCCCTTTCTGTTAGGCATACTGGAAAATAAATTTACTTACGAAGCGATTCTATGTGTTGTTGGGTTCGCAACCCTCGGTATGGGAATATTTTATTTGATCATAAAATTCCCTCCGCCTAAGCAGGCGCAGGGATTTCCGGTTGCCAAAGGCTTTTCTTTATTCAAAGACAGCGTTTTAATTCTTATTGCTTTTTTTCTTTTTTGTCAAAGTAGTTTTGAAGCAATCATTAATAACTGGACAACTACTTTTCTTACCAATGGGCTCTCTATTCCTCAAAATAAAGCCTTATATGCACTTTCTCTTTTTGTGGTTGGGATGACCGTTATGCGACTTTTGCTGGGAAGTGTTTTTAGAAATTCTGATTTAAGGAAATTATGGATTGGTGCTTTCTGTATGATATTTTTTGGCTTGTTATTTTTAGCATTGGGAAAATATTTTTTATTATCTGTTGCAGGTTTGATATTGTTAGGAGCAGGTCTTGCCGGAGGTTTCCCTTTGATGTTGGGATTGGTAGGTCACCGTTATAAAGAACTTTCCGGCACTGCCTTCAGCCTGGTTTTTGTAATTGCTTTAGCAGGAAATATGCTTATCAATTACGCAATGGGAATTATTGCACAGGTTTATGGAATTCAAAATTTAATAACTGTTGCCTTTTTAGAGCTGGTGGTGATGATTATTTTATGTTATAATATTTTGAGTAAACAGAAAGAGAGATAAGTGTCTTATTTCATTAGCTTTTAGTAGTCTTTTAAAACTTTTTTAAAATTATTTTGGGTTGGCCGTTGATTTTTTTTACTTAAAAACTAATAGTAACCAAAGAATTTAGATAGATAGATAGAAATGAACCAATCACAATAGATTGATGCAGGTTTTAATTTGGCATACAGTTCTAAAAATAGAAAGGCCGAAATAATATTTTATGTTCTTTTAATTCAATTACCGGTGTGGGAATTCTGAAAATATTGATCCATGAAGGAAATGGAATGGTGCCAGGTTTGTTAAAAGCACCATCTACTCCAAAGAAAAATTTCCTGCTTCTTTTAAATGTTGGAATGGGTTTTCCATTTACTTCTTTAGGATTGATAACAGCGCCGGTCATTCCATCGGCGCCATATCCAAGGTCGGCATTTATCCAAGAAGGAAAGTTATTTCCTTTATTTAAAAAAGAATGAATATTGAATGAAAACCAATAACTCTGCGCGTTGTAGTCTTTAATTAATCGCTGCGGAAAATTAGCTCCCAATTCATTTGGATTGTAATTTGCAAAGATGCTTTTGTGAAATGAAAAACGCATTTGAATCCTTTGCTCCTTCCACAAAGCCTGCTGCCCTGTAAAAAATGCCGAACCAAAAAAGTCAGCTTCCATGTCTCCTTTTGAGAATCCCCATTCTTTAGAAAAGCCATCCATTATTTCTATCATTATCAGATAAGCAAAGCCCGTTGCTCCGCCAACCCATTCTGAAGTGGTCCTGTTTACGCCGCTCCATCGCATCAGGTTGTATTGAACAGCCGATATATTGTACGCCGTAGTTGCATGCCCCATCTTATCCATCTGAAGCCATTCATCATCATCATTAAAAAAATGGAATCGGCTTTTTGGATATTTTTTGTACCATAAGTATTGTAAACCAATGGTGACAACTGACGCCAAAGCCGTTTCACCAATCACCACTGTAGTAAGGCGTTTGGAATTAAATTCGTTTGATGCATTTAATAATTCGGGCTCCTTTGTTATTTGCGCATTAGCATTTAATGAAATAATTAAGGAGAGCAAAAGACAAAAAGCAAATATCTTTTTAGAAAAACATTTTTCCCGGGAGGGTTTCGAAATATTTAATGGTGGGGATACCAACCTGAGCGAGCCGACTTGGGCAATGTCCACACCTCCCACTTTTATTGGATTTTTTTTTATTAACTTTCTTTTATTCATAATGCTTTCCCGTTATTTTGATCAGCTTAATTTTTTGATGTTTTCGGTCTCATTATTTCCCGGATCTTCTGCATGTTGAGGGTCAAATTTACGATAGGCTCTTGCAAAGAATAGAGGAAAGATCCAGATAGAAAAAAACATAGCACATAAAACCCCACCTATAATTACGCGCGCCAGTGGTCTCGAGCTTTCTGATCCGATACCGGTTGAAATCGCTGCAGGTAATAAACCAACAGCATCCATAAATGCCGTCATCATTACAGGTCGTACGCGGGCAAGAACACCTGCTCTGATTGCTTTGTGTAAAGAGACCTGATGGCCCTTTCTCGAATTTTCAAGGTTGTGTTTTATTTCCGTTATTATCAATACACCAAACAAAATACAAATACCAAATAGTGCAATGAATCCAATACCTGCTGAAATACTAAAATTGGTTCCCGTGATATACAATGCCGCTATGCCCCCCACAATAGCAAAAGGCACATTGAGAAAGACCAACCACGCGTCTTTGAAATTTCCAAACATGCTGAACAGTAACAGAAAAATGAGCAATAAACTAATGGGAACTACCTCCTGTAATCTTTTTGTAGCACGTTGTTCGTTTTCAAAGTCTCCCTGCCACGCCATGGAATAACCATTCTTCAGTTGTACTCTTTCTTTTACTTTTTGCTGTGCTTCTTGTATAGCACTGCCCATATCGCGGCCGCGTACAGAAAATTTCACTGCAGAAAATCTTTCGTTATCATCACGAAAAATGAGTGCAGGACCGGTTTTGGTTGTAATATCAGCGATTTCTTTTATTGGCACCTTAGACCCGCTTTCTGTTGGTACCATCAGGTTGCCAATATCCGTTTCTGATTTTCTATATTCTTCGGGTATGCGTACACGTATGTCGAATTTGCGGATGCCTTCATACAATTCAGTAGCTGCTTTTCCTCCAATTGCCATTTCTATTACTGCATTCGCATCTGCAGTAGCCACCCCGTAAAGCGCCATCTTTTGCTGATCAAGGTCTATGTCCAATTCCGGCTGTCCCAAATTTTGTATCACTCCAAGGTCTTTAATACCTCTCACCCCCTTTAACACGTTTTCTACTTCATAAGCTTTACCTTCCATATAGTTTAAAGAATCGCCGAATATTTTCACAACGATAGAACCCTTTACCCCTGAAACAGCCTCTTCAATATTATCGGAAATAGGTTGTGAAAAATTAAGATCAGCACCGGGAATTACAGATAGTGATTTAGTCATTTCGGCTATCAACTGAGACTTTTTGATATGTGGCTTCCAACTGTCTTCAGGATATAAAATCACATCAAATTCATTGTTATAGAAACCGGTTACATCTGTGCCATCATCAGGCCTGCCTGTTTGTGAGACTATTGTTTTTACCTGTGGAAATACGATCATTTTTTTACGTACCAGCTTTGCGACTTCCACGGATTTGTCGAGCGAAACACTATATGGTAGTTGTACTCTGAGCCATATAGCGCCTTCATCCAGTTCCGGTAAAAATTCAGTACCCAGAAATTTGAATGAATATAAGCCAATAACAATTATTATTATGGATGAAATAATGGCTGTGTTTTTATGTTTTACACTAAAATCAAATCCTTTTAGCATAAAATTGTTCAGGTTGTGAACAATTGGGTTATGCCTTTCGCGAACATTTTTCCGAAGCAGCATGCTGATAAGAACCGGCACCAAAGTCAAGGTGAGTATTAATCCGCCAAGTAGTGCGAATCCCAGGGTATATGCAAGCGGTGAAAATAATTTACCTTCAATTTTCTGAAAAGAAAAAATGGGTACCAGTGCGGCAATAATGATCAATTTGGCAAAGAAGATTGCCTTGCCTAATTCTGCACCGTTATTTTTTATCATTCCCAGTTTGGCCAGTTTATTGAATCGGCTCATCCCTGCAAGCTTTGCTTTTTGATCAAGAATCACAAAAATCCCCTCTACCATTACTACCGAGCCATCAATGATAATTCCAAAGTCTATAGCGCCCAATGATAAAAGGTTTGCCGACATATTCATTAACCGCAAACAAATAAAAGCGAACAAAAGCGAAAGCGGAATTATGATTGAAACAATCAAGGTTGTGCGCCAGTTAAACATGAACAGCGACACAACTAATGTAACGAGTAATATTCCCTCTATCAGATTGTGTAATACAGTTCCTGTAGCAAAATTTATCAGGGTATCTCTATTATAATAAGGAACCATTTTGGTGTCTGGTGGTAATATCTCGTTGTTTATTTTATCAACTTTTAATTCTAATGCTTTAAGTACGTTGGTAGGATTTGCACCTTTACGCATTAAAACGATTGCTTCTACATCGTCAGGCTCATCATGCGTGATCCTAACCCCGGCAGAGTCTATAGCATCCATCCTTCCTACATGGCCCAGCCTGGGAAGATTGGATATTTTTACATCAGCAACATCCTTAACCAAAACAGGCACCCCGTTTACATTCTCTATGATTATGTTTTTGATTTCATTGATATCATTTAATAAACCAATACCCCTGACCACATAAGCCTCGTTGTTTTTGTTGATAATGTCTCCTCCAATATTAATGTTAGTTTTAGTTACCGCATTATAAACATCTAATGGTGATATTCCGAGATTACTTATTTTACCGGGATCCACTTGTATTTCGTAAGCTTTCGTTTCGCCTCCAAAACTTACTACATCGGCAATGCCGGGTACAGATCTTAATTGGCGATCAACTACCCAATCCTGCAAAGTTTTTAATTGTCTTACATTTCTGATTTTACTTCTTAAAGTATATCTGTAAATCTCTCCCGTAGGGCCTGTTGGAGGTTGCACAGCAGGTAATATCCCCGGCGGAAGATCGGCATTGGATAATAGATTATTTACCTGCATCCTCGCCTGTTCGTACGTAACATTATCCTCAAAAATGAGTTTTACATAAGATAATCCAAAAATACTTGTTGACCGGAGGCTTGTCTTCAATTGGACCGGGTTCATGGCAATCTCAACGGGGATTGTAATAAATTTTTCAACTTCCTCAGCACTTCTTCCGGGCCATTGGGTGATAATATCTATCTCCGTGTTGGTTACATCAGGATAAGCTTCTATCGGCATGTTCCTGAATGTAATAATACCTCCGATCAGAAGTAACAGAGTGGCGGCAATAATGAAATATTTACGCTTTAAGGAGAATGCTATGATTGACCTCAGGATTTTTAACATGAATAGATTTTTACTTTTTTAAGAATTTAATGCGGTATAAATTAAAACGGCATCTGATCCTATTAATTTATCTCCAGCCTGCACGCCACCCGATATATAGGTCCTGTTTCCATTAGTACTTATTACCTGCACCGGGGTGATAGTTACATTAGATTGACTTTTATAAAGCAAAACAAAATATTGGCTTCTTTCAAATACCAAAGTGCTGGAGGGAATGCACAGGGCTTCTTTGTTGGTGTTGTTAACTACTGTTACGCTGGCAAACATTTCCGGCTTTAACGCATAATCAGGATTAGGAAGTACGACTCTTATTTTCATGACTTTATTGGTTGGATCAAGTACATTTAATATTTTATCTACTTTGCCATGAAATACCTTCCCGGGATAAGAAAGTGTGGTCACATCTACATCATCTCCGAGATGCACTTGCGAAATGTTCGATTCATATACATTCGCTATTACCCACACATCCTTTAAGTTAGAAATTGTAAAAAGATCGTTTGTATTGTCAGGTCTGATAGCCATGTCGTTGTTTACTAATTTTTCAACTACAAAACCGCTTATGGGCGATTTTACTACAAAATCCCCCTGCGTATTTCCACCATTTATCTGAAGCACTTCATTTGATCTGTTTAACTGAGATTGCGCCTGCTTGTACATTTCCTGCGCAGTAATAAAATCTTTTTGTGACATCAGGCCACTTTTGTACATGTCTTCGGCAGCATCCATATTTTTTTGGGCAATCAGCAAATTGGTTTTTGCATTTACCAGATCATTTCCATAACCTGCCATCTCAGCGCTTCTTATTACTCCAAGTCTTTGGCCACTGTTTACATGGTCTCCCAGTTCTACGGTTACATCAGTGATGTAACCACTAACCATCGGAAAAATTCTTGCTACTTTATCTTCATTGAAAGATACCTGGCCTGTAAGGGTTAGCGCATCCACAAGCGGACATTTCACGACACTATCTATTTCCAGGGTTTTTAATAATGAATCTGATATCACAAATTTTGGTCGTACATCGGTATCTTGAGTATCGGATTTACAACTGGAAAAAACTACGATTCCCAAGAGTAAAAAAGAGGTAATATTAAATTTGATCATTGTAATGAATATTTTAATTTTTAAGAGCAGGAGTATTTTCTTAGGATTTTATTTATTAAAAATTATTTTACCGATAGAGAAATTGAGTTGTTCCAGTGAGCTCATTTTGTTAAAGCGCAGTTGATTTATTTGCAAAACATTTTCCTTATAAGAATCGTAATAATCTAAAAATTCGAGCATGGTTATGTTCTTTTTTTGAAAATTAATGGTAACCTGGTTTATGAGATCTTTCATATTTTCTTCAAACTTTGGGTCAAACCCCTGCAATAATCTTTCAGAACGTAAAGCATTAATGTAGCTTGTAGTTACTTCATTTTTTACCCTGTCCATATCGCTCTCATAAGCTACTTTACTCACGTCAGTTTGTATTATGGCATTTTTAATATTTCCCTGGTTTCTGTTAAAAAATGGTAATGGGATAGATACGCCAATGCCGTTATAATCATGCACATAACTGCCCAGTCTATCGTAATTAGCATTGATGGTAATATCTGGTTTGG
>DATKQQ010000332.1:0-15102 GCA_035532615.1 Hanamia sp.
GGGAAATATTTTTCAAACAAGTAATTACAAACCCGGAGTTGACAAATTTATTGTGTGATTGTTCTCGGATTTTCCACTCCAGCAATGATCACCCTGAGCCGAAATTATCGATTTTGTAACTCCGAAACTTTAGTTAATAATTGCGCATCTTTCATATAAGCTCTTGCAAGAGCAATTTTCTGCCATTCACCACCACTTAATTCTATGCCATTATTAAAACGGCGTCCTAATGCCTGGTCATACTTGTCTGGCAATCTATCCGCAAGAAGATGAGCCAAACTTTTTTCCGCAGATTGCTGTATCAATGGCCGATTGTGCTGTTCATCTATATTACCGGCAGCTATATTTTGTGCAAAGCTCATTTGGTAGCGCAGATAATCCTGGAAAATAATGCCTATATTTTTTCGCAGATCCATAATATCATATTCCCGCAGGTCAATGCCATCCAGCAAAATACGGCCCTCAACAGGATCGTACAGGCGCGCCATTAATTTCACCAGCGTTGTTTTGCCAGCACCGTTTTCACCAACAAGTGCCAGCTTTTCACCGGCATGCAAGGTGAAACTTAAATACCTGTTGGCCCACTTGTCGCTGTTATGATATTTAAAACCCACATTTTCAAAAGTGATACCCTGCCTGATGGGATTTGGAAAAGGAAAAGGTTTTTGGGCAACTACGATCTTTGGTTGAATCTCAAAAAAATCAAAAAAATCGCGGAGATAGATAGCGCTCTGTGACACAGTGGTAAAGCGCGATAAAATATTTTCGAGCAGGCTTCTCAGTTGTTTGAACGATCCTGAAAGAAATGTGAGGGAACCAATAGTTATAGCTCCTGCCACAGTTTTCAGGATCATTACAACATAAGCAGTATAATAACCGAGACTACCCAGCAATGCAAAAAAGGTGCCCCATGATGCACGTTTTGCAGAAAGCTTTTTGTTATCATCATAAAATTTATTGCTAAGCGTTTTAAAGCGGTCAATTAAAAAGCCGGACAGGTTAAAGAGTTTTACCTCTTTTGCAGTTTCATCGCTGGCTCCAAGATAGCGCATGTAATCGAGCTCACGCCGCTCCGGGGTTTGGCCGCGGGTGAGCGCATAACTTTTGTCATTAAAATAAGATTCGCCAAGAAAAGCCGGGACAATGGCGATAAGTAATAATAAAATCAACCATGGATCGAACGCTATTAAACCAACTAACAGAAAAGCCATGGTAATAATATCCTGTACCTGCGCAAGAATTTGCGATAAGAGAATAGTACGACCAATCGTTTGTTGCCTTGCACGCTCCATTTTATCATAAAATTCAGAATCTTCAAACTGGTCAAGATCCAGCGTGGCTGCATGTTCCATTATTTTTACAGAAGTATGGATTGAAAAGAGATCACCCAGCAAACTGTCTGTCAAAGCGGTGGCACGGGACAGGGAATCGGATATAATCGCCAATGCCAATTCTGCCGCTACTAATTTCCATAAATAACCAAGATCACCGTTATGTGTTTTGCTTAATAATATGATTTCATCTATAATCAGTTTACCAATATATAGTATACTAACTGGTATGGTTGAACGAATTAACCTAAGCAGAATATTTAATAGAGTGTACCATTGATTGGTTTCCCATACAAGCTTAAAAAATCGCGGAATATTTCTCAGTGCTGCAAACTTTTCTTTGAGTGTAGGTTTAGGAAGTGTATTCAAAGGAGGTCTCGCCATGTATTATTTATTTTTGCGCAAAACTAACTGAATTGTTTAGTACCCTATTCTCATAAAACGTTTTTAAACCTGCGGGATTTTCATTTGTGTGTGTTATTTCTCTATTAAAATATTGAAGTTAATTCCGGCAGCAGTATTGGCTAAAATTATTGGCCCAGAACCTCAAGAAAGTGATTTAAGTCTTTCGTGTTATTATAAAAATGAAAAGATATCCGCAAACCCTTTCCTCTATTGGAACTCAGAATTCCTGCAGCATTTATTTTATCAATAATTTTTGTTTCAAGAGGTAAATTAATAATAGTAGATTGTTCTTTCCTGGTAAACATCCAACCTGGAATTAACCCTTTTGAATAAAAGGCTTCTCTTGCAGTTTGACAAAGTTGTTGATTGGTTTTTTCTATAAAATCCATCCCTAAAGATTGCAGGTAATTTATTCCCTGGAGTAAAGAACCAAAACTGAGTGTATCTAAATGCCCGGGCTCAAAAAATAAGGATAAATAATTCCCTTTGATCTGAGGTGTCGCTGTTCCCAGTGCCTTCTTCCTATTTTCGTAAAGTTCATCTTTTATTTGATCGGATAGAAAAACATATCCGTTACCATAGCCCCCCATTAACCACTTGTAACCACTGCCAACAAGGGCGTCTAGTCCGGATAATGAAAAATTAAAAACAGTTGTTCCCGTAAATTGGGTACCGTCTGCAACTAAAAGAAGATCCGGATAAGTAGCTTTTATTTTTTTTAAAAATGCGCTATCCATTCTAAAACCACTGATGTATTGAACCATGCTAAAACAAAAAACCGTGGGTTTGAAATCTTCAATGGCATTCATAATATTTTCTTCAATATTCTCATCAATCGCTATTTCGCGATAATCAAAACCCATGCTGATAACAGGGTGTAGGATAGACGGGTAATCTTCTTTAAGCAATAAGAAACGATGTTTTTTATCCAATCCGTTCAATAGGATATTAAAGCCAATGGAAAAATTATTTACTAAAAATGTATTTTCTTTCTTTGAACCAAGGAGGCCTGAAAGATTGGTTCTTAGCTCATCTATGAGACTTGCATACCTGATTTTGAAATTACTTCCGCCTAAAACAAAATCTGCGTCGTGGGCGGCTCTCCATCTTGCAATATCAACTGAGAGCAAGCCCGAATAGGCAGTATTCAGATAAGTATAATTTTTTAGAATGGGGAAAACAGAAGAGAAGTCCATATCCAAAAATAAAGAAATAATGAAAGATTAATTACGAAGGTGAAAGAATTGTGAGATAAGCTTACATTTTAAAGAACTTTCTTTCCCTTATCTATTACGTTTCGTGAAATATGAATTTATGAATCCTTAGAATTTACTAACTGTATATCTTCATTGAAAATTTTAAAATATTTATGCACTATCTTTAATTCTAATAAATGATAATAGTATGAAAACCATTTTTCTGTTTCTTATTGCCGCAGGTTTTTCAACGCATGTTTTCAGTCAAACTAACGATTCTACAGCCATTGTGCACTTGCTCGAAAAAGAATCCGCAACCTGGCGCTCGGGTGATTCTATAGCCCATGCAGCTTGCTGGCAGATTGAGCCCTACAGCACTGTCATTGTAATGACAGCAGACGGAAAAACTTTTTCTTTCCCCGCCGATAAAATCGTACATCCTTCACCGGGAATGATGGGTAAAGGCGGAACCTCAAAAAATACGAACTATACTATGAGTATTCATGGAAGAACAGCATTGATTACGCATAACGAAACATCTACTTCTGCAAACGGCTCCGTTAGTCATACATACGAAGTGCGTATGCTGGAAAAAATAAATGGGCAATGGAAGCTCACCGGGCAAATTATACAGGTACTTTAATTTCTCAGTTTTTACTTTTAGCTTTTACCTTTGTATCGTTTTAAACAAAGAATACAGATATTCATAGAGAAGAACAATTTATATTTTTATATCAATTTTATGTTCAAAGTTAAGGTGAACTTTATTTAGTTTCCAACCAGGTAGCAATTTGGAGTTTGATAACGTTGAATATGAAACGAAATAAATTATTGATACTTAGACAAGTTATTATCCTTGATATTTCAATTCAGCTTTTTACTTACCTTCAACAATTAATATTCATTTTATAAGAAAATCAATGAAAAAGAAATTGTTATTTCTCCTGCTCATGCTTGTTTTCTCAGGGTTTTGCCTGTCAACAAAAGCACAGTCACCTACTTCTAAAAAGGAAAATGAAAAATGGTTTAAAAAACAGGAATGGCTGGGAGGTTTGAAATTGCAGCCACATTCCACTGTAAAAGTGCAGGAATTTGCGCGGCAATATCGCGCCAATAAAAAATATTGGGATGAAACTTTTGCATTTTTAAAAAACCATGACCTTACCAAACTCGCACCTGGGAAATACCCGATAGATGGCGAAAACGTTTATGCTTTTGTAACAGATGATCCCACAAAAGATTATGATCAATCAAAATGGGAGTCGCATCGAAAATATATTGACTTGCAATATGTAATTTCCGGTGAAGAGAAAATCGGTGTTACTCCTGTAGCAGATGTAAAAGTTACCGAACCTTATAACGCAGAAAAAGACATAGCCCATTACAGCGGCCCCGGCAAGCTATATATTGCAAAACCAGGAACTTTTTTTATTTTCTTTCCCGGAACGGCGCATCGCCCCAACATAACAACCGGTGGCAATAAAAAGGATCAGAAAATTGTGATCAAGATCAGGAGTATATGATTGTATGAAAGATTTCTATCTAAATGATCAAAATGAAAACTGGACCGGAACAAAAAAGACTATATGCAATTTCCTGCCTTTTGCATTAGGCCTTCAGTTATTAGCCTTTGCCCTAACCTAAGATCACAAAACCGCTCCAAAGCGGGTCTCATGATAATTAGCTACAGGTAAACTACTTTTAAATAATCAACTGCCAGGGTTACATTTCTGCCGGCACCAAAACCAATTAAATTACCAAAGAAAGGAGTAAAAGGCATTTCGTAAAATTGCCTGCCGTTGATAAAAAAAGAATAAGTTTTACCTGTTTTCCTGATAAGGTACACATTAAATTCATCCGGGCTGAGATCAGTTTTTTGCAGCGAGCCGTTCTTCGTTATACAATCACTTTGTTTTTTAACATCGCAAATTTCCACCGAAGCAAAACCATCTTTAGCGAATGTGAAGTAATAACCATTCATTGCTTCACGACCCCAGAAAAGCATGCTATAATAATTTTTATGGGCGGCATTACCGCTAACAATTTTTATTCTTGTTTCTATTTCAAAATCTTTGCGGGTATCAATATTGATTTCCTGCGTTTCACCGGATGCGTGGCCATTGACCGTTAAATAAAAAAATCCGCTGTCTATCCTCGATCTGGCACGCTTAGTATCGGCAATAATCCAGTTGTTTCTATTGTTATTAAAGTCATCAAAGAAAATAACTTTAGCGGCTGGCCGATCCGTTTGTGCCTTTGCCATTGATGGAGCGAGAATCAATAAAATTATTATTAGTTGTCTCATATGATAAAGCAGATGTTTAGCATTTTAAAGTAACTTTCTCATTGGTCATTACACATAACGATTGAATTGATTTAATTGAAAATTACAAATTTATCAGGTTCATTTTTTCTGCTAAAATCTTTTGCGGTGTTACCCCTTCTATCTTCCTTAATTATTTACAAAAATATTCATACATTTTGCTAACGCAAAATGTATGAAATACAACTTTTCATTATTAGAGAATTTATAGTTTCGGATTATGAAGTGGATGTACTAATCTCTTTTTAGTATCAACACAGTGATTGCTTGTCCTAAAAAAAAGATTACAACCTTGAGCCAAAGTTGGGGTTTATATATCAGCCGACCCTTGTATCATTTGAAGTTCATTTCTATAAAGGAAGGGAACCCAAAAACGAGGATCCTCTTTGACCCCTCTTTCCTCAAAAAATCCAATATCAATTAATTTTTGAGCTGTAACTTTTACTTTTTCTAGTGGAATATTCCAAATAGTTGATAATGTTTCCAAACGTTGATCAGTTTTTTCTCCAGATAATTTTGACACCAAACCCCAATAACGATTTCCATTTCACTTTTTAATCCTCACCTCTTCCCCCGTATAATGAATTACTTTATCAATTTTTTTACTCACCTTACCACTAGTACCACGAGAGCTATCAACAAATACTACATTAAAAGTCCGGTCTTGCAACATGCCGGCAAAAGTTCCCTCGCGTTTACCGATAGTAAGGGTTTGAGTACTTTCATCCCAATGAAAAGGAATGGTACTGAACCCGCCATGCTCATAATTGTAGTTTGTATTTTCATCTATGTAAAGATTAAATGAACCATTATCACCGGTGTAAACGCGAAGCTCAATCGGGTCTGCAGTCAATTACATGATGGATATGATTTGTAAAAAAATTGAATCGGTAAGTTTCTTGAATTTAAAGATCTGTGTCACACTATTTCAAAACAGATTGTAGATTATTGTTTATATTTTGTAAGGGACAAAAAACAGTGAATGATTTTATGCGGCCGGGGCGCATTCTTCGGCTGCAGTCTGCACGGTCATCCTGAGCCTGTCGCAGGATGGTTCAGGCCGCTAACTCGTTTGTACCCTTCATCATAAAATTCATTTATTTTCCCACTCTGTCAATGGGCCTGAACCGTAAAGCGCTCCACGTATCGTTAATTGATATAGCGGTTACCGTGGTAATTCCATATTGTTCACCGGTTTCCCTAATGGTGTCCCTGTTAATATCAGTCTTAATTTTTGAGGTCCCTTTTGGATAAGCAAACCATAGCATACTATCCGGTTCAATGTTCTTCAAATCTTTTTTTAAAAAATCTAAATACTCTTTTTGGTTGTTGATGAACACAAGGGTATTTTTGCTTTTTTATTTTTTATCAAATTCGATTTTGAAACCGATTTTTCTAAATTCAGTTTCAATTTCTTTTGGTGCATTGATCGCTACACCGCTTTCTTTAAACCTGAATTTTTTGATGATGTCCTGCATTTTATTTGATGATTAATTTTATAAAAAAATATGTAAGATTGTCAAATTTTGACCAATTCTCAGGAAATTAATCCACACTAACGGAGTCCTATTGTGCCCAATAATCCAAAAAAATGGATAAAGTAAACAAAATTATCAGGCTATTTTTTATTTTCTATGGGACAGAAAAAAATGGCCATTTCTTAAAAACAGCTATTCTTCTCTGATCAAAAAATTCATTTACGTTGTCTTTTTTGATGAAGCCACCATCACCACACCCACAATAGCAATAATTCCACCCGCATACGTTGGCCAACCAATCCATTTGTGTTCAGTTTTATTAATGTGAATCGGTCCTGCATCCACAATATTTTTCTCAACGGGTACAGAAAATCCCCTGATTATAACCATTGCAATACCCACTACGATCAAAATCCATCCTGTTAATTTCATAATTATGCTTTTTTAAATTAATAATAATTGGGATTAAACATATATCGTGCCTGTTTTATAACTGGATATTTTTATGAGGATGCGATTTGGGCAGCGAAAGAAAACACTCCACTTTATTGCCCTTTCAATCTCACAAAACGATTCTTTTACCAGATGCGGCTGACCGCTTCGCTGCGTCTAATATTTCCATTACGATCATATTATATTCCAGTGATGATTCATCATTTATTCCGGATATTTTATGTTGAAGTACCGCGGTTAAATAAGTTATTGGATTATTTATCGGAGCCGGCAAAGATTCTGCTTGTTTGGAACTCTTAATATTTTCCCGCATGCGGCTAACGATGTTTGTATTGTCGAGGGCATGCAAATATCCTTTTTCCCCAAATACTTCGAGATCTTTAATAGAGAAAGGCCAGTCCCATGAAGCTTCGATCAGCCCAGTCGCTTTAGGATATTCTACAATGATGGTGGCATCATCATCCACCTTAGGATACTCTTCCGGCTTATAATGCCTGGTGACGGCAGTTACAGCAATTGGCTTGATTCCATGCATCAGCCATGTCATCAAATCAGCGCCATAACATCCAAAATCATTAAGGGCCCCGGCTCCGTTCAATACCGGGTCAGTAAGCCATTTTAAAAAAGCGGGGCTGCAACCAATTTCTTTCGGTCCCTGGTGGCCATCATGCGCCACTATTTTTCTGATGTCTCCAATACTACCTGTGCTGATGGTATTGTAAACATCTTTGTAAGAACCATACCACGTGGTTTCATAATTGGTTAATACTTTAATATGGTATTTATTGGCCAACCTTTCAATCTGCTTTGCCTGTGCCAGGTTTGCCGCCAAAGGTTTTTCTACCATTACAGAAATTCCAAGCGGAGCGCATATCTCAACAATCTGCAGATGCTCTCCCGCTGCATTATATCCCAATACCGCATCAGGTTTTTTTTGTAATACCAATTTTTTCAGATCGGTATAAAATAATGAGTCAGGAAGATGATACATTTTTTTATACTTTTCCTGCAATTGCTTATCAGGTTCAGCTATACCTATTATATTTACAAGGCCTTTATCATACTGGGTTAAGATGCCATTAATATGGTCATGATTTAAACCTGCTATCACCACCCTTATCTGCTGCTGCGCTAAAATATTATTAGACAGGATGATTAATAGCAGGATGAAGATGAATTTTTGAAAGCCTGTAACCATTTGGATTGAATTTCGCTTATACATTAGTGTTACAATTTATTAGTTAAGGTTATAATTACCAAATCATAATTTCTATAATAAAAGTAATCAGATATTCGTTTTCGAGCCTATGTCAAACTCAGAGATCTTATTTTCCTGCAGATGAAAATAATGAAACACTATCTCATCGGCCAGCAGCTTTCCATTTAAATCATGAACCACCTGGTGAACTTTTATTTTCACCACGCCCTCTTTTTCGCTAATTTCCAAAGGAGTTACGTTTGAATTTATCATTGTAAATTGCCTTGTCCAATATTCCCTTACACCGTTGTGTCCATAAACATAGCCCCCGTCCATGCCATTAGCCCATTTTACATTTTCTGTCATCGTAGAAATAACGAGGTCAATTTTCCGGTCATTAAAATTTTGATACAATTCCCGGAATAAATTATTGATATTTTCCATTGCGCGTTTATTTTTCATTAGTACGGAAGTAAAAATAAATTATCAGATTATACGGACATATGCTTATCATCGGGCAGTGTCAAACTAAACCCATCCATTTTGTGAAGTAAATATTTTTTAATCTATTTAATAGTTTGTGAATATAAAAATAAGTAAAAGTATTATCTTTCCCCATCACATAAATTATTGCAGGCTTTTATTATTACTACATGAAAATATATAAAATTATTTACAGTCTTTTTGCGACTATGCTATATTGTTATACTTCATTTTCCCAAACAGTAAAAATTGTTACCAACCAGGTAGGTTACAATCTTAATAGTGCGAAGCATGCTGTTATTGTTGCCAAACATGCAGATTCTATTGATAGCTTTCAACTGCTGGATGCAAATGGAAAGCAGGTATTCACCGGCAAGCCCATTTATACCGGGCCGGTAGATCAATGGAAAAGCTGGGTTTTCTATACCATTGACTTCACTCCGGTTAATGCCAAAGGCACTTATACGTTACTGGTAATTGATAATGGTAAAACCATATACTCCTACCCTTTTGTAATTGGCAAAGATGTGTTGGAGCAATATACATTGTCTGATATTATTTATTACTTCAAAGGGCAGCGTTGTACCGGTTTGTTCAATAAAGCAGATTCACTTATTTCTTTTGAAGGAAGAAAAAAAGACAGCGCAGCCATAGACGCACGCGGTGGCTGGTATGATGCTACCGGCGATTACGGTATTCATCTCTCCCACTTATCATTCTCTACTTACTTTAACCCGCAACAGGTTTCACTTACAGCGTGGGCTCTATTGAAAACATACCAGCTTTTAAATGCAAAACCAGGAACTAACTTTCGACAGTATAAAAGGCGTGTGCTGGATGAGGCGATGTTTGGCGCCGATTTCTTAAAACGTATGCAGGTAAAGAATGGTTCTTTCTATCGTTCCATTAATGCACCGGGACCCGGCAAACTCGCAAAGGACAGGGTAATTGGCGCCGAAAACAAAATATATACTATCAAGAAGTCGAAAGAGAGCACCTTTGGCGGGGGAAATATTGAACATGGTTGGAAAAGTTTCCAATGTAGTTACCGCTCCGGCGGGGGTATTGCTATTGCTGCTTTAGCCCTGGCTTCAACCTTTGATACTACCGGCGATTTTAGCAAAAAACAATATTTATCAGCGGCAGAAAATGCATTCTCTTTTTTAGAAAAACACAATGCTGAAATGACCAATGATGGCAAAGAAAATATGCTGGATGATTATTGTGCTTTAATGGCGGCAACCGAATTGTATAAAGCCACCCAAAAAAAGGAATACAAAAAAGCTGCCGGTAAGAGAGCACAAAATTTAATGAGTCGTTTAACCAATTGGAAAAATTATAAAGATTACTGGCGTGTAAATGAAACCGACCGGCCTTTCTTTCATGCAGCAGATGCGGGTTTGCCATTGGTGAGTTTACTAAATTATTACCCTGTTGCTAATGCGGCCACTCAACAAAAAATAAAAGAGGTTACCAGGAGATCCGTGGAACATGAGCTTCGCATCACGCATGAAGTAAATAATCCTTTCGGATACAGCAGGCAGTTAGTGCAGGATACTTCGGGTAACCGTTACAGTTCCTTCTTTTTTCCACATGCAACCGAAACAGCGCCATGGTGGCAAGGTGAAAACGCAAGACTTGGTTCAATGGCTGCTGCAGCAAGAATGGCTGCTGAATTATTTACAGAAGATAAACCACTGCATGATAGCCTGGAAAGTTTTGCAACCGATCAGTTAAACTGGATTTTGGGCCTCAATCCTTTTGATGCGTGTATGTTGGAAGGCAGAGGCCACAATAATGTAGAATATGGCTTCTTTGGTACGTTTGAATATACGAATGCTCCGGGGGGAATTGTAAACGGCATCACTTCTGGTCTTGATAATGAGCATGATATTGACCTTAATTTACCCTATTCACAAACAGGTAAAGACTATGACTGGCGCTGGAGTGAACAATGGCTGCCACATGCTACCTGGTATATGCTTGCCGTTGCACTCCATAATGATAAGTGAATTACATTTTTTGCGCAATTAAATAAATTAAATAGATGATTTCCAATAGACAACCAGTCAAATAATTGCCAATAACCAGAAAGACTTGTGAAATACCATTTTTTATTTTTGAATTCCCGTAATAGACTTTTAGATTTGCCTGATTAAGAAGTTTGAATTCGAATTGGCTGGGTTCAAAGTATTCATTTATAAATTTGCAATTATTAAATAAGACAAAAATCCCGGTAAAGATCGGGATCAATTAAAGAAAATGGGAAGAATATTTGAAGTAAGAAAATCAACCATGTTTGCCCGTTGGGATAAAATGGCCAAACAATTTACCCGCATCGGAAAAGAAATAGATATTGCCGTAAAACAAGGAGGGCCTGATCCTGATAATAATGCATCATTGCGTCGTTGCATCATTAATGCCAAAGCAGTAAATATGCCCAAAGACCGCGTGGATGCTGCCATAAAACGTGCGATGGGAAAGGATAAAACCGATTACCATGAAGAAGTGTATGAAGGGTACGCCCCGCACGGAATAGCCTTATTGATAGAAACTGCTACTGATAATCCCACAAGGACAGTGGCTAATGTACGTATGCATTTTAATAAGAATGGCGGAGCACTTGGTACCAGTGGTAGTGTGTCGTTTATGTTTGAGCATCTCGGGGAATTTAAAATTAAAAACGAAAATCTTGATATTGAAGATCTGGAACTGGATTTGATAGATTACGGTCTCGAAGATATTGGTGAAGACAGCCAGGGAAATATCATTATCCGCACGCCTTTTAATGAATTTGGAAATATGAACAAGGCTCTGGATGAGAAAAAGCTTAATGTGATAACAGCTGAGCTTACCCGAATCCCGACAACAACAATTGAGCTTTCAGAAGATGAAGCCAATGAAGTTTTAAAGCTTGTTGACAACCTGGAGCAGGACGATGATGTACAAAAGGTGTATCATAATTTGAAATAGAATCGGAATTCGAATTTCTTATTCATGGCTGTTCTTCAAAGTTATCTCCTCTCCCGCTTTCATTTTTATTTCCAAAATACTTTCTAGCTTATTGAATGAATATTTTTTAGATGCATCGGTAATATAGAAAGTTTTGAAAGGTATTTTCAAACGAAACAATCCGCCTTTTTGGGAAAGAATTTTTACTTCACTTGTTATCCCGTTTTCTTTTTTTGCAGAAACAAGAAACGCTCCCTGAGTGCGAAGGTTGGTGAAAGAAACATCTTTCCACGAAGATGGTATTGCAGGAAAAATTTCTATATAACTCTTATGGCTTTGCAAAAGCATTTCCTGTATTCCTTTTGCAAAAGCAAAATTACCTTCCAATGTAAATGGCCGGTAAGTGAAATCAGAATACTCCCCACCCTTCTGATCGCCATTCAAATGAAAGCTGTTTATAGAACAAAAGTTAGTAGCAAATATTCGTAGCATTTTTGCAGCACTATCTTCCTCTTTGGCTTTTGCATATAAACAGGCCATCCAGCTAAATGAATAACCACACCATTCGCGGGTGCCCTTTTTTTCAATCTGGTGCAATGAGTTCTTTATAATTACACTATCGTTTTTATTTTCAATATCGAGTAAATCCAAAGGGTAAATAGCCATATAGGGCGACATGTGGCGGTGCGATTCAAAAAGATTGAGACCCGGTGCAATAGTAAGCCCGGTTTCGTTGGTATTCAAACCAGGCAATAAACTTTTTTCTCTTTCAATATCGGCAGGAACCTTTCCTGTAGCGGCTTGCAACACTTCCTCATAATCATCATAAAAAGATTTCACCAGGGAAAGATCATAATTTGTCCATTGATGAAACCAGGCTTTGGTGCTGTTATCAAAAATCTCAGGGCTTGAATCTAAAGGGAGTTTATATTTTTTTGTTGCCGGATCTATGGAAAGGATCTTTTTGAAATATTCATGCACTTCATCAAAATAGGGTTTACATCTTTCCAGTAAAAATGTTTTATCCATGCTATATTTCCATTGCCAGTAAAAATATTGTGAGAGCCACGCAGCTGTTGTTGGGCTCATTGAATATTGAATCCATCCGCCCATTGCTTTTCCGCTGATTGTGGTAACACCTGGAACATTTAGCCCGGTAATATCAAAATAATTTTTTGTCCATTTCTCATTCTGTCCTTTGTTTTTCCAAAGCCAGTTAGTAAAGGATTTTGCCTCTTCCAAATGATTGCCAGTATAAAAAGGCCAGTAGCTTAATTCAGTATTTAAATCATTATGAATATCACCTTTCCAGGGAGGAAGGTTTCCATTGTCTTCCGTCCAGACGGCTTGTAAAGAAATGGGTGGCGTATTAGTTCTTGCTACGCAACCCATCTTATACAATTCAAGATAGTATTGCCTTTCAAGAATTGAATCCGGTACGGAAACAGAAGATTGATTCCAGAAATGATTCCACCAGGTATTGTGTGATTGCCAACCTGGTAATTTATTTTTTACTTTTTTTAATTCCGGTAAAAATGCTTTTTTATTATTAGAAATGGTCCACGATCCTATAATTTCTGTCGGCGAAATCCTCTTCCATTGCACTAACACTTCATAGTAATTTCCATTCCACGTTGGTTGATGATAGCGAATACTGTTGGCCGTTTTTGTAACCGTGCCTTTTTTGTAATCCAGTGTTTGCAGACCCTCTCCCGAATGACTGTCATCGTTTCTGTTTTTATTTGTAGAATTATAATTGGGAACCATTAATTGAGGTATGCAGGGATTTTCGTTTGACGCTGTCGGTAATGTTGGTAAATTTTCAAATTCAAAGTATCCAATTTCATCCTTAGCATGAACATAATTATAAAGTACTACTCCGTTTTGAAATTTAATAGTACTTAATGCTGTTTTAATATTAAGGTTATTAGAAACCACTTTTCCGAAAGACATGTAATTAAATTCCAATGCAGCGCCCGGAATTTTTGTAGGAGCCGGGCTTTTGTCATAAGGTTCATCACCAATTTTATGCACGGTATCATATTGTCCTTTATTTAACTGCGCTATCACCCATTTGAATTTTAATTGGCCAATTTTGGGCATTGGCCTGTCGTCCCAAAGATCAACGCGGTCGAGTGAAATGCGCAGTTTATTATCTTTCTTCCATATCATCTCTCCCAGCCACCCATTACCGAGAGGCATACCTTCGTCCCATCGTGTAGCAAGGGAATCGAATTGTAAATTATCTGAAGGTTTAGGCTGTGCCGAAACAGTTAAGCAATAAAGAACTGCAGAAAATAAAACCGAAAGTTTAAGGAATTTGCTTTGCATTTAGAATGATAAAGTTTATGGTTTATTAGTTCATCAATTTTCAATTATCCATCACACTCTTAATTTCTTTACTAACTCTTTTACCAGGAACTCTATAATCAAATCCCAATAAACTTGCAATTGTTTTTGCATATTGTGTCTGATAAATCTTCTCTCTGGTTTTCATTTCTCCTAAAGGTTTGGTATCAGGACCCATTACCATAAACCAGGTTTCGTTAGAATGTTGAATGCCGTTTCCATGATCAGTCCATTGATCACCTATCCCTCTTCCATGATCGGGAACTATAAAAAAGGTAGTATTATTTTTATAAAATTCATCACGCTGCATCATGTTCCAAAGCTTTTCAATCATAGAATCCAGGTTATGAATGTCTTCTAAGTAATTTTCATACTTTCCTGCGTGTCCGTATTCATCCGTATCGCCAAAATCTATGTAAGTAACTTTTGGATGGCTCGCATGGATATAAGATTTGGCTAGTGCATACACATTCGCATCCAGTCTTTCATCATCTCCAAATATTTGAGGTGCATAATGCTGCATTTCGTTGGCAAGAATTTCGGTATCTGTCAAATGCTTGCCCGCTATATCTTCCCATGGAACATTGATAAGCATACTGCTTTTATCTTTATGAAGACACCTCCCGGTTGCCCTCCAGCAGGCAAAAGTAACCACCTTTCCTTCGTATCCCTTTTGATTATTGATAAATTCAAGCACATTCGTATTTGGATTACTGGGATAGTTGTTTGAATTTATCGCCATGTCAACAAAACCGCTTAATATTTCAGCCCTGCCGGGATAAGAAATCCAATAAGGGTTCATAACGCTAACATCATTTTTCAGCTTTCGGTTTCCATACAACTGCCCATGCTTCGCAATATAATTCCAGGTAAATGGCATCAGTTTTTTTCTTCTTTCATCTAAATTATCTGACCAGAATTTTTTAAACCGTTG
>DATKQQ010000333.1:0-2394 GCA_035532615.1 Hanamia sp.
AGTAAACAAATTGATTTTGTGCTGGAATACTCGGATAGGAAATCTTTGGGCATAACTGTAACTCCGGACTTATATGTAATGGTGAAAGCTCCTGTAGATACGTCTTTAGAAAAAGTGAAAGACAAACTAAAAAGAAAAGCATCATGGATCTTAAAACAGCAAAGCTTCTTCCTTTCTTTTCATCCGAAAACACCTGCACGGAAATTTGTAAGTGGTGAAACGCATTTGTACCTGGGGAGACAGTATCGCTTAAAAATAATTATTGATGATGATGAAAGTGTAAAATTGAAAGGCAGATTTATTGAGGTGAGAACAACTGACAGAACCAAGGCAAAGCAATTAGTAAATAAATGGTATTTACAAAATGCAAAAACAAAGTTTCATGCAATAGCTCATCAATTGATTGAGCAATTTAGGAAACACAAAGTTGCGCCTTCGTCCATCGTTCTACGTGATATGCCCACCCGCTGGGGAAGTTGCACACCAAAGGGAAAACTAATACTAAATCCTGAACTCATTAAAGCACCAAGAGGTTGTATCGAGTATGTCATTACACATGAGCTATGCCATTTGATTTATCATAACCACACCCAAAGATTTTTTGATTTGCAGACAAAGGAAATGAGAGATTGGCAGAAGTGGAAAATGAGATTGGAGAAGATTTTGGCATAATTTGTTTTGATCTTTAATTTATGAACATGGTGGAGAATCGTAAAAGATTTCGAGTCGGTTATAGAAAGTTTAACCATAAAAGCTTCTACTCCTTCAATAATTGCTAATAGTAATATCAAAAATAGCCAAATCATGAAAGAATCAAATTAATGAGATTATACTATCTGCCGGAAATTTATCTAACCATATTGCATGTAGCCATTTAACTTATCTTGATCTTGCTGCTACAAAGGGAACAATAAAACCTCCTGATTATAGAGACCCAATGCTATCAATTTTACAAGAAAGAGTTTTAGAGTTTGAGCAAGCATATTTAAAGATTTTAAAAGATTCAGGGCTTCAAATTAATGAACCTAATTTGGATGATAATGAAACTGCTTTGCAACGAACTATTTTAGCAATGCAACAAGGAGCCGATGTAATTTATCAGGCAAGTCTTAGAAAGGGTATTTGGCAAGGACGTGCTGACTTTCTCATCAAAGTTGATAAGCTCAGTAGCTTAGAGAATTGGTCTTACGAAGTGATTGATTCAAAGCTCGCAAAAGAAACCCGAACGGGGACTATTTTACAACTTTCTCTATATTCCGAATTGATTGCTGGCATTCAAGGTATCATGCCGGAATTTATGCATGTGATCACTCCTGAAGGAGAATTTTTAAAACATACTTATCGGCTGAATGATTTTGTAGCTTATTACCGTTTTGTAAAGTCCCGGCTTGAAGATACTATTCTTAATGCTGATGATGTAATTCCAACATATCCGATTCCATGTGCTCACTGTGAAATCTGTAACTGGTGGCAACAATGTGATGCAAGAAGAAGGGCGGACGATCATTTATCATTAGTTGCAGGACTTTCAAACGCCCATGCTGCAGAGATGAAAAAATGGAACGTCGAAACGCTTCAAAAACTTGCTGTTGTTCCTTTACCACTGCCTTACAAACCAGGGAGGGGGGCAATCGAGACATTTACAAAGTTAAGAGAGCAGGCGAGAGTTCAACTTGAGGCCAGACAAAGCCAGCAAAATGTTTATGAATATTTGGATATAGAACAAGGGCGTGGTTTCTTTAAGTTGCCTTTGCCTTCAACAGGAGATATATTTTTCGATTTTGAAAGCGATCCTTTTGCTGGAACAACAGGACTTGAATATCTTTTTGGTTGGGTTTTAAACATTGCTTCAGGAAGCTATCCAATTAAAAAAAGAATTTAGTCCCGCTGATTATTATTATTGCCCAAATGAAAAGCGGCAAGTTTTATTTGACAAATTGGAGCAGTGGCTCCATTATCCGATACCAGATGATTATCCGCAATCGAAATCATTGCAAAAATCGCTGTTGGCAAAGCAAGATTGTATTCTGTATTTTTTATTACAACCCAATGTACCACCCCACAATAATGGCTCCGAGAAGACTATCAGAAATGTGAAGGTCAAACAAAAAATATCAGGCCAGTTTAAATCCATTGATAATGCAAACGTGTTTGCTATTCTGAGATCCGTGATTGATACTACAATAAAGTCCAGTCAAAATGTTTTAAACTCATTATTTTTAATCGCTACTTTCGGAACTGAATAGTTACTCTTCTAAAGTTTCGGAGTTACAAAATCGATAATTTCGGCTCAGGGTGATCATTGCTGGAGTGGAAAATCCGAGAACAATCACACAATAAATTTGTCAACTCCGGGTTTGTAATTACTTGTTTGAAAAATATTTCCCAATCTAC
>DATKQQ010000334.1:0-10666 GCA_035532615.1 Hanamia sp.
ATTAATCTTTCCGGTAGCGATTACGGTTTTCCATCATCAGACTGGTGGCAGTTATTTTGTTTTTAGTTTCATAAGCCGCCTGATAATTCTCAAACCATTTAATCAGTTCCTGATATTTTATTAGATAGCTTTTCCCAACCAATTTCCCGGGGAGATTGCGGGAATGGATATACCCCCGCACAGTGCCTATTGGTTTGCAAAGTATCTTAGCGGCTTCCGGTAAATCAATAATTCTGTCAGAATCTTTTGGGGTGGATAGGTTTTGTGAAGGTGAATTGACTGATATAGTATCAACAGTCGTTTGTATTTGTTCGAGCTTGTTTAAGATAAGCTCGAAGGGATTGTTTGTCTGCATTTCAATTATTTTTAATTGTGAATAATTGAATGCAATATGAAATGATTGCCTTCTTTATGTAGGCGGATTAAGGCAAATTTCAGAGAAATCCTAAAAATCCTAACTACCTAAGTTTATATTGATGATTTCCAGGGATTCTAAATATTCAAGATATTTTTTAAAATGATAATCTTCAACAAAAAAAGAATAATCATAGTCCTTCCCTGATTTATTTTGGGTGTAAATCCCAAAGCTTTTATAGATTTCTCTAAATGTAAACTCCTTTTTGAAATATCCCTTACCCTGAAATACAATCACCATCGCGGCTATTTCAGAATTAAGCCCGGTCTGGTTAGCTCCCTTTTTCGTTTTCCTGATGGTGTGAAATATATTGTGCGGGAACCTGGCTTCGATGATTTTTGATTCTATGTAGCTTAGGGTATTTTCTTTACTTCCATTAATCGGGATAATCATATCTAAAAATGAAATCTCCTCTGGTTCATGGTTTGCAGGCTCAGTTTCTATTGAGGATAAGTCCTTTTCATTTTCTTCATCCTTTTTCATTTCATCCATTCGTTCTTCCAAAAGTCTTAATACCGTTTTTCTGTTATTCACGTCAAGATCAAACATTTGGTCAAATTTTTTATCCTTTTTTAAAGAAAGAATTTTGCGGTAACAAAATGATACCTCAGAATCTTCGCCATTGTTGAGTTTTTCATCATACGATTTAGGATAGAGCCTTAATATTTCGATACAGGATTTAATATTATCCTCGTTGATAAGTAAAATGTTTCGGGATAAATCAATAATAAAGTTGTTGTTAAAAGTCCAAAAAACATATTTAGCATAACCCTCAAAATACAGCATCCTGAAAAATGTTTTTGCTTCAATTGGCACAAAATCGCTCAGTAAAGTAATACAACTACCGGTACGTATAATTTTCATTGTATCTTTTGAATAGCTTCTCCAGAAAAACCAATGAAGCAACACCGTTCTTTTATTTTCGACCGGTACTTCCGTGAGATAAAATTTGTTTGACAAAATCTTGTAGAAGAAGCCGATTTTGGTTTTTGATTTCCTCATTGTAAAAATTCAATTCTAAATAATACAGCACATAATTTTAAGTGCAAAAGGTAAAATTACTAAAAGAACTTTTTTAAATAATTGTTAATAATCAAATAAATTGTTAGTGAAAAGCATGTATCAAATGATGTATCAAATGAAAAAGCAGTTATAAAATTTACTTTATAACTGCTTGATTATCTGTGACCCCGCCAGGATTCAAACCTGGAACCTTCTGATCCGTAGTCAGATACTCTATTCAGTTAAGCTACGGGGCCAATGGGGTGCAAAAATAATAAATAATTTTTTCAACTCAATTTCTTCTGGCATCTTTATTTTGTCTTTTCGAGAAATCACAATTCTTTACCATATTGCAACCAAATTGTTATTAATGAAAATATATTTCTGGTCGGTTGGAAAAGCGCATGAATCATACGTAAAAGGAGGGATAGAATTATTTACTAGTCGTATTTCACATTATTATACGGTAGAATGGAAGATTTTCCCCGCCTCCAAAAATGCCTCGTTATTGAACCAGGAACAAATAAAAAAGACCGAAGCAGTTAATCTTCTCAACGCTTTACAAATTGATGATGTTTTGATTGCTTTAGACGAAAATGGAAAACAATGGAATTCAGTAGAAGTGGCAGGATTCATTCAGCAAAAAGCAAATGAAAGTGCTAAAAATATTATTTTTTTAATAGGCGGTTCTTATGGCCTTCACGAAAGTATTTTAAAAAAATGCAGTTCTAAATGGAGTTTATCCAAATTGGTTTTTCCTCATCAATTGGTGCGGTTGATCCTTGCAGAACAAATTTATCGTGCGTGTACTATTATTAGAAATGAAAAATACCATCATTCTTAGTTTTTATGTAGGTTTGATGCTCTTAAAAAAATAAAATGTCTATTACTATTATTATCATCGTCATTACGGTTATCGTTTCCATATTTGCATTTCGTTCTCAAAAGGTAATGGATGATCTTATATTTTATCCAACTATGGTCACTGAAAAAAATCAGTACTATCGTTTTATAACTTATGGATTCATTCATGCAGATATTACGCATTTAATTTTCAATATGTATGCATTCTATTTGTTTGGGGGGGCTTGTGAAGATTCATTCGTAAATATTTTTGGCAATTATGGAAAAACATTTTACTTGTTAATGTATTTATTAGCATTGATCGTTTGTGTGATTCCTGATTTCAATAAAAATAAAACCAATCCCGGATATCGAAGTCTCGGTGCTTCAGGAGCCGTATCAGCAGTAGTTTTTGCGTATATTTTATTTCAGCCATTACAGGGTATCGGGTTATTATTTATCCCAATTTTTATTCCGGGATTTTTATTTGGAATATTATTCCTTGTTGTTTCTTATTTCCTTGGTAAAAAGGGCGGTTCCAGAATCAATCATTCGGCACACATCTGGGGAGCTATATTCGGCGTTGTTTTCCTGATTATTTTCTGCCATTTCTTTTCAAAGTACCCATTGCTTGATAATTTTATGACTGCTGTAAAAGGGCTTGACCTGCGTCATATTTTTACCACTAATTAAAATGAATGGACAGTACATTTTTTGTTTTTTCGGTTATCTTAAACCGATCATCAATTCTTTTACCAATGATCCATATTATTTTTTTATTGCTTTCTATAACCCATATTTTTTCTTTTTCGGTTAAAGACATCTTTTGATCAATAAAAAATTTACCGAGTTTCTTTTTTCCATGCATTCCTAAAGGATAAAAATAATCGCCTTGTTTCCATTTGCGTAGCAATAATGGAAAAGTAATATTTTTCAAATCCAACATGGCAACTTCGTTGGAATCAGATGGCTTTTCATTACCACCAAAGTGTTTTTTCAATTTCAATTCCCCCTGTTCAAAATCAACAGTAGTATCACTTTCATTTATCAAAATATGGTTTGCCTCTAAATTATTTAATGGAGAAACAATAAGCCAGTTGCGGTTTTTAATAATCCTGTGAGATGAGGATGAAATGTATTTTCCACTTTCGCTCCTTAATAAATTTATGGTTCCATCCGTTTGATGTGCCGTGAAACCATATTCTTTTATAATCTCGTAAATGACCGTTTTTAAAGGTTTTGTTTTCAGTAGTTTTAAAACAGGAATAAGAATTTCATTTCCTTTTGGTTCCAGTAATTTTTTCTTATGAAGCTCTATTGATTGTTGATATAAAATTTCTATTTCTTTAAATCTATCTATATTTTCCATTAAATTTTCTTCGGCCTTTCGAAAAACTTTTTGAATAGAAGGGATCAGTTGATGGCGTAAATAATTGCGGGTATATTTATCAGAATTGTTGGAGGAATCTTCTACAAATTCCAGGTTATTTTCTTTTATAAATAATAATATTTCTTCTTTTTTTGCAAATAATAATGGACGAATTATTTTTCCCTGTTTGGGAAGTATTCCCTGCAAACCTTTTATGCCGGTTCCTTTGAAGAAATTCATTAATAGCGTTTCAATATTATCGTTAGCATGATGGGCAGTGAGAAGATAGGATGGATGATGTTCGGTCTTCAAGTTGAAATCGTGGAGGTCTGTACTCAGTTTTCGGTCGCGGTTTTTCAACAATTCTTCAAACCATCCATACCTCAGTTCACGTGCGGCAACCTGGATAGAAGTTTTATGTTCTTCAGCGTATTTATTTGTTTCAAATTTTTTTACAAACACTTTTGTCCTATATTTATCTCCGAGACGTAGCACAAATTTTTCATCTCTTTCGCTCTCCTCTCCTCTTAGCTGAAAATTACAATGTGCAATTTCAAAATGAAACCCTGCCTGGAAGCAGAGTTCACATAAGGCAACAGAATCAGCACCACCACTTATTGCAAGCAATAAATAATCATTTTTATGAAAAAGATTTTGTTGCTGAATATTATTTATAAATTCTTTTAGTAACGACATTGTTGTTTTTTAAAAAATATATTGAAAAGATAGTAAAGAAATAAGTACCATGATCTTCTTATATAAATTGAATTCCTTAATGAGCAATAAACCAAGAAATATTTAGGATTCTTATTTTTTAAATCACGGTTATTAAAGCTGATAAAAGATTCTATCGCTGAATGGCTGCGGGATGGAAGCGGATATCCTTTTTTTCAGGGTTTTGTGGGTTGGCCAAAAAAGATAGCAGCGCACAGCCCGGACAAAAGTTGATAAAAGAAACCAAAGATGACAGCTCCAAAAAAATTGTTTTGTTCTCTGATTTTATAATTCATCTTCTGCATCTTCATAAGCCCCCTGTAATTCACTATAAGAATGAGAATCATTCGCAGCCGTCGCAACTTCCATTCCTCTTTTATATACACGAATTGCCTTTGTGCGATCCCCTATCCGTTCTAACAATTTTCCTAAATGATAATATGAGCCAAGATAAGTTGGTTCTCTTTTCAATATCTCATTAAACAGTCTTTTGGCTTCCTCATCATTCCCCACTTTTATATATTCCAATGCCAGCGCGTGTTGCAGAAAACTATCTTTCCCGGAAGTCTTCATATATTCTTTCAATTTGTCTATTCGATCCATCAAATACTTTTTTACTTTTTTTTTCCTTAGTATCTTCGCACCTCCAAAAAGAAGAATAATGAAGATACTCGTTTGCATCAGCAAAACACCTGATACCACAGCAAAAATAGCCTTCACGGATAACAATACGAAATTTGCAGAAGCTGGCGTTCAATTCATTCTAAATCCGTATGACGAATGGTACGCTTTGGTGAGAGCGATTGAATTAAAAGAAGCCGATCCCTCAACAGTTTTGCATTTAATAAATGTCGGTGGAGCAGATAATGATCCTATCATTCGCAAAGCACTGGCACTTGGCGGCGATGAAGCGATAAGAGTAAATAGTAACAGTCATGATGATTTTTTTATTGCATCTCAAATCGCAGCAATTGCAAAGCAAAATAGTTACGATCTTATTTTTACCGGAAAGGAAACTATAGATTACAACGGGTCTTCGATCGGCGGAATGGTAGCAGAATTATTGGACTATCCTTTTATTTCACTTGCTACTAAATTTTCTTTGGAAGGAAATACAGCAACTGTGGAGCGTGAAATCGAAGGCGGTGCTGAAGTAGATGTGGCAGATCTACCACTGGTAGTAAGTTGTCAGAAGGGAATGGCAGAACAAAGAATTCCGAATATGAGGGGAATAATGGGAGCCAGAACAAAACCATTAAAAATAACAGAACCTTTGCAGGCAGACACTTTTACTGAAATATCTTCTTTTGAATTACCTCCTGCTAAAGCAGGTGTAAAATTAATTTCTGCAGATCAACCGGAGGAACTGGTGAGATTACTTCATGAAGAAGCGAAAGTTTTTTAAAATAAATCAAATTCTCCCAAAGAGAATTAAAGGATAAAAATCATGGTATTAATTTTTCTTGATCAATCTGATGGACACATAAAAAAGAATTCTTTTGAAGCGTTATCTTATGGCGCTAAAATCGCAGAAAATCTGAATACTTCTGCTGAAGGAATTGTTTTAGGAACTGTAAACGATGATCTGGCCTCTTTAGGAAAGTATGGTTTGAAAAAAATTCATACATTAAAAAACGAAGCTTTGAATAATTTTGATGACGAAGTCTTTACACACATCATTTCTGAAGTTGCCAAAAAAGTGGATGCAAAAGTGATCATCTTCTCTAATAGCTTTAATGGCAAAGCGATTGCACCAAGATTATCAGTAATATTAAAAGCGGGATTGGTTTCGGGAGCTGTGGCGCTTCCGGATACTTCTAAAGATTTTATAGTAAAGAAGAATGTTTTTAGTGGAAAGGCATTTGCAAATGTTTCGATCAAAACGGATATAAAAATAATTTCTTTGAATGCCAACTCTTACAAAGTAACTGAAGGTGAAGGGACAGCAGAAATCTCAGAATTAAATGTGACAATTCCTCAATCGAAAGTAAAAGTTAAAGAAGTAAATAAAGTAATTGGTGAAGTTCCATTGGCTGAAGCAGAAATAGTGGTAAGTGGTGGCCGTGGTTTGAAAGGTCCTGAAAACTGGGCCATTGTAACAGATCTTGCAAAAGCCCTTGGTGCGGCTACCGCATGTAGCCGACCGGTGAGCGATAGTGACTGGAGACCGCACCATGAACATGTGGGTCAGACAGGGCTTACAATAGCACCGAATTTATATATTGCTATTGGGATTTCTGGTGCTATTCAACATCTTGCAGGCGTAAACAGAAGTAAAGTGATTGTAGTAATTAATAAAGATCCGGAAGCGCCTTTCTTTAAAGCTGCTGATTATGGTATTGTGGGTGATGCATTTGAAGTAGTTCCGAAAATTACTGCAGCAGTTAAAAAATTAAAAGGAATCATTTAGTTAAAATTATACAGATTATTTATATTTTTAAAAATCAAACTTTTATCAAAAGTCTTTTATTTTTACATTTGTTATTCACAAAAAATAAACTCCGCAAAAAGCGGATTGAGTTAATATGAAGAAAATTGAACTGGAAATTGTAGCGCTTTCTCATAGTATTACTCAAACCCATTCCTATGCGGTTGTTTTGGGTGAAGTAAACGGATTAAGAAGATTGCCGATTGTCATTGGAGGTTTTGAAGCTCAGGCCATCGCTGTTGCTTTGGAACGTATGCAGCCAAGTCGCCCACTCACTCACGACCTGATGAAAAATTTCATGATGGCATTTAATATTGACCTTCACGAAATAATTATAAATGATCTTCAGGAAGGGATTTTTTACTCTAAATTAATTTGCTCTTCAGATAAAGATACCGTTGAAATAGATTCACGTACTTCAGACGCGGTGGCGCTGGCAGTTCGTTTCGGATGTCCTATTTTTACTTATGATAATATTCTGGAAAGTGCAGGTATTCTAATGGATGAAGATGATAAAAAGAAGAAAGTAGTAGTATCGCATAATGATGAAGGAAGTGACGACTTGAAAAAATTGTCCGTGATGGAATTAGAATCCTTATTGAGTGAAGTGCTTGAACACGAAGATTACATTAAAGCCGCTTCTATAAGAGATGAGATTAACAGAAGGAAAGGAAATTGATTCCTCCTGTATCATCCTGAATAAGAATCTTAATTATTTGTCGGTTTACCGCCTTTTTTATCCTTCATTTTTTATTTCTGCATGATCACATTTCCCAATTGCAAAATTAATCTTGGACTTAACATACTGCAAAAAAGGGCGGATGGTTACCATAATATTGAAACTGTTTTTTTCCCTCTACCCTTAACCGATATACTCGAAATAATTCCTTCAGAAGATAAAACACAATTAGTTACTACCGGAATTTCGTCGGGCAGAAATGAAGATAACTTGTGTCTAAAAGCATATCACCTGATTAAAAAAGATTTTCCATACTTACCAGAACTAAACATTCATCTTCATAAAGTAATTCCTATAGGTGCAGGATTGGGAGGCGGATCTTCAGATGCTTCATTTACTCTTTCGCTTTTAAACAACATTTTTGATCTGCAACTGAGCCCGTTTAGACTTTTTGGTTACGCATCAGAGTTAGGAAGTGATTGTTCTTTTTTCCTGTTTAATAAACCCTGCGTTGCTACCGGTAGAGGGGAAAGTATGGAAGTAATAAAACTTTCATTGTCTGATTATAAAATTTTATTGATCAATCCCGGAATACTTATCAATACCAAAGAGATTTTTCAACAGATAATTCCTGCAATCCCCACAAAAAAAATAAAAGACATTATACTACAACCTGTCGAAACATGGAAAAATGAACTTGTAAATGATTTTGAAAAAATCGTTTTTGCGAAATATGATAGTATTAAAAAAATAAAAGAAAAATTATATGAACACCAGGCAGTTTATGCTTCTATGACTGGAACCGGAAGTACCGTTTTCGGGATCTTCAGAGCCAATGAGGATATTAATTATCCGGTTGAGAAAGAATATTTTCATAAATGGGTCAATCTGCAATAGATAATAATTGATCCATGAAAAAATATAACTTTTAAGCATTTCAAGATTTTTAACAGAACAGGAATCAACAAAAAATAGAAAAAACTTTATATTTTTTAATATCTTTGCTAAATAATAAAAAGAATTGACCCACACATCTCACATAAAATCTTTCCTGGCGAATAATCTTGATTTCTTAGATCACAAGATCTAGTCATATCGCCCTATCAATTCTCTTTTAGTTACATTTTTATTTTCTAATTTTCTTTTAATTTTCTTGTATGTCCGCCCAGTCCACCATTTCACAATCCGGTTATTTCATTGATCTTGAAGACCAATACGGAGCACATAATTATCACCCACTTCCTGTAGTTCTTAAACAAGGAAAAGGAGTTTTTATATGGGATGTGGAAGGGAAAAAATATTACGATTTTCTTAGCGCGTATTCTGCAGTAAACCAAGGTCATTGTCACCCTAAGATCATCCAGGCACTAATAGAACAAGCACAAAAACTCACTTTAACCAGCAGAGCATTTCATAGTGAAGAACTTTCTCTTTTTTCTGAATATATCACTAAATATTTTGGTTATGATAAGGTATTGCCCATGAACACCGGCGCCGAAGCGGTAGAAACTGCCTTAAAACTTTGCAGGCATTGGGCATTCAGGATAAAAAAGATTGAACAAAATAAAGCGAAGATCCTGGTATGCAGTGGAAATTTTCATGGCAGAACATTGGGAATCATTTCATTCAGCACAGATCCTGATGCCAAAGACGATTTTGGACCCTATATTGAAGGTTTTGAAATAATTCCTTACAATAACCTCCCTTCTCTTGCGGAGGCATTGAAAGATAAAAATGTAGCCGGATTTTTAGTAGAACCGATTCAGGGCGAGGCTGGTGTAAATGTTCCGGATGATGGTTATTTATCCAAAGCAAAACAATATTGCGCAGATGCAAATGTGTTGTTTATTGCTGATGAAATTCAAACCGGGTTAAGCAGAACAGGAAAATTGCTTTGTTGCGATCATGAAATTGTAAGGCCCGATATTTTAATATTGGGAAAAGCATTAAGCGGAGGCGCTATGCCTGTAAGCGCTGTGCTTGCAGATGATGAAATTATGTTGACGATCAAACCAGGTGAGCATGGAAGTACTTATGGAGGAAATCCTTTAGCCTGTAAAATTGCTGTTACCGCTTTGAAAGTTCTTAAAGAAGAACACCTGGCAGAAAATGCGGAAAATTTAGGAAATCTCTTTAGAGAAGAAATGCGCAAACTCAATTCCCCTCACATTCTTACCATTCGCGGTAAAGGATTATTGAATGCGATAATTATTGACCATGGGGATGAAAATGCTGCCTGGAAATTATGCCTGGAATTAAAAGAAAACGGGCTTTTGGCAAAACAAACGCACGGAAATATTATTCGGTTTGCTCCGCCATTAATAATTACAAAAGAACAAATAATGGATTGCGTTGCTATTATTAAAAAGAGTTTGAAAGTACTTGATTAGAGACGGATATTCATTTCATATCATCAGCATTAAATACTAAAGGAAGAAGATATTTTGCATTTTCAATAATTTGCACTTTTCCTTCCATACCACTTAAAATAATGCGTATTGGATTTTTAGTTCTATCCTGGAATTCAGCAAACGATTGCCGGCAAATTCCGCAGGGGCTAACAGGCCTATCACTTTTCCCTCCCAAATTATTATAAGAAATAGCAATGGTATTAATTCCCACGCCTGGAAATAAAGAAGATGCCGTTGACAGTAAAGTTCTTTCTGCACAAATCCCCGCAGGATAAGAAGCATTCTCCTGGTTAGTGCCACTTACGGTTTCTCCATTTACCAATTTTGCAAAAGCCCCCACCCTAAAATTGGAATATGGTGCATAAGCAAATTTTGTTACTTTCCTGGCCTCGTTTAATAAGTCTGCGTCTTCACGCTTCAATTGATCTATGGAATCATATACCTGGAAATCGAATTTAAACTCCTCTTTATTCATTGATAGTTATTTTTTATTATTTTAGTTTTCCGAAAATTACAATTTTTGAATTTGAATATCACTTTATTTTCAAATTAAAATGGATAGTATGGTATCTAAATTTAAAAATGTGAATTCATATTATTTGTACTTTTCCTGTAGCGCATAGCAGTAATAAAATCATTTTTATTTGCCCGGAAACATTTATCCAATTGAGTAGGAAGGTAGCCATTAGTTGGCTACCTGTCCTCTCACACCACCGTACGTACCGTTCGGTATACGGCGGTTTGATTAAGCTGTTCTTTACTTAGGTATATGCTTGTATTGATTAAGCTCCTCTTGCATTTTACT
>DATKQQ010000335.1:0-53529 GCA_035532615.1 Hanamia sp.
GGAGGGAATATATTTAAACCTGTTGGTGGTATTAGGAGTAGATTGGGAAATATTTTTCAAACAAGTAATTACAAACCCGGAGTTGACAAATTTATTGTGTGATTGTTGTCGGATTTTCCACTCCAGCAATGATCACCCTGAACCGAAATTATCGATTTTGTAACTCCGAAACTTTAGTTATTTATAAACAAATGCAATATATACTCAACTCAAAAATAGGTTTTGATAAAGATGAAGTAGTGATGATACAAGGTGCTGATGCATTGGGTGATCAGACAACTGCGTTTAAAAATGAATTGCTTCGCCTGCCGGTTGTGAAGAATGTAAGCGTGAGCGATTTTCTCCCCGTAGATGGTACAAAAAGAAACGGTAACACCTTTCACGAGGAAGGAAAAGATGATCAAGCCATACAGCTGCAACATTGGGTAGTAGATGAAAATTATATTCCCACTCTTGGCATGAAAATCATCTTAGGCAGAAATTTCTCAAAAGATTTTCATACAGATTCTGCTGCAACTGTCATTAACCAGGCGCTGGCAGACAAGCTGGGTTATAAAGATCCAATTGGTAAAATAATTACAAATGGCGGTGAACATTTAACCATCATTGGCGTGGTGAATAATTTTTATTACGAAAATGTAAAGCAACAGGTGCGGCCGTTGTGCATGGTTTTGGGAAACAGCAACAGTATTATTTCAGTAAAGGTAAATACGGCTGATATGAAAGCAGCGCTGGCTTCCATTGATAAAGTATGGAAAGATTTCCTGCCACATCAAACCATGCGTTACAACTTTCTTGACCAGAGCTATGCAGCCATGTATGCAGATGTGCAACGCATGCAATATATATTTTCGGTCTTTTCTGTTCTGGCAATTATTATTGCCTGTCTTGGTTTGTTTGCCCTGGCTGCATTTATGGCCGAGCAGCGCAGCAAAGAAATAAGCATACGAAAAGTGTTAGGTGCATCATTGGCAAATCTTTTTGGATTACTTACCGGCAATTTTATGAAATTGATATGTATATCTCTATTCATTGCCATCCCGCTTAGCTGGATCTTGATGAATAGATGGCTGGAGGATTATGCCTACCGGATCAAAATTACATGGAACCTGTTCGCACTGACAGGGATTACCGTAATACTCATTGCCCTGGTAACGATATGTTTCCAGGCGATAAAAGCAGCACTGGCAAATCCTGTGGATAGTTTGAGGAGTGAATGAAAAAAGCGAATGGTGAATCATTAATCGTGAATAAAACTTATGACTTAAAACTTTATATCATGTTTAAAAATTATTTAACAGTAACCACCAGGTATTTTGTAAAACATAAATTGTTTTCTGCAATTAATATTTTGTGCCTTTCTATAGGCATTACATTTTGTTTGCTCATTGCCGCTTATGTAATGCAACAGCAAAATGTAAACAGCCAACTTAAAGATGCATCGCAGCAGTATTGTTTGAAAAGTGAGTTTAAGGAAAAAGATTTAGGGCGCGACTTTACTACTCCTTCTCCCCTTGCAAAAACATTAAAGGATGAATATCCGTCGCTAATTAAAAATTATTTCCGCTACAGCCCTACTACCAATGTAGTATCAGCAGGCGATAAACATTTCCAGGAAGACATCGCTATTAGCGATACTACAATGATTTCCATGTATAATTTTCCACTGTTATACGGAGATAAAAACAAGGCATTTACTAATAATAACAGTGCAGTTATAACAGCAACTTTAGCCATGAAATTGTTCGGAACAAAAAATGCGCTGGGTAAAAGGATCAGTATTCAAACAACGGTTAATAATATGCCGCAGGATTATGTCGTATCCGCAGTACTTAAGGATATTCCATACAATTCTGTTACAGGTATGATGAATGATCACTACGGTGTGTATGTACCCACTACCGGCAACAACTATTACCGGTCGGGTGATCCATCACTCGGATGGAACACTGCGAATGAAATAAGCTTTGTTGAGCTGAAGCCAGGTATAACACCACAGGATTTGACAACCCCTTTAAACAACCTGATCAAAAAATATGCTTCAGATGCACTACAAAAAATCCTTTCTATAAATGTGCTGCCTGTAAAAAATTATTACCTCAATGATAATGATGGTGCCGTAAAAAAAATGGTTTTTATTTTATCCTTTATTGCCTTGTTTATTTTATTAATGGTTATCATCAATTTTGTTAACATCAATATTGGCACCTCTTCTTACCGCTTAAAAGAGATAGGGCTTCGCAAAACGTTTGGAAGTGCACGAAGACAGGTGATACTCCAGTTTATTATAGAAGCACTGTTTTTAACTTTTATTGCATCGATAATTTCAATCGTCTTATATCAATTGCTGTTGCCGGTTTTTTCGCATGTTTTAAATACCACGCTTCCATCTTTCTGGCAGTTTGGTCTTAAAGAATCCGTGCTTTTTATTTTATTAATTGCTGCAATAGGTTTTTCTGCGGGCATCTATCCTGCATTTGTACTCAGTGGCATTAATCTTATACATGCTGTAAAAGGGAAAATAAACAGTTCAAAAGGTGACCTTACTTTAAAAAGGGCATTGCTGGTAATACAGTTTTCTTTGGCCATTTTAGTATTTATTTGTGCATTGAATATATCAAGGCAGGTATCTTATATGTTTCATAAAGATTTGGGATATAACAAGGACCACGTGATGATAATAACTGCCTATCCAAAGCAATGGGATAGCGCGGGTGTGTTGAAAATGGAAAGCATCAAAAAAAGCCTTTTGGAATTGCCGGTAGTTAAAAGTGCAACATTGACTTATGATGTACCTGAAAAGGAACCTGCGGGCCGTATCATATTTTATCCACCGGGTTCATACGCCAATAACCAGCTAAACCTTCCAATTTCTTCTGCTGATGATGATTATGCAAAAACATTCGGTATAAAAATGGAAGCAAGTACATTTTTCAGCAACAATAAAGATGGAATTGTTTTAAATGAAACGGCATTAAAACAGCTTGGGATTTCAATGGCAAACGCAGTGGGGCAGCAGATAAAAACACCGGTAGTACCTCAGCCTGTAACCATACTCGGCGTAATGAAAGATTATAATTTTTCAACCCTGCAGGACAAGATTGGACCTATTGGTTTTATACATGTGAAAAACCGGCCGGTATATCGCTATATGGCTGTTAAGCTGAATACCGGTAACATGCCACAGGCAATTGATGAAATCAAATCACGTTGGCGATCATTTGTTCCAAATGCGCCTTTCGATTATACTTTTATGGATGATAAATTTGCTGCGTTGTATAAAGCCGATCTGCAGTTGCAAACAGCTGCAGATATTGCCACGATGCTTAACCTAATTATTGTTTTGCTGGGTATTATTGGTGTCGTTGCGTTTATGCTTACAAAACGTAACAAAGAAATTGCAGTGCGTAAAGTCCTCGGCGCTAATACCAGGAATATTATTTTTCTTTTTGTGAAAGAATATGCGCTCCTTATTATAGCGGCAAACATTATTGCGTGGCCCGTTGCCTATATTATAACCGAGCGTTTGCTGCAAAATTTTGCTTACCGCCTTCACCAGAATATTTTCTCTTATTTAATTGTGTTTGTATTTATTACGGTTATAGCATTTACACTTATTGTGTTGCAATGTTTTAAAACTGCAGTGGAAAATCCGGTGAAGAGTTTGAGGAGTGAATAAAATTCATTAGCAAATGTGCTAATGAACAGATAGGAATATTAAGTATTTGCCTGCCTACCGGTAGGTGGGTTAGTTTACTATAACATAACAGTTATTTATAAACGAAAATAAAATGTATAAAAGTTATTTAAAAACCGCATCCATACGTTTGACCCGGAACAGAAGTTACACCATTATCAACATCGCCGGCCTGGCAGTTGGCATTGCTGTTTGCGTGATGATCTTTATCATCATCCGGTTTCAAACCAGCTTCGATAATTTTCATCCAAAAAAGGATCGCATCTATCGTGTATTAACTGAATCTCATCATGCAGATGCGGGAAATATTACTTATGCGAAAAATGTTCCCTTTCCAATGCCTGCAAATTTGAAAGCATCTTTTCCCCAACTTGAACAAGTAGCTCCTGTTTATGCAAGTCACAATGATGAGTTACAGGTATTGGATGAAAATGGAACGCCTGTAAAAAATTTTAAAGAACCAAGCGGCGTATTTTATACATCGCCTTCGTTCTTTAACATGTTTAATTTCCCGTTGCTCGCAGGTTCCTACGAATCATTGAAAGATCCGAACAATGTACTGCTTACAAAAGAGATAGCCCAAAAATATTTCGGTGATTGGAAAACAGCAATAGGTAAAACCATTAAAATAACAGGATATTATAGCATGGGGGCAGGATTGTTTCAGTTCCCGCCGCTAACGCTAAAAGTTTCAGGTATTCTCGCAACCATACCGGCAAATACAGACTTTCATTTGAAATTAGTGGTTTCCTGGGGAACAGATTTTACTGGTGATGCACAGAACGGATTTCAACAACCCGGCTGGAATCAATCAGCACCTGATTTTTGTTGTTATGTTTTGTTACCTCCTAATTTTTCTGTTGATAATTTCAATCAACAACTAAGCGCTTACTCACGAAGAGTTCTACCTGCGGACATCAAGGATAGTTATATCATTCAACCATTGAATGCAGTACATTACGATGCAGAAGCAGGAGATTACAGCAACCAAACGATCAGCCATGAACTGATCAATGTATTGTGGCTGATTGCAGCATTCATCCTGTTAATTGCTTGTGTAAACTTTATCAACCTCTCCACCGCACAAGCGGTTAATCGTGCAAAGGAAGTTGGCGTAAGAAAAGTTTTGGGGAGTAATAAATCTCAGTTGCGAATTCAATTTCTCGTCGAAACATTTTTGATGGTTTCAATTGCTGTAATACTTGCAGTAACTATTACAGTTCTTGCATTGCCTTCTATAAATCATCTCTTAGAGCTTTCGCTTTCATTCAACATCCTGAAGAATCCTGCAATTATTTTATTTCTTTTGGCAGTAATAATTGTTGTAACAGCATTCGCTGGTTTTTATCCTTCTGTTTTTTTATCACATTTCAATCCTGTAAATGCTTTAAAGAGCAAAAGCACAGCAAATACTACCAAAGGGATTTCACTAAGAAGAGGATTGGTAGTGTTTCAATTCATCATTGCACAGGCGCTCATTATTGGAACACTCATCATTGTACAGCAAATGAATTATTTTATGAGTCGGCCATTGGGCTTCGATAAAGATGCAATCGTAAATATTCCTTACCGTCCGGACAGTACAGGAGGTAAGCTGACAGATTATTTAAAGCAGCAGTTATTGTCAAACGGTGTGCAGGCAGTAAGCTTCAATTCTAACACTCCTGCTGAAGATGATAATAATATGTTTAGCTCGTTCAAATTTGACCATTCATTAAAGGATGAAGATTTCCAGGCTATTGTCAAATTCGCTGACAATGGCTATGTGCCAACTTACAAATTACAATTGGTAGCGGGAAGAAATTTGCAACCTTCCGGTTGGACAAGAGAATTTTTGGTGAATGAATCACTCGTAAAAAGTTTAGGATTTAAAAAACCGGAAGATATATTGAACAAGGAAATAAGCATAATGGGTGGTTTAATAAAATGCCCTGTTGTCGGGGTATTGAAAGATTTTAATGACAGGTCTTTGCACCAGAATCTGGCACCTTTGCTTATTACCACAAACTCTACAATGTACCGAGAGGCTTCAATAAAACTTTCAACCACAAAGATTGCTTCTACCATGCAAGTCATCAAAAAAATATGGAAACAAACATTTCCAAATTCTGTTTATCAATACAGGTTTTTTGATGATAAAATTGCCGGTTTTTACAAACAGGAAAATCAGTTTTCGCAGTTGTATAAAATTTTTGCAGCAATCGCGATATTCCTTAGCTGTCTTGGGTTGTATGGTTTGGCCTCATTCATGGCAGTGCAACGTATCAAAGAAGTTGGCATCAGAAAAGTTCTTGGAGCTACAGCCGCAAATATTGTTTACCTTTTTTCAAAAGAATTTATAGTACTTATTTCAATCGCATTTGTAATTGCCACGCCAATCACATGGTATTTTATGCATCAATGGTTGCAGGATTATGCATATCGTATTGATATTAGCTGTTGGGTATTTATGGCTGGGGGATTAGCATCTGTGCTTATAGCTTTAGCTACCATAAGCTTCCAGGCTATAAAAGCAGCGGTAGCCAACCCGGTTGATAGTTTGAGAAGTGAATAAATTTAATTAGCTAATGTGCTAATTAGCTAATAAAGAAAACAGGAATCTTAATTATTGTTGGTTTACTAACAGCTATGGTTACATGAAGAATAAAATTTTAAAATAAGAATTATGTTCAGAAATTATTTCAAAACCGCCTGGCGAAATTTAATCAACAGAAAATTTTATTCTGGTATAAATATTTTGGGTCTGTCGTTTGGCATTGCGTGTGCATTGTTTTTGTATTTGTTTATCAGTTATCAATTCAGCTTTGATCGGTATCACAAAAATGCATCTGCAACATACAGGATTGTCAATGAAATTTATTTTGATAAAACAGTTTATGTGAAAGATGCTTCCATGGGAATGTATGATGCATTGGTATCAGGCGTTTCGAATATCAAATATGCAACTGTAATGCTGAAGAATTACTCATTCACGGTGGCTGTAAAAAATAAAAACAATATAGAGTCCCGCTTCAAAGAAGATAAAAATATTGCGCTTGTTTCGCCCTCCTGGTTTAAAGTGTTTGACTATAAATTTTTGGCGGGCAATGCTGATGATCTCAAATACCCAAATACAGCGGTCATTACACAAAACCAGGCAAACAAATATTTTGGAAACCAAAATCCAATAGGCAGAACGATTATTTTCCCAAACAACGTGCCTGTTAAAATTGTGGGACTTATAAGCGATAAACCTTTTAATACAGACCTTAAATCAGTCATATACGTTTCCCTGTTATCACTTAAAAATATTTATCCAAATACACAGGAAAAATTCTTTACCGATTGGAGCTGGATCAACACAAACACTTCTGTTTTTCTTACTTTAAATAATAATAAATCCAGGGTGGCGGTTGAAGCCGAAATAAACAACATGGCAAAGGTTCACTTAGGAAATATTGCGAAATATTATCACTTTATATTACAACCACTCGCAGATGTGCATTTCGATAGTAATTATGGTGGCCCAATTCAAAAATCTTTGCTATATACTTTAATGATTATAGGCATTTGTATTCTTATTATAGCAAGCGTTAACTATGTCAATTTATCAATTGCACAACAGGCAAGACGTATGGTTGAGATTGGTACACGCAAAGTATTAGGAGCAACTCCATGGAAACTTTTCATGCAATTTATTATTGAAACCTTTTGTACAGTTATCATAGCAATTCTTATAGCAGTTGTTGCGATTGCTGTAGTTCTTCCTGCAGCCAATGACTCAATCTTTGTAAGTGACCCTATCTATCTTATTTCTTACAAAACCGTTATTGGATTCTTATGCGTTTTATTATTTGCACTGGTTTTTCTTGCAGGCTTTTATCCGGCTGTTATCTTAAGTCGTATTGCAGTTTTTAAGGCTTTAAAAAATGCAACCGGTTCATGGAAAGCAGGTATTACCAGGAAAATTCTTGTGGTTGTACAAAACTCTGTGGCATATGCTCTCATCATCTGTACCATTGTAATGCTGATGCAGGTTCAGTTTTTGAAGCATACACAAATTGGTTTTAATAGCAGTGCAGTCGTTATGCTTCCATTGCCCGATTCATCTTCAGTAAAAAAAGATTTTTTGAAAACTAAGCTGAATGAAATGGCTCAGGTTGACTCTTATAGTTTTTGTCACAGCGAACCATCCTCTCAAAATGATTGGGGTGGTTCTATAAAATTTAATAACCGGCCAGATTGGGAATCATGGGTAGGATTATCGGAAGTGGGAGATTCTTCTTATGTAAAAACTTTCGGACTGCATATAATTGCCGGAAGAAATATAAGAGCATCAGCAGGGAATTCAGAATTTCTTATTAACGAAAAAATGATCAGCAAATTAGGATTGAAAAATCCTGGGGATGTATTGGGTAAATCATTAACGGTTGGTGAATTTGGTGATAAGCAAGGAACTGTTGTTGGCGTAGTAAAAGATTTTAATACGCAATCACTTCTGGTACCTATTGAACCTGTAGTTATTGCAGATGTGCCGGAAAAGTTTGATGCAATCGCTGTTAAATTAAATGGGAATAATTTACAACCATCAATCGCTGCCATCAAAACAAAATGGGAAGCAGTTTATCCTGACCAGGTTTTTGAATATCATTTTGTTGATGACCAGATTGCCAGCTTATACATGAAGCAGGATCTGCAACAAAAAATCACATCGCTGGCCGCGATCGTTGCTATTTTTATCAGTTGTCTTGGTTTACTCGGGCTCGTATCGTTGGTTATTTTACAAAGAACAAAAGAGATCGGCATTCGAAAAGTATTGGGTGCAAGTGTCTCTGGCATTGTTCAATTAATCAGCAAAGATTTTTTACAACTAATAATTATTGCCATCGTGATTGCAACCCCTTTGGCATGGCTGTTAATGAATAAGTGGCTGCAAAATTTTGCTTTTCATATAAACATTTCATGGTGGGTATTTTTGCTGGCTGCCTCATTTGCAATTTTTATTGCATTGATTACGATAAGTTTCCAGGCTATAAAAGCAGCGGTAGCAAATCCGGTAGAGAGTTTGCGATCGGAATGAGAAATATTGGATGAGAAAAAGCTCAAAACTTATTAGTTACAACCTATAATTATAAATCATGTTTAAAAACTTTTTAAGAACAACATTCCGCAATATCCGGAGAAACAAAGGATATAGCTTCCTCAATATTTTCGGATTGGCAATCGGTATTGCCTGTGCGGGTTTTATCTTTTTATGGGTTGAAGATGAAGTAAACTTTGATAGTAATAATGTAAACAAAGAACGTATCTTTCTTGTAAAAACAAACGATCAGGTTGATGATGGCGTGTTTACCCATTCTTCAACAGCAGGCCCGATGGCACCTGCCATGCAGTCTACCCTACCGGGTATTGAAAACACCTGCCGCACCACTGAAGATGGTACTTCATTTTTGTTTACCATTGGCAATAAAGCGGTGAATGCTTCAGGCAAATATGTTGAGCCGTCCTTTTTCAACATATTTACATTACCGTTTGTACAAGGCAACGCAGGCAGTGCTTTTTCACAACTACATTCAATTGTACTCACGCAACAAACCGCGAGAAAATTTTTTGGTGATGAAAAAGATGTGATCGGCAAAACGGTTCGAATGGACAACAAACAGGATTATGTAGTGAGTGGCGTGCTGAAAGATCTTCCTGAAAATTCAACGCTGCAGTTTGAATGGCTGGCGCCATTTAAAGTTTGGTATGATGCAAATCCAAGAGCGCAAACATGGTTTAATTTCGGGATCACGACTTATGTTGAATTAGAACCCGGCGCCGATGCCAATGCCATCAATAAAAAACTGCTTAATCCTTTTTACGATTTCACTACACAAAAAATTGAAAGTGATAAATCATCTGTGCATGTGTTTTTGTTTGGTATGAAAGACTGGCACTTGCGTGATGATTTTGAAAACGGACGCATGACCGGTAGTGGAAGAATTTTGTATGTGCAACTCTTTAGCATCATCGCCTGGATCATTTTATTAATTGCCTGTATCAATTTTATGAACCTTGCCACCGCGGGCAGTGAGAAGCGGTCAAAAGAAATTGGCGTAAGGAAAGTATTGGGATCAGGAAAGAAAAGGCTGATTTTTCAATTTATTGGTGAAGCGGTATGTATGTCTTTTCTTGCTGCAGTGGTTGCAGTGATGCTCATGTCGTTGCTGTTACCGGCATTCAATTTGTTAGTACAAAAAAATCTGTCTTTAGGATTAACAAACCCTCATCATCTAGTTGTGTTATCGTTGCTAACCTTACTCTGCGGGCTTATTGCCGGAAGTTATCCCTCATTCTATTTATCATCCTTTAATCCTTTATTTGTTTTAAAAGGGATAAAATTAAAAACAGGAAGCGCCTCTGTCATAAGAAAAGGTTTGGTGATCACACAGTTTGCAGTTTCAATTGTGCTGATCATCAGCACCATTGTTATCTATCAGCAGATACAACATATCAAAAGCAGGGATCTTGGTTATAATAAAAACAACCTGATGCAAATTGATGGGCAGGGCGATATCGTAAAAGATTTTCCGGCCATCAAACAAGACCTCCTAAATACCAGTTTTGTAAAGAACGTGGCACTGGCAGATCATAATACGCTTGGTGGCGGAAATAATACAACCGGTATTACCTGGCCTGGCAAAGACCCTAACAGTAATATTGTTATTTCTCAAAGATTAGTGAGTCGGGAATTTATATCTACTACAGGGATGCACCTGGTTGAAGGAAGGGATTTCCAACCTACGGATGAAGTGCAATTGAACAATGATCACATGCCCAAAGATTCTATCCATCCCATCAATGTTATTGTTACCGAATCCATGGCAAAACTATTAGGCAATGGAAGCGCTATTGGGAAAATAATGGATTGTCAAACCTACAAAGGCGGTTATCATTTGCAGGTTGTGGGTGTCATAAAAGATTATGTATATGGAGATATGTATGGTAAATCTGCACCGGTTATTTTTTATAACATGCCACAGGCGACAAATTTATTGTATATAAAAGTAAAGTCCGCAGGCAACATAGAAACTGCAATAACAAACATTTCTGCAGTCATGAAAAAAGACAACCCTGCTTATCCTTTTGAATACTCGTTTGTTGACGATCAATTCAATCAGCTTTTTCTAAGTGAAATGCTCATCAGTAAATTATCGCGTGTGTTTGCTGCGCTGGCGATTATTATTTCATGTTTAGGCTTATTTGGATTAGCAGCATATACGGCAGAGCGGAGAACAAAAGAAATTGGTATACGGAAAGTGTTAGGGGCAAGTGTTACGGAAATTACAGCCTTGCTATCAAAAGATTTTTTAAAGCTCGTTGCTATTGCGTGCTTGGTTGCTTTCCCTGTATCATGGTGGGCGATGAATGATTGGTTAAAGAATTATCAATACAGGATTGAGATAAGCTGGTGGATATTTTTAGCGGCTGGTATTACTGCTATCATGATAGCGTTGATTACTATCAGCTTTCAATCAATTAAAGCAGCGATGGCAAATCCGGTGGATAGTTTGAGAAGTGAATAAGATTAATTAGCCAATGTGCTAATGAGAAAACAGGGAACTAGAATATTTGTTGGTTTACTAACAGCTATGGTTAAATGAAAATTAAAATTTTAAAATAAGAATTATGTTCAAAAATTATTTCAAGATTGCATGGCGCAATATGAAACGCCACAAGGCATATTCAGGCATTAATATCTTTGGACTGGGTATTGGTATTGCGGCGTGCCTGCTTATTCTGCAATACGTTTCATTTGAATTAAGCTACGAAAATTTCCAGGTAAATAAAGACAGGATCTACCGGGTAGAACAAGACAGGTACGACAATGGGAAACTAAGTACACAATGGGCTGCAGGGGCTTTTGCAGTTGGCAATTCTTTTAAAGATGCTATCCCGGAAATACAAGATTATGTAAAGGTCGTTCAAAATGGCCGTGTTACAGCAGATGTAAATAACGAGCCATTGAAAATTGAAAAAGTTTTTTTTGCAAGCAGTTCATTTTTCAACATATTTACTTATACCTTAATTGCCGGCGACAAAAACACGGCACTAAAGGAGCCCAATACCGCAGCGCTTTCTGAAACAACCGCACGCAGAATATTTGGAAGCACCAATGTTGTCGGAAAAACATTGCAATTAAACAGAAATAGTAATTACACAATCACAACAGTATATAAAGATGCGCCGGTTAATACACAATTAAAGCCAGACATCCTTCTTTCGTATGCTACTTTTGTAAAAATGAGTACAGATTCATCCGGCAACGGCCCCGAAAATGCCTGGGAATGGGATGGATGCCTCACTTATTTATTGTTGCGAAAAGATGCCAACCCTCAATCAGTTGAAAAGAAGTTTCCTGCCATTGTTGAAAAATTTGTTGGTGCCGACATGAAGAAATACAATTCTTCTGTCACTTATAATTTACAGCCATTAAAAGATATTCATTTGTATTCTCATTATATGATGGAGCCGGGTATCAATGGTGATGGTAAAACCGTTTATCTTTTATTAGGTATTGCTTTTTTTATTGTAATAATTGCCTGGATCAATTATATTAATCTTGCTACTGCCCGTGCCATAACAAGAGCAAGAGAAGTAGGCGTACGCAAAGCAATTGGTTCTCAAAGGAACCAACTCGTTCTTCAGTTTCTTTCTGAATCTGCTTTAATGAATGGAATTGCTTTGGTACTTGCTTTGGTGATCGTTTTAATTGCCATTCCGGGATTTAATGAACTTTCGGGTCAACAAATTTCTTTTTCATTATTTGGCCAAAGTCGTTTCTGGTTATCATTGGCAGGATTATTTATAGCCGGTGTTTTTTTATCAGGATTATATCCCGCATTTGTATTATCAGGTTTTAAACCTATTGAAGTTTTAAAAGGAAATATGGGCAGCACTAAACAAAATTCTGTACTTCGAAAATCATTGGTCATCTTTCAGTTTGCCGCATCCTTATTTTTATTAATTGGAACAGTTACTGTTTACAAACAAATACAATATATGCGCAAGCAATCTTTGGGAATTAATATAGATCAGACATTGGTGGTGTCACCTCCGATCGTAGGAATTGATTCTACTTATCTGCAAAAAATGACCGCCTTTAAAGAAGAGTTACGCCAATATCCTTCTATAAAAAATATAACAGTTTCTACAAGTATTCCGGGCGAACCGGTTGGCTGGAATGCAGGCGCTATCAAACTTGTAGGAGCTGATGAAAACACGCAGAAACAATATCGTGTTATTGGAGTTGATTATGATTATATGAAAACGTATGGGTTGAAGTTGATTGCAGGGCGCATATTTTCAAAGAGCTTTGGTACTGATGATAGCGCCGTAATATTTAACAGGAAAGCAGTAGAGCAGTTAGGATTTAATAAACCTGAAGAAGCCTTGAATAAAAGAATTGATTTCTGGGGCAGGGTATATACTATTGTAGGTGTTACCCGAAATTTTCATCAGCAATCTTTGCGCGAAGCGTATGAGCCATTAATTCTCCGGTTAATTCCTGATGTGAATGGCTACTTATCTGTAAAAACCAATGGAGCACAGGCAAGTAATACAATCCGTGTTGTAAAATCGGCATGGAATAAATTTTTCCCCGGTAATACTTTCGATTATTTTTTTCTTGACGACCATTTCAATGCCCAATATAAATCGGATCAACGTTTCGGCCAGGTGTTCGGATTATTTACTGGCCTTGCAATTTTGGTTGCGTGTATGGGGTTATTCGCTCTTGCGTCTTTTACTACGCTTCAGCGCACAAAAGAAATCGGTATCCGAAAAGTATTAGGCGCGTCCGTTTTCAATATTTTAAAATTACTTTACCGCGAGTTTGCTATGCTCCTGCTGATTGCATTTGTAATTGCTGTTCCGCTTGCATGGCTTACTACATCAAATTGGTTGCATGGATATGCATTTCGTATCAGCATGCGCTGGATGTTTTTTTTGCTTCCTTTTATTTTCATGATTGTTATTGCATTTATAACAGTAAGTTTTCAAACAATAAAAGCAGCAATGGCAAATCCGGCGGATAGTTTGAGAAGTGAGTAAATTCAATTAGCTAATGTGCTGATTGGCCAATTTGCTGATTGGCCAATTTGCTAATGAAGAAAAAGGAATCTTGAATATTTGTTGGTTGATTACCATCTATGATTAAATGAAAATTTAGATTTAAAAAATTATGTTTAAAAATTATTTCAAAATCGCATTCAGAAATTTAAGCCGAAACAAAGTTCATTCTATCATCAACATTGCAGGATTAGCACTGGGACTTGCTTGTGCCATGCTCATCATTTTATACGTAAAAGATGAATTAAGTTTTGACCGGTTCAATAAAAATGTAAACAATATTTACAGGGTGGCTGTCAAGGGAGAACGCCAGGGTATTGAAATGGAAGATGGGAATACCGGATATTTACAAGGACCCCGGTTTACACAAAACGTTCCGGGCATACGATCCTTTGTGCGCATACAAGGGGGCAGCGAGGATTTAAAAACCGGCACTGAAATTCAATCCCAGGATTTACTCTATGTTGATTCCAGTTTCTTTTCAGTATTTACTTTCCCGTTGTTAGGTGGAAACCCTGAAACCTGTCTCACCCAGCCCAGGTCCATCGTGCTTTCTGAAAGAGAAACTAGGAAACAATTTGGAACCACAAACGCTATCGGGAAAACAATAATGGTAAAAGAGGATAGTGAGTTCGTACCTTATAACGTAACAGCTGTTGCAAAAAATTGTCCTAAAAATGGCGGGGATTGGTTCACAATGGCAAAAGTAAACGGCGATTCTGCCATCAATTTTGATTATGAGACTGTTGATGAATCGTTTTTACCATTATTAAAAATTCCAATTATTGAAGGAAGAAATTTTTCTGCAGATTATCCATCCGATTCATCCCATTCGGTTTTGGTAAATGAATCATTTGTAAAAAAAGCCGGCTGGAAAAATCCAATCGGGCAAACCGTTGATTTTTGGTACAATAACAATGAAAAATATACGGTTATTGGCGTAGTAAAAAATTACCATTATCAATCTTTATACGAAAAAACAGGACCACAGTTATTTACTATGAAGCGGAGTAATAATTATGGAACATCTTATATAAAAATAAAACCGGGTTCCGCATCTAAGTCGCTAAAATATATTCAAAGTACTTTTAAAAAATTATTCCCTGTAAGCCCCTATAGCTATACATTTAAAAATGACGAGAATATCAAAAATTATGAGGCCGAAGCAAAATGGAAACAGATTATGTTATTCAGCGCCGTACTCACCATCTTTATTTCGTGCATTGGTTTGTTTGGTTTATCCGTTCTTGCAGCAGAAAAAAGGGCCAAGGAAATTGGCATTAGAAAAGTGTTGGGCGCCTCTGTGCAAAGCGTAGTTACTGCGTTGTCTATTGATTTCCTGAAATTAGTTTTGATTGCGATGATCATTGCGGTTCCTCTTGCATGGATGGCAGCCAATAAGTGGCTTGAGAAATATCCGTATCGCATTCAAATAAGCTGGGGAATTTTTGTCTCTGGAGGATTGCTGGTAATTATCATCGCTTTGATCACGGTGAGCTTCCAGGCAATAAAAGCGGCGATGGCAAACCCGGTAGATAGTTTGAGAAGTGAATAAAGAAAGCTGTTAGCCCTTGGTTGTTAGCTAATAGCTATAAACTAACAGCTTTAATTAATAAAATGCTTTAACGTGCCTGCCGGTAGGCAAGCCATATAAATCATAGTTCAGACAATGTTTAAAAATTATTTCATATTGCTCTCTATCATCATCGTTTGCATGGGATTGTATGGACTCGTCGCTTTTCTTGCACTGCAACGACAAAAAGAAATTGGGATCCGCAAAGTATTTGGTGCTTCTGTGAAAGGAATTGTTTTTCTTTTTTCAAAAGAATTTCTTTGGCTGATCGCCATCGCCTTTGTAATAGTAGCGCATTGAGATACATGCCAGTTATTTTTTAATTGCTTTTTTTCTAAGCCTGATTATCGCGGGAATTACTGTCGGCTACCAGTCTGTAAAAACAGCAATTGCAAATCCTGTGGATAGTTTGAGAGGTGAATGAGTATTAATTTGAAAATGAGAATCAAGATTTTCTAATAGCTTCCGATAGCTATCGGGACGGAGTGCTTCTTGGTACAAAATATAACAGTAATATCTAAACATAAATATTTAAAAACTAAAATCAAAATAAGAATTTCTAATAATTATTGTTTTACTGTGAAGCCAAAAATCCTGCTTGCTACAAATTTTATTTTTTAATAACTAAGAACAATTGCATATTTTTAAAGAACTTTTTCACTCATAAACAAAAAATTTTATGAATACTTCACGTCGCGCATTTATTAAAAACAGCAGCCTTACCATTGCAGGAGTTTCTCTACTTCCGGGAATTTTGAAAGAAAAAAGTTCGAGTATTATTTTAGGAATTCAGTTATATACAGTAAGAGATGATATGAAAAGCGATCCGGAGGGCACTTTGAAAAAACTAGCGGCAATGGGTTATAAATATGTGGAAGCCGCGGGATATGCCGATAGAAAATTTTATGGATATTCTATTACTGATTTTAAAAAACTATTAAAAGATACCGGCTTAAAAATGGAAAGTGGTCATAGCTTTTTAGGCTCTCAGCAATGGGACAAATCTACCAACGACTTTACAGATGAATGGAAACATACTATAGAAGATGCAGCAGCAGTCGGTATGAAATACCTGATAAGTCCGGGCGTGGATGAAAGTCTTTGCCAAAACATGGACGAATTCAAACATTATATGGACATGTTCGATAAAACCGGGGAACTATGTAAAAAATCAGGAATGCATTTTGCCTTCCACAATGAAAATTATGGATTCAATCACAGCATCGATGGCAAATTGATTTATGATCTTATTCTCCAGACGACCAATAGAAACTTAGTATGGCAGCAAATGGATATAGGCAATATGTATGAGCCTGGTGGAAGACCATTGCATTTTTTGAAAAAATATCCCGGAAGGTTTTTTTCGATGCATGTAAAAGATGAAATGAAAAGAAATTCCCGGGGGTCAGATGGAAATTTATATGAAAGTACCATACTCGGCAAAGGCGTAATGCCGGTAAAAGAAATTATTGATTATGCCAGGAAAACAGGAACCAGGTATTTTATAATTGAACAGGAACAATACCAGGATAAAACACCTTTGGAATGTGCCGCAGAAGATCTAAAAGTTATGAAAAGCTGGGGATTTTAATCAATTAAATCACCTTTAATCAATTATTGGTTTTCAAGCTTTAATTCAAAAGTAAACGACTGCACTCTATATTCCTTTACCGGTTTATTATAAAGAATTGAATTCTCCCTTTACTGTCGTTGACATCCACGCCAATAGCTTTACCATGCCCAATCTATCTTTTCAAAAAGATGATTGCCTGCGATATCAACAAACGCAGGATTTTGAATTTCTTACTCCTTTTTAGGGAAAATACTGTATCAAAATGAAACATTGAGTGTATCAAAACCGAACAGTTTTATTTTATTCTATTTTATAAAACGTTGATAAGCAGGAAGTAGAAATGTGGCATTAATTTTCGACAATTGTTATAGAAAATTTATAAAAAGGTAAAATTCGATCAGGGAATGTTTAAAAACTATTTCAAAATTGCTTTTCGTAATATAATAAGGCACAAGGCTTTTTCTGTAATAAATATTGCAGGACTTGCGATTGGCGTTGCTTCTTGTTTATTACTTTTTAAGGTTGTAAAATATGAATTAAGTTATGATACTTTTCAGCCCAATTATAACCGGATTTATCATGTAGTAACCCGGGATAAATTTGCAGATGGTATCACTTATAATCCGGGCGTCCCTGTTCCTGCTTTAAAAGCCTTGAGAATAGATTTTCCTCAAATACCTACTGGATTTATATTCTCAAGTTACGGTAGCCAAGTTACCGTATTGGGGAAGAAGACTTCAACCAATGCGACGAATAAAAAATTTATAGAAGAAACCGGTTTCTTTTTTGCTGACCCGCAGTTTTTCCAGGTGTTTCAATACGACTGGCTCGTAGGCTCTCCCTCAGTTCTGGACGATCTTGGTAATACAGTGCTTACACAAAAACTGGCTCAAAAATATTTTGGTGACTGGAAAAAAGCGCCGGGACAATTATTAAAATTAGACAATAAAGTCACAGTGAAAATTGCAGGAATCCTGAAAGACCCTCCGGCAAATACAGACTTTCCTTTGGGCATTATATCTTCTTACAAGATTCTGAAGGCAAACGCTGAAACATATTCCTATTATGACAGTTGGAACTATACGTCAAGCAATTTTGAGGTGTTTATGTTGTTACCAAAAAATATTTCCGAAAAAAATATGAATACCCAGCTTGTTCAATTCAGTAAGAAAAACTATACTGTTCATTCAAGCATAAAAACAAATTTCTTACAACCGTTAAACGATATCCATTTTGATAAAAGGTTTCCCGGTTTCGGCGACCACATTACCAGTAAAGCTACCTTATGGACATTGTCATTAATAGGCTTATTCATCATCATAATGGCTTGCATCAATTTTATCAATCTTTCTACAGCTCAGGCCGTTGGTAGGAGTAAAGAAATCGGAATCAGAAAAGTGTTGGGAGGTTTTCGTTGGCAGCTATTTGGGCAAATAATTGGGGAAACCGCCTGCATTGTTTTGGTTGCCATTTTGCTGGCACTGGGTATTTCTGCGTTTTGCCTTCCTTTTATTAAAAACATTGCATTGATTCATGAATCTCTTAATTTATTTAACCAAGAAACAATTTTTTTCCTATTGGTATTAAGCACAGGCATTATATTTTTTGCAGGCACTTATCCTGCTATTATTCTCTCAGGATTCAGGCCGGTATTAGCTTTAAAAAATAAGATTACTTCAGCAACTATTGGTGGCATTTCAATTAGGAGAAGCCTTGTGGTATTGCAATTTGCCATTTCACAAATTCTCATCATCGGTACTATTGTAGCCATTACCCAAATGAGTTTTGTGAAAAACGAGAATCTTGGTTTTAACCAGGATGGCATCCTGTTATATAACGCCAATACGGATAGTTCCTTTCATGCGCGCGAAGATGCATTCAAAGAAAAAATTTTACAATTGGCGGGAGTGCAATCTGTAAGCTTTAGTAATGATGTCCCTTCATCAGAAAATTTCTGGTCTACTAACTTTGCTTATAATCATAAGCCTGATGAAAAATTCCAGGTTTACATGAAATATGCTAATGAAGATTATTTTAAAACATTCGGTTTACAATTTCTGGCAGGAAAACCTTATGATAAAAGCGATACAACAAAAGATCTGGTCATCAATGAAACCCTGTTAAAAAAATTAGAGGTTAAAAACCCGGAAGATGCCATCGGAAAAGAAATCCGGCTAGGAGGAAGCACCTGGAAAACAATTGTTGGTGTAGTAAAAGATTTTAAAACAGGTTCATTGAGAGATGCAGTACAACCCGTTGTAATGGCTGAACGAAAATCAGTTTACGGGGTTACTTCGATAAAATTACATTCATCAAATATTTCCAAAACAAAGGCGGCGATTACTGCTACATGGAATCAGTATTTTCCTGAATATGCTTTTACTACTTCCTTTATGGATGAAAATATTGCACATTTTTATCAACAGGAAGACCAGCTTGAATTACTATACAAAATATTCGCGGGCATTGCTATATTTATTTCCTGCCTGGGTTTATATGGCCTGGTTTCATTTATGGCCGTTCAAAAAACAAAAGAAATCGGTGTGCGAAAAGTATTGGGTGCTTCTGTAAAAAATATCATTTATCTTTTCTCCAAAGAGTTTACGGTTCTCATTCTTATTGGTTCTTTAATAGCTGTTCCGGTTGCCTGGTATATGATGAATCATTGGTTACAAAATTTTGTGTTCAGAATAAAAATGAATGCGGGAATATTTATTATTGCAATTTTATTGTCGATAATTATAGCATGGATAGCAGTGGGATATAAATCAATAAAAGCAGCGTTGGCTAACCCGGTTAAGAGTTTGAGAAGTGAGTGATGAATTTGAATGGGTAATTGTGAATGAGATAACAGAAATGTATAAACGAAATAATAATAAAAGAATAATAGAATAATTAACTAATAAACAAACTACTCAATTATGCTCTCTTTAAAAAAGATTTTCAAATGGTACAACAATGGTGTTAACCGCACATTTGTTTTAAAAGATATTCATCTTGATGTAAATGAAGGTGAATTCATTTCCATCATGGGACCATCTGGCTCCGGCAAATCAACGCTTCTGAATGTAATAGGAATGTTGGACGACCCCAATGAAGGTGAATACACCTTTATGGGCGAAGATGTATTTAAGCTTAAAGAAAAACAGCGTTCGCATTTATTTAAAACGCATATTGGCTTTGTGTTTCAAGCCTATCACTTAATAGATGAATTGACCGTTTATGAAAATATCGAAACGCCGTTAATTTACCAGGACATCAAATCATCTGAAAGAAAATCAATGGTAGCTGATATGCTGGATCGTTTTCAGATTGTTGGCAAAAAAGATCTATTTCCGACACAACTTTCCGGTGGCCAGCAACAATTAGTGGGCATTGCACGTGCATTAATTGTAAAACCCAAACTGATGCTCGCTGATGAACCAACAGGGAATCTCAATTCAAAACAAGGAGAGTATATCATGGATATCTTTAAAGAATTAAATAACGAAGGAGTTACTATCATCCAGGTTACACATTCTGAAAAAAATGCGGAATACGGATCAAGGATCGTCAATTTATTGGACGGAAGGATAGTTAATTGAAAATGGATAATTGATAATTGACATAATTGAAAAATTAGAAAACGAAAACTAAGAACTATAAAATATGAAATCATTCTTTTTGACTATTGTATTTATATCGTACGCATTTATTACGACTGCGCAAAATAGACTTACTTTAAAACAAGCCATAGAAATTGGCATTAAAAACAATTTTGACGTTTTGCAATCGGAATTGTTGATGCAAAAAGCAGATATTACATTAAAACAAACGAGAGAAAATATGTTGCCCAATCTGAATGCCAGCATTGACCAGGGAATGAATTACGGAAAAAGTATTAACCCATTTACCAATGCATACATTGATCAGAAAGTTGGCTTTGGAGGTTATGGGGCAAGCAGCAATATTTTGTTGTTCAACGGGTTTTCTTTGCAAAATGCCATCAAATCCAATAAGTTCGGATATGAAGCTTCTAAAATGGAATTACAACAGGCAAAAGATAATCTCACCATTAATATAATCCTGGCTTACCTGCAGGTATTGAGTGCAGAAGATGTTTTGAAACAATCACAAGATCAGGTTTTAGTAACACAAAAACAGGTAGATCGTCTTGCCATATTAAATCAAACCGGAGATATATTACCCTCAGATTATTATGATCTCAAAGGACAGTTGGCTAATGACCAGATAGCGATTGTGAATAATAAGGGGAACTTAGAGACAGCCAAACTTAGCCTGACCCAGCTTTTGAATATTCCTTATGATAGAAACCTTGAAGTGGAAAGAATGCCCGAAAGCAATTTTAATATTAATTATACCGGCACCCCGGATTCAATTTATAACAACGCTTTACAACAATTTGCGGAAATAAAAGCAGTAAAACTCAGAACCGAAAGTGCCCAAAAAAATATCCGTTCCATAAAAGGAGAGTTGTTTCCGACCCTAACTTTTGGTGGCAATATCAATTCTAATTATTCGAGTGTGGCTACCCAGAGTTATTATGTAAATTCAACAGAAACGCCTTCCTCAAATTATGTTACTGTTGGTGGCACTCAATATCCTGTTATCGAAAAAGAGGATAACTACAATTCTCAAAAAATTAATTTTGGAAACCAGTTGAGCAATAATCTTTATTACACGGTAAACCTGGGATTAACCATACCACTTTTTAATTCATTCCGAATAAGAAATCAGATAAAACTCGCAAATATTGATTATAAAAATAATCAACTAATAGAGCAACATACAAAAACCCAGTTGCAGCAATCTATTGAGCAGGCTTATGTAAATCTTACTACGGCATCCGAAAAATACAAATTACTTCAGGATCAGGTACAATCTTTTGAAGAATCTTTTCGCACTGCTGAAGTACGGTTCAATGCGGGAGCTATCACCTCTGTAGATTATTTAATTGCAAAAAATAATCTTAACCTCTCACAAAACAATCTTATCATCGCGAAATATGATTTTGTATTGAGAGAAAAAGTGCTGGATTATTATGGAGGGAAGACGCTTTGGTAATAGGGAGGTATTATTTCATTATTTCATTATTTCATTATTTTATTACCTTCTCTGTGATTTCTCAGTGGAATTCTGTGTAAGTTTTTTTATTTGATTACACCGAGTATCGCAGAGAACAACAAAGTTGCACAGAGCCTATAGATTTGACAACCTTAAAAGTTGTCAAATCTGAAAACACAAATCCAGGTTATTTGTTGGTTTACTGAAAAATAAATTTTCTTTATTCGTGAAAATTTGTGTAACCTGTCTGCCGACAAAGGCAGGTTCGTGGCCATCCCCTACTTTTATTTAAGGAATGAATAACGGAAAACCAAAATCCATATTCATTTATCTCATCTTATCTTCACTTATCTTTGGCCATATTTTTTTAAAATTTGCTTATGCTGAGAAAAATTTATGAAGCGGTTGAATATATAAAATTAAGATACAGTGATCAACCGGTTGTGGGAATTGTATTGGGAAGCGGCCTCGGAAGTTTTACTGATGAAATCGAAGTTGAATGTGAGATTCCGTACCGTGAGCTTCCACATTTTCCGGTAAGTACGGTAGAAGGGCATAGTGGCAAGTTGATCTTTGGAAATCTGAGTGCCCAAAAAATAGTTGCCATGGCGGGACGCTTTCATTATTATGAAGGCTACTCAACGCAGGAAATTGTTTTTCCAATCAGGGTTTTAAAATTTTTAGGAATCAAAACTTTGTTGATTAGTAATGCCGCAGGAGGTTTGAATACTTTTTATAAAGTAGGTGACCTCATGATCATCAAAGATCACATAAGTATGCTTACTATAAATCCTTTGATTGGTAAAAATGAAGAGGATTTGGGTCCGCGTTTTCCCGACATGAGCGAGCCATATAAAAACTACCTGATTGAGAAAGTGAAAAAAATTGCACTCGAAAATAATATTGATCTGAAAGAAGGTGTATATGCAGGAGTTACCGGGCCTACTTTTGAAACAAGAGCAGAATATAAGATGCTGAAACTTCTGGGAGGGGATGCAGTAGGCATGAGTACAGTACAGGAAGTGATTGCAGCTGTTCATCTCAGTTTGCCGGTATTTGCTATGAGCGTGATAACGGATGTAGGAATAAGAGAAGAGGAAAATACCATTACACATCTTGATGTACTGCAGGCAGCAAAAGATGCAGAACCTAAACTCACTTTGATCTTTAAACAATTGATAGCGCAGTTATAAGAATTCTTATACATGGCCATTTCGCAAAAAATATTTACAGATACCACCCTGATTAAAAAGATCAGTATTTTATTTTTTTTTATACTTTGTATCCAATTCTCTTTTGCCCAATTTCCTACCAGGTTGCCAAACTTCAGTGGAGGATCAGGAGGAGGATCTAAGAGTGATACTATAGGCTTTGAACACCGGAACGATCTTAAAGATTCTATTACCATTTGGTACCGCCATCTCAATTCATTAACCAAAGAATACTTTGATTCTTCCATCAACGATTTTGGGAAAGTATATACTGTACCTGATGGTTATGTTACACTTGGTAATAATGGTAATGCTGCTTATCCCATTTTGTTTACACCATTGCTAAAGGCAGGATGGGACGCCGGTTTCCATGCATTTGATGTATATAAATACACAATAGAAAACACACGGTTTTTTCAAACAACGCGTCCCTTCACCGAACTAAGCTATTTTTTAGGATCAGGAAAAGAGCAAGTAGTAAAAGTGCTTCAGACGCAAAATATAAAACCCAACTGGAATTTTGGTTTTGAATACCGCTTAATTTCATCTCCCGGAATTTTTCAATCACAAAATACCAATCATAATAATTATCGTTTATTTTCCAATTACCAGGGAAAAAGAAAAAGATATGCTGCATATTTTGTCTTGCTGGGAAATAAATTAGCTTCCTCGGAAAATGGAGGAATACAAAATGATTCTTTTCTTTTGGATCCCAACAGGAAAAACAGGCAAGCTGTGCCAACCAATCTTGGTACCGGAGCTAATAATCAAAATATATTTTCAACAACAATAAACACAGGAAATCTATACAACAACTTTACGGCATTTTTCAGGCAGAGCTATGATCTTGGCAGAAAAGATTCCATCATTATTAATGACAGCACTACAGAATATTTATTTTATCCCAAATTACGCTTTCAACATACGATCACTTATTCAACTTCATCGTACCAATATAGAGACACATTAAGTGATCCGGGGCTTGCAATGACAGATTCAGCATTCTATAAACAGAATTACGATACCGCCCTAAACCCAACATATGGATTAAATTTTTCTGTAAAAGACCGATGGAAATTTGTTTCAAATGATTTTGTGATCAGGCAATTTCCCGAAACAAAAAACCAGAGGCAATATATTGAAGCGGGATTACGGGTAGAGAACTTTTCCGGTTTTTTTTATTCAGGAAAAAAGAGTTTTTATAATGTGGTATTACATGGCGAATACCGTAATAAAACAAGGAATCAAAAATGGGATGCGGATCTTAATGGCGAATTTTATGCCACAGGGCTTAATGCGGCAGACTTTAATGTTTACGCTTCTCTTACAAGAACCCTAAACCAAAAACTGGGAGATGTAAATGTGAGTTTTCAAAATGTAAACCGTTCCCCTTCTTATATCTATGATGGAAATTCTTCTTTCAATTTCAACAACAAATCGGTCAACCAAAAAGAAAATATCACAGTACTAACCGCCTCCGCTATTAATCGCAGATTCTCTTTAATGGCCCGAAATATTTCCATTACCAATTATGCCTATTTCAAAAATTTTTACCAGACAAATCAATTTAACGGATTGGTAAATCTTACCCAGCTGACAGCATCCACAAAATTAAAGGTAGTAGGTCATTTGAATTTGTATAGTGATTTTATTGTGCAACAAACAGCCGGAAAAAATCCAATAAGAGTTCCTTTATTTTATACAACACAAAGACTCGCTTTTGAAGGGAATTATTATAAGAATTTAAATCTAAGTACCGGAATAGATGTAGTTTATAATACACCATACAAACCTTATAATTATTCGCCTGTTATGGGTAAATTTTTTCCGCAGGATAGTGTTACCATCAGCAACCTTCCGCAAGTAAATGTTTTTTTTAATTTCAGAATTAAATCATTTACCGCGTTTATCAAATTGGAAAACCTCAACACGGTGCATATTTCTCAACCTCAAGGTTTTGGATTTACGAATAATAATTTTGCAGCACCCCTCTATCCTACGCCAGGATTAGTTTTCAGGTTTGGAATCAAATGGGGGTTTGTGAATTAAGCATTTTCACAAAATCCTGAAATGCTTTTCCCGGATCTTTCTCTTTCATAAATTTTTCTCCCATAAGGAATCCATGGAATCCATTTTGCCTTAAAAACTGAATTGTCTTCACATCGTCAATTCCACTCTCAGAAATTTTTATTTTACCAGAAGGAATTCTTTTGCAAAGTTCAATAGAAAGATTTAAATCCACTTTAAAGCTTTTAAGATCCCGGTTATTAATTCCTACCACATCTATTTCATCACAGATATGATCTAACTCAGATTCGTTATGAATTTCGAGTAGCACATTTAACCCATTTTTTTTTGCAAAAGAAGAAAGCCGCTTTACTTCATCTTTAGAAAGACAGGCGGCAATCAATAGAATAATATCTGCACCAAAAGCTTTAGACTCTATTACCTGGTATTCATCAATGATAAAATCCTTTCTTAAAATGGGAATTATATTACTTCTTGCTTCCTTTAAATCATTGAGAGAGCCTCCGAAAAATTCTTCATCCGTTAAAACAGAAATTGCGCTGGCACCATATTCTACATAATCTTTGGTAACCTCATTAACCAGGGAAGTATTATTAATGATTCCTTTACTTGGCGATCTTTTTTTAAATTCTGCAATGATGCCAGTTTTATCATTTTGTAATAAAAAATCTTTAAAAGAATAAGTTCTTCTTTTAAAAAAAGGCATATCTTCTAATTCAGGAATGCTTTTAGAATGCTTTCTCCATTCAACTTCAATTTTCTTTTTAGCGATGATGGTTTCCAGTATATTCATCATTGAAGACTAATTAATTTCTGAAATATTTTGTAAGCTTTTCCGCTTTCGAGACTTTCCACACTTTTTCCATAACATTCTTCATAATCTCTAAATTCCCCGGTGGCAAAAAGCGCCATCGCTGCGTTAGCCATTACCACAGCATTCTGTGCCCAGCTTCCTTCTCCTTTTAAAATATGTAAAAATATTTTAGCAGCTTCATCTGTAGAATTACCTCCGTAAATATCTGCAGGGCTTACCGTTCTTTTACCCAAATATTCAGCTCCGAATATTTTTTCTCCTGCATTGGTTATTACTTTTGTGTCACCGGTAAGCGAAATTTCATCATAGCCATCAAGACTATGAATGATCATAAATTTCGCATCCGATTGTTGAAGCAGGTAAGAATATATCCGCGCCATTTCAAGATTATAAACTCCAATCATTTGAATTTGCGGCAATGCAGGATTCACCATCGGCCCAAGCATATTAAAAAATGTACGAATCCCCAGATTTTTTCTCATAGGACCAACGACTTTCAAAGCCGGATGAAATAATGGCGCATGCATGAAACAAATATTGGCTTCTTCAACTTCGCAAAGTAATTTTTTATTGTCGCTTGAAAAACGATAACCCAAAGTCTCCATCACATTGCTGGAGCCGCTGATGGAAGTAGCTCCATAGTTCCCATGCTTTGCCACTTTTTGACCCGCACCAGCAGCAATAAAACAACTAAGTGTAGAAATATTAAAAGTGTTTTTTCCGTCGCCTCCTGTACCTACAATATCCAGAACCTGATAGCCATTGAGATTCACAGGAACGCACAACTCTATCAACGCATCCCGAAATCCGAGTAACTCGGGAATCGTGATGCTACGCATCAGGAAAACGGTTGTGAAAGAAGCGATCTCAGCATCAGAATAAACCTGTTTGGAAATATTTAATAAAACTTCTTTGGCTGCATCGCGCGTGAGTGTTTTATGTTCAAATAAATATTGTAATATCTTTTTCATAATTAAAATCTTTAATAAAATCTCGTTTATTAGTGTATGTTATATACTTCAAAAATAATTTCTTTGAATTGCCTAAACTAAATATTCAACCAGTTTTGCATTATTTTTTCACCTAAGGGAGTTAAAACACTTTCAGGATGAAATTGAACACCTTGTACATCAAAAGTTTTGTGTCGCAATGCCATGATATTATCATTTTCGTCTTCAGCAGTAATCTCCAGGTCTGCCGGGAAATCTTCACGCGAAACAATCCATGAATGGTATCTTCCTGCTTCTATTTCATTGGGCAATGATTTAAAAACATCATTTTCAGGTGATGTTCTTTTTGGATTCACTTTAATTTTTGTGGCTACTCCGTGATATACATTTTTTAAATTGATTAATTTTCCACCAAAGGCTTCTGCAATTGCCTGTTGTCCAAGACAGACTCCCAGTATGGATTTGGAAGAAGCATATTCTTTTATTAAAGGTAATAACAATCCTGACTCACAGGGAAGTCCCGGCCCGGGTGATAAAATTATTTTGTCGTATTCGTTCACTTTTTCAAGCGTAATTTTATCATTGCGGAAAACATCAGTTTTCCCATGAATTAATTTCTCAACAACATGAACTAAGTTGTATGTAAAAGAATCGTAATTATCAAAAATCAAAATTTTCATCTTCTAAATTTTTTCTGCAGCATTGATAGCCGCTTTTAAAGCATTTAATTTATTATTTACTTCCTGCAACTCACTTTCAGGGTTAGAAGCTGCTACGATACCTGCTCCTGCCCTGTAATTCAAATGATTGTCTTTGCTTAAAAAAGTCCTGATCATAATTGCATGATTGAAATCACCATTGAATCCTACAAAACCAATACAACCTCCATAATATCCTCTCGGATTATTTTCAAACTGATCAATAAGTTGCATGGCTTTGAATTTGGGCGCCCCGCTCAAAGTTCCGGCAGGGAAAGTAGCTCCCAACAGATCGAAAGGATTCAAATTTTTTTCCAAAATGCCGGTTACTTCACTCACCAAATGAATTACATGCGAAAAATATTGCACTTCGCAAAAATGTCTCACTTTTACATCACTACATTTTCGACTCAGATCATTGCGTGCCAGATCAACAAGCATTACGTGCTCCGCATTTTCCTTTTTGTCTTTTAATAATTTTGCTGCAGATTCCTCATCAATAGCATCGTTTCCGGTTCTTTTGAAAGTACCTGCTATCGGATGAAGGGTTGCGATGTTATTTTTAATCTTTAACTGCGCTTCGGGGCTGCTTCCAAAGAGACGATAATCTCCATAATCAAAATAAAAAAGATATGGACTTGGATTAATATTTCTTAGAGAACGATACACATTAAATTCATCACCCGAAAACTGTTGTTGAAAATTCCTGCTCAACACCACCTGGAAAACATCTCCACGTTCGCAACCCGCAATTCCTTTTGTAACCATGCTTACATATTCTTCATCTGTTAAAGGAGAAGTTTCATTTCCCACAGCAGCAAAAGGAAATGTGGGCACATCTTTGCTTTTAATAATACTTTCAATAAGCCCAACTTCGCTTTCAATTCCTCTGATATGATTTTCACAAAGAAAAAGTTCGTTTTTAAAATGATTAATGGCGATAACGTATTGGTATAGACGATACCTGACGAGAGGGATTTCACCATTATTCCTGTCAAATTTATTAGGTAATGATGCGTTGAACCTTATCGTATCGAAAAACTGAACGGCATCAAAACTGGTATAACCAAACAACCCCTGGGCCATATTCACAGGTGATTTTGCGGATTCATTAATTTGAAAATGTTGCATGAAATTCCAAATTTCCTCCACGACTTTTGTTTCGCTCCTGATCAAAATCTTTTGAGGATCCTGGCCGGGGAATTTATATTCAATTTCTTCAAGATTCCTGATTTCTATTCCGGCAATAGCGTTAATTCCAATGTAGGAAAAACTATTTTTCCCAACATGAAAATCGGTACTTTCCAGAAGGATCGTATCGCGAAAACGATCACGAAGACGCAGATAAATCCCGACAGGTGTGTAAACATCTGCCAGCAATTTTTGGGAGGTTGTGGATAGTTCTATTTTTTTCATAACATAAAAAAAACCCCGGCTTTTATGCCGGGGCGTAATATTTATTTTAATTCACAAATAATAGCAATACGGCACAATCTTCAGATTGTGTGCCACCAGCTATTGTATGTGTTATTATTTCTCATTTGTGAATGCAAATATGAATTGAAATATTTTAAACAACAAATTTTTTTTTGAGAAAAAAATAGTTTTATAAAAATTCTTTAATCCTATCCCTCATGTTTATTTAAACCAAGAAGGTTTTTTCTGATAGAAAAGAGAGTCTTTTTGAATTTAAGAAAAGCTGGAATTTATAAAAGTTAATGACCCAAATCCGAAACCCATGGGATCAACAAAATTAATGACTAAAATAAAATCGGCAAGTTACTTACATCGCACCGCTCAACCGCATACCCTTGCTATCTTCCGATCCTGGGGGAGTTCTGTAGGAGCTGGCCGTGTAAGACTTGCCGGCTGCAAATATAAGTGAAGAAGAAGAAAGAAAAAAACAAGGAGCAAAAAGCAAAAGACAGAGATCAAATATTGAACCGAAAAGTATCACTTCCTTAGATTCATTCTTCTTATTTCTTTTTGGAACTAATATTTTAAAGCCCTATAGCTGGCAAACACCTGATTCATCCTTAAATATACCTGGTTGGTTGTGTAGTTTACCTGCAACGTATAGTTTGCGGATCCTCCGCCTATAAAATAATTACCATTCATTTTTTTAACAGAGCCGGCATATTGAATGAAATTGTCGGGGATATTATAAAATTTAAAACCATCTATTACTTTTGCGCTCTCATTAAGCTGAAATTCCAGGATACGCGTATATGGACGTAAAGAAATTTGACCATTATCAACAAACATAAGAGTCTGACCATTATCAGTAAATCTTACATAATGTTGGCGTAAAAATAGTTCATCAGATGATAAAGGAAAATCACTGTAGGGGCCACCAAGTCTCCACATAATAGCGCCCGTTACATGATTTATTTTTATGATCTCATTCAAATTCCTAAAAGAACAAATAATATTATTATCAGTTGAATCGATGCAAATAGAATTCATGTGCATGTAATCCATTACATCAGTCGAGTCGCTGAAATCATTATTCTCAACACTGGAGCTATACAATTCAGGATAATTCGTTCCGTCCCATTGAAACACTACCCTTCCATTATTAACTTCCTGAATAATACATGCGGTAACTCTTAGTTTTGATGAAGGATGTAAACTATCAGGAACATTAGTAGGGCTTTCTATCTGATCACTGATTGCCATATAATGATTATCTCCTAACAATATAAAGTCATGTACATCTAACCGGTCATTATCCGGATTATCAATATTACCAGGCGACAAAAATTTCGCCTCGCTCAATTGATTAAAATTTGAATCACAAATAACATCATAGCCTTCTTCAGAGGTCGGACCTCCAGTGGTATAAGGGGCAGGTGCCATTAAATAGGAGTACCGGGTTTGACCGTTTATTGTCCATTTTTGAAAATCATCTACCCGGGAATCTATATTCTTTTCTTTTATTACATACCCCTTTTGGTCTAAAATAGCTAAGGTACCTACACCATTAGTATTATTGAAAGCTTCAAAAATCTCACCGGTATCCTGTCCGCCACTACCGGTAACAGTATATAAAGTACTATCAATAAAGGGTATCGAGTCTTTATTACTATTGCTATTATTTGCAGTTTTGATTGTGTTTTTTTGACATCCCCACAAAATAATTACGGATAATGCAGAAATGATTAAAGCATTAGTTAGTTCTTTTGGCTTCATAAGATTTTTAAATTTATATTGGATTAAAATAGATTTTTTTATCTATCGTTTTAAGACGTCAAAAATCTAATGATCCATTTATTTTTTAATAAAAAATTATCATAAACAAGCAATATTTCTTTTACCTTTTTGTTGAAAAAAGGAGAAAAAATATCTTCTACCTGAAAATATTATTTCGACTTCCTAATTCTGTAAAGGTTTAATTGAGGATTCAAGATTGCAATCAAACAACCATATTTCTTTTATTCAATTAAATTTTTGAGGAAAGCTAATTAGAAAGAATTCTAACATAATCAAAATGGATTATGAGAGGAAAACATCGCACTCGTCCTGCTGCCAGGTTGGTTTTTATATTGAGGCAGCAATTTTCGGCTTTAAAAGTTCAAAACCGGTTGGTCAGCTCTTGAGTCAAAACTTGCCATACCTATCAACTTATCTACACGCCCAAGGAAAGATTTGTAGTAAACTAAAATGGTGTAAAGATTTTCAGTTTCAAAGAAATTGCCATCTAACTCAGAATACATTGATGGATTATTTTTATCAACTGCCAGGTAAGTATAATCATAAAATCCCTGCTTAAGGAAGAGATGGGTTTCATATCTCCGTTTGGCAGGATTAAAAATCATTTTAAGACTGTCTGTCAAACTATAATTGGTTAGCTGTCCAAAAAGATAAATATCTTTATCCGCGTATGCCACACCGTTAGGCGGTATAAATGAAAAATAAACTGTCGCATAATCTCCTTCGTAGAAAGGATTTATTCCATTAGTAGTTTCAATAGATGACATCCCATTCAGATCTTTATAATACACATAGGGTTGGGAAGCCAATGGCAAATCAGGCCTTAAAAAAATATCTGTTGAACTTGATTTATAATCAGCAGTTAATACCCGGTCGCTTTGCAATTGAAAATCCCTGATATCGAGCCACCTCCATTCTCTTCCTGCCGGAAACACAGCCGTATTTTCAGAATTATATTCTAATGATGTTCCCCTGACAAATGTAGGTTTCAATCCTGTCATAGCATTATCCCAACGATTATTTTGAAGGATCACTACCTTGATTTGTTGGCCAACGTTTATTCCATCCAGGCCTTTTGTATTAACAATAAACTGAAGTTTTTGGTGTGTAGTACTTAAAGTGGGAGAAAAAGGCTGTATAATTCTTGCGTTAATGGAGGCTTCGTTATCCAACACCAATAATCTTTTGGTGAAAACCAGTTGCGAAGTGTCACCGTTCAAAAAAACTTTTAAGATATAATTTCCAGACCTTGTTGGACTCATATTGCCGTCGGGTAACGTTACCTGGTAATGCGTATATCGGGTCAATGCAATTGATGAAAAGCGATAATCAGATATCCTCTCCTGTGTGAATCCCTTAATGAAATCATATTGACCAAGGTCAGCAGGAGTCCAGTCGCTGTTACAAAGCTGATAGGTATAATAATAATCTTTTACATCTGCATCCAAATCATCAAACATCAATTGTACCTGGTTGCCTCCATTTAAATTAATGACAGGAAGACTCAACTGATTTCCTGTATTAAACAAGCGTACGGTATTAATATTACTAACATAAATACTGTCGGGCGCCTGGGCAAATAAATAATTTCCCGCAAAAAAAAACAGGGAAATAAAAACAACTTTCGAGGATTTCATGGTAATGTTTTAAAAAAAATTAGTTTTACACAATATCAAAAATATGTCTTTTGAATGTTTCTTCATTTATAGCAGGTAGAATTGCCTTTAATAAACAAAAAACTTTTTCACGATTTATCATCGGTTTGGCTATTACAGCTACTATGATAAGTGTGGCTGTTATGATTGTTGCATTAAGTTTTGTAAATGGATTCCAAAATGTGATCAGTAATAAGATATTTAGTTTCTGGGGGCACATAAGGGTACAGCAAAATGTAATGAACCAGGCAAATATCGCTGAAGAAATGCCGATTACAAGAAATGATACACTGGAGAATTTGTTAAAAGCTATGCCCCAGATCAAAAATGTAGCAAGATATGCCACTAAATCTGCCATCATACGATATAAAGATGATATTGAAAGTGTGCTGATGAAAGGCGTTGACAGCAGTTTTGATTTCCAAAGACTCAGTTCTTTTCTGGAAAAAGGAAAATGGATTTCTTACAATGATAGCAGCTATAGTAAAGACATTGATATTTCCGAATACACGGCCAATCGACTGGAAGCCGATGTTGGTGACAGCGTTATCATTCTATTTATTCAAAATGATGGAAGCCAACGAGCCAGGAAATTAAAGATAGCCGGAATTTTTAAAACCGGCATCGATGAATATGATAATAATTTTTGTATTGGAGATATTAAATTAATTCAAAGGCTCAATGGCTGGCAACCCAATGAAATAGGCGGTTATGAGTTATTTCTGAAAGATTCCAGGCTAACCGATTCTGTAAATAATTATTTATACGATGCAGACATATTGCCCGGCAAATGGTATAGCAGAACCATTCAGGAAATTTATCCCAGTCTCTTTGACTGGCTTAATCTGCAGGGAAGAATAAAAAGTATTTTACTCGTAATCATGATGGTAGTGGCAGTCGTTAATTTAATAACATGTCTTATTATTTTAGTATTGGAAAGAACTACTATGATTGGAATCTTAAAAGCCATTGGTGCAAAAAATATTACCATTCAAAAAATCTTTCTTTACAATACAACTATCATTGCATTTACAGGTGTCATCGCAGGAACTCTATTTGGATTGGGTATATGTTATTTGCAACAAGCGACAGGATTTATCAAATTAGACGAGCAAGCTTATTTTATGAAAGTGGCACATGCAGACGTTGTTTGGTGGCAAATTGTAGTTATTGATGTGGCAACGTTAGTAATTTGTTTTCTCATGTTGGCAATACCTTCTTTATTGGTAAAAAGAATACAACCAGTAAAAGCAATTGAATTTAGGTAAAAGCATTAAGCGTTGAACATTATTGATTATTGATTATTGAACCTTATTTAAAAATCAGACGGAGACGTCAGACTTTTTAAAAAAAACTTTTTCCCAATGAATGATCATCATCACCAAGAAGAACATTTGCAAAGTTCAGATTTTTTAAGAGATGTAGTTATAGGAATGAGCGATGGACTCACAGTCCCATTTGCTCTTGCAGCAGGGCTTACAGGTGCTGTATCTAATAGTTCAATTATTGTAATAGCGGGTATAGCTGAAATAGTTGCAGGCAGTATAGCAATGGGATTAGGTGGATTTCTTGCAGGACAAACTGAGCAGGATCATTATGACAGTGAATTAAGAAGAGAACATGAAGAAGTGGAACGTATTCCTGAAATGGAAAAAAAGGAAGTGAAAGATTTTTTTGAAAATATAGGATTGAGCGAAGAAATGCAAATAAAAGCTACAGAAGAAATTGCAAAAGATAAAAAACAGTGGATTGATTTTATGATGAAGTTTGAGTTGGGACTTGATAAGCCCGATCCACAAAGGGCAAAAAAAAGTGCTTTCAATATCGGGTTGTCTTATGCAGTTGGGGGAATTATTCCATTAAGTCCGTATTTTTTCATTGAAAATTCCAGGGATGCATTAAAATTTTCAGTAATAGCCACGCTAATTTGCTTATTTGTATTCGGGTATTTTAAAAGTAAGATTACCGGAGTCCCGGTTTTTGCAGGTGCTTTAAAGGTAATGTTGATAGGTGCCCTCGCCGCCGCGGCTGCTTTTGGAGTAGCTTTGCTATTCAAATAATTGTATTGCTTCATATCTAATTCTAAGAATTATAGTAAATATCTCAGTACTTTTTACTATGTAACGGGCAACTTTACCCTTTTTTGGAACTAAATAAAATAATATACGGAAGGCTCCGTTTATATTAACCTAAACCGTTGCTAACCTTAATTTTAGAAAACTGAATGCACATATACATTTACACTGACTCCTTTAGACCCCTTACACTGAATTTGATTAATTAAAAGCTTTTGAACAAAGATTAATTAATGAGATTAGCTCTCATTGATAATCAAATAGTATAAAAATCTTAATGGATAATCAGTTTTTGAATTTTGGAAAACCTCTCATTTCTATGAGAGGTTTGTTTTTTATAAGAAGTGAATTTTTATCAAAAAATTACTTTGAGTAAGAATTTAAAAACTTCTTTAGTTATCAACATCCTTGTCTTCTATCCTTAGAAATATTTTTAATTGTCCAGGTGATTTGTTTTCCAAAAAGATGTTTTCGTTTCAAACAATTTTGCCTGGAACATATCGGGCATGAATATTCAATACCTACATCGGTATGTATAAAAAATTCTACCGAATCGCCGAAATAACATTGAAAGTGATGATCTTCTGAAGTCTGACATTTTCGTTTGAACGCACCAATAGAATTTTTTAAATTCAAAGTACAGAAATCTCATTTAAACCGATATGGGGCTTGGTTTCTTAAAATTTACATTTTTCTTACGACAGTATCCCGCCTTTCAATATTTTTTTATCTTGATAAGAAACTGAAAGATTAAATTTGCCATAATGCGAAAAACGCTTACTATATTGGCTAGTTCTTTTCGGCTCACCATGCAGGAACTCATGGTAAATAAGTTGCGTACTTCTTTATCATTAATTGGAATTTCATTTGGTATTTTTTGCATCATCGGAGTTTTGGCAACTGTAAACAGTTTGAGTATGAATATTCAAAACCAGATAAATAGTCTTGGCACAAATACTATTTATATTGATAAATGGGCATATAGCGGCGGTCCTGATTATCCATGGTGGAAATTTGTGAACCGTCCGGCTCCGGAATTTAGAGAAGTAAATTTAATAAAACAAAGAAGTCAGCTTGCCAACCATGTTGGTTTTTTAATTAATGCAAATGTTGATGTTTTGTATGATAGTTATGCTTTACAGGGCGTAACCATGTATGGAGAAAGTGAAGAGGTAAATGATATACAGCCCATAACAGTGGCTTACGGCCGTTTCTTTTCTCGTTCAGAATTTACATCAGGTAGCCCTGTAGTTATTATGGGTTATACCAATGCCGAAAATCTTTTCGGCAATGCGGAATTGGCAGTAGGCAAGCAAATAAGTGTCAAAAACCATCAATCCACCATCATCGGAGTTATAAAGAAGATGGGCAATACCATTATGTGGAATTATGACCAGGGAATTATAACTCCTTACCGATTTGCGAGGGAAATAGTTAATGAAAAATCCAGCAATCCCAAAATTATTGTTAGTGCTAAAAAAAATGTAAGCCCTGATGCCCTTGATAATGAATTGGAAGGTGTGATGCGTTCCATAAGAAAACTTGGCCCAAAGCAGGAAGATAATTTCACTTTAAACAAAGTATCAGGATTCAGTGAGAGAGCAAGTTCATTATTTGCAAGTATCAATATTGGAGGATGGGCTATTGGAATATTAAGTCTTATCGTAGGTGCATTTGGTATTGCCAATATTATGTTTGTAACAGTAAAGGAACGAACACCGATGATTGGTTTGAAGAAAGCAATAGGTGCAAAAAAAAGAAGTATTCTTTCCGAATTTTTATTGGAATCCGCTACCATCTGTATTCTGGGTGGAATCATTGGACTAATCCTCGTATATGCACTCACCCTTATCCTTAGTAATCTTTTCAACTTCCCTGTTTTCATATCAACAGGCATACTTGGTCTTGCTATTTCAATTTGTATCATTATTGGAATTCTTTCAGGGATTATACCTGCTTTGATTGCAGCCCGTCTTGATCCGGTGGTAGCAATAAGATCAAAATGAAAACTACAAAGATTTATATTAGCGAATTGAAGCAAATCGAACGATAGAGGATTTAATTAACTTTGCATTTAATGATCACTATTCTTGCCATTGAATCTTCATGCGATGAAACTGCAGCATCGGTCTGCATAGATGGGCATATATTAAGTAATATTATTTTTAGTCAGAAAATCCACGAGCAATATGGAGGTGTGGTGCCAGAACTTGCTTCGAGAGCGCATTTGCAGGCAATAGGTCCCGTTGTGGAACAAGCTTTAGTGAAAGCTAATGTCCAATTGAAAGACATTGATGCTTTCGCATTTACGCAATCCCCTGGATTAATTGGTGCTCTATTAGTTGGGACAGAATTTGCAAAATCACTATCATTGGCTTTCGATAAGCCATTGATTGCAGTTCATCACATGCAGGCGCATGTATTAGCTAATTTAATTCAACCTGAAGGACAAAAAACCAGCATCCCTGAATTTCCATTTTTGTGCCTTACAGTCAGTGGCGGACATACACAAATCGTTTTGTGCGAATCACCATTGAACCAAAAAATAATCGGACAAACCTTGGATGATGCTGCCGGTGAAGCATTTGATAAATCAGCAAAAATTTTGAGACTCTCCTATCCCGGTGGCCCTTTGATAGACAAATATGCAAAAGAAGGAAATGGTGAAAAATATAAATTCCCGGAACCAAAAATTGATGATTTGAATTTCAGTTTCAGTGGATTGAAAACCGCATTTTTATATTTTATTCGTGACGAAAAAATGAAGAATGAAAATTTTGTGGAAGAAAATTTACCAGACATCTGTGCTTCTATTCAATCACGCATCGTTTCCATTTTATTAAATAAAATAAAGAAAGCATCCAAGCAAACCGGAATAAAAGAAATATGCATTGCCGGCGGCGTGAGCGCTAACAGCGGTTTGCGTAATGCATTTGAGAAAATGGGAAAAGAAGAAGGCTGGAATACCTATATTCCTAAATTTGAATATTGTACAGATAACGCTGCCATGATCGGGATAACCGCTTATTATAAATATCTGGATTCTGATTTTGCAGACTTCTCTGTAGTTCCCTCTGCTAGAACAGCTTAAGAAAAAAACAGAATTTACATTTTCTTAAACTCCTTCTTTTACAAAAATTTCATTCCAAAGAGTTTTGATTTGCCTCATCATCTTCTACTTTTAAATCAGGGAAAAGAGACACAAGCATCAGAACCATACAACTCAATATCAACAAGAATATGCCGTATTCTTTTTTAGGACAAAAAGCATTGTAACAATTGGTAAACAAAAAATAAGTTCTTATTAAATAGCCAAGATTGAAAGCAGCAATAAGAATAAGCGTTCTTTTAGCCCATATTTTATCTATGAAAATTAATATTACTGAACAAATTGCAAAAAATACAAAAACTTTTCCGGGTTTTCCGTACAAACCATGCTCAGAATAAAAGCCTGTGAAAGATTGTTTGAGATCAGGGTAATAGGCCCATGGAAGGAAACAGCTAATTACTAAAAGCAGACAGGCAATAAGACCAATTTGTTTATAAAATTTCATAATTCAAAAAAGTAAGAAAAAGTTTTTTAGAGGTGTGCAATGATAAAATTTAATTAATAAACTATTATACTTTTTTTATTGAAAGAATAGCCACCGTTAATCTGCTAACACAAAATAATTTTTCTTTATCATCATAGATTTTGATGTCCCACACATGTGTTGATTTTCCAATATGCAAAGGTCTGGCAATTGCAATTACGGTTCCTTCGCTAACGCTTCTGATATGATTGGCGTTTATTTCGAGCCCAACGCAATAAAATTTCTCCCTGTCTATTACCAATGCAGAACCTACACTACCGGCTGTTTCAGCAAGTACACAGGAAGCACCGCCATGCAGAAAACCGTAAGGCTGACGGGTTGTATTATTTATTGGCATTGAAAACTTTATAAAATCATCACCTAATTCCAGACATTCTACCTTAAGAAATTCGTTCATCGTGTTTTTATTGGTCTTATAAAATTCGTCAATAGTAATATTTTTTTGAAACCAGATGGGCATAATTAATAAATTGATTTTTTTACGACTTCAGGAAGGAATTCAGAAATATCGCCATTATTGCGAATCACATCTCTTATTAAAGTACTTGCAATGGATGTATATTTAGGAAGCGTAGTCAGGAAAATAGTTTCTACATTATTTTTCAGGCTTCGGTTCATGTCGGCAATCGCTTTTTCATATTCAAAATCATTTACGTATCGAATTCCCCTCAGGATAAAATTAGCACCTACTTCTTTGCAACAAGCTACTGTTAATCCATCATAAGCAAGCACCCCTATCCGTGGTTCGTCCTTGTAAATTTCTTTAAGCCATTGCAATCTTTGTTCTTCAGAAAACATCGGGACCTTATTACTGTTTCTTCCCAGGCCGACATACAATTTATCAAACAATGGAAGTGCTCGGTCAATAATGTCTGTGTGGCCAAGCGTAACAGGGTCAAAAGTTCCGGGGAATAAACAAATTCGTTCCATAAAATTATACTTTGATTAAATGAAAATTGTACCCCGATACCTATCAGGTAAAGTTTTGTTTATTACTAAGTAAATATAAGACAGCCATCCTTACAGCAACACCATTTTCTACCTGTTGCAAAATTATGGATTGTTTGGAATCAGCCACGTCGCTGTCTATTTCCACTCCCCGGTTGATAGGCCCCGGATGGAGAATCACAATTTCTTTGTTTAAACTATCTAACAATTTTTTATTTACTCCATAAGCGAGATTGTATTCTCTTAATGAGGAAAACAAGACCTGGTTTTGCCTTTCCAGTTGTATGCGGAGAATATTGGCGACGTCGCACCATTGCAATGCTTTTTCCAGGTTATATTCAACTCTTATATCAAATGCCTCTTTTATATATTTTGGAATTAAGGTGGGCGGCCCGGCAACCATCACTTCCGCTCCCACTTTTTTCAATAAATAAATATTACTCATCGCTACCCGCGAATGCATAATGTCTCCCACTAAAACAATTTTTTTCCCTTCCAATTTCCCTAATTTTTCTTTGATAGAAAAAGCGTCTAACAATCCCTGCGTGGGATGCTCATTGATTCCGTCGCCGGCATTTACAATGGCAGCGGAAATATGCTTGGCCAAAAAATGTGGTGCTCCGCTGGCACTGTGTCTCATCACCACCATGTCCACTTTCATCGAAAGAATATTATTTACCGTATCAAGTAAGGTTTCTCCTTTGGAAACCGAAGAACCTGAAGCGGAAAAATTAAGCGTGTCTGCACTCAGCCTTTTTTCTGCAAGCTCAAAAGAAATTCTTGTTCTTGTAGAATTTTCATAAAATAAATTAACGATTGTGGTATCGCGTAATGAAGGTACTTTTTTAATTGGCCTTTGTAAAACTTCTTTGAATTGAGTTGCGGTAGAAAGGATTAATTCAATGTCGCTGAGATTTAAATCCTTAATGCCCAGAAGATGTTTGGTGGAAAGTTGCATTAAAGGTCAAAGCTAAATGAAAAAAATTAATCACGCAAAAAGAGAAAAAGACATTTCTAAAAATGATGTTCCTAAAATGAAAAAGATTGAATTTATGCCATTCTATCTTTGACACAAATCTAATTTTGTTATCAATACATCATAATTACAAATTTTAAAGATTTGATTTGATTTCTTAAGTTGCAAAATATTTTTAAATCTACTTCCTAACTAATCTTTGATAACTCATCTTAGATTACAACTTTACTTAGAAGCAGTAGGTGGTTTACCTCCTTCGGGTACAAAAATTAATGCGTCAGAATCGAGGCAATATCTTTTACCTGTGGGAGCAGGGCCATCATCAAATACATGACCAAGATGAGAGCCAGTTTTTGAATCTACCACTTCAAGGCGATCCATTCCATCAGAATGATCAGGCACAAGTCTTATAGAGTTACTATTTATTGGCGCATAAAAACTTGGCCAACCTGTACCAGAATTAAATTTGGTTGACGAACTGAATAAGGGCTGTAAGGAAGCTGCAGAATAATAAGTCCCCTTTTTATAAAAATGATCATACTTCCCTGAAAAAGCTCTTTCTGTTCCTCTCTCTCTGAGGATATAGTATTGTGCCGGTGTCAGTTTCTGTTTCCATTGCGCATCAGTATATTGAACCGGAAAATCCTTATAAGAAGTTACAATTTGAGGATCAGGATACTTACTCTTATCAGGCGTTTGAGATTGAGAACAATTAGTAAGAAAAGTGCAAAAGACAAGAGTTGCAAAATAAAATACTTTTTTCATGTTAATAGTTTTGCTTTATGTACGTAACAAAACTACTTAAGGTTTTATAAAAATGAATTCAAAGTTTTTGCAAAGTTTTGTAAAATGTTTACACAATCATCAATACCTATTTTACTGATCCCCCTCCAGATTGCTTTATTATTTTATATACTAAACTATTATCAGTACTCTGTATTTTAAGAATGTACATGCCCGAAGGTAGCCTGCTTAAATCGAGTACCGTATTTTGAGATTGTATAATTTGGGTTAAAAATAATTTACCTTCAATATTGTATAATCTTAAGACTTTTCCGACTACAGATGCTTCATCATTAGATGCTATAGTAATTGTATTAATAAATGGATTAGGATAGGTAGTTATTTCTAAAACTGAAGGTGCAGCAGTTTTTACGGGAAGAGGTCCCTCTTCAGCATTTGAGCTGTCACATACGGATGAATTTAAAAATGAATTCCTTACGTTTCCCAATGCAAATAAACTCCTCATTTCAGCTTTTTGATCCTGGGTAAACATGTTCATACATCCATCATCAGTAAAATCCATGTAATCCATAAACATATCACCGTAACTATTGATTGAGCATGAAGAAAGATGAGGAAAAGTAGGGCAAAAACTATTACTGGTTTCCTGTGGTGGAGTGTCTGCTATTCCGTCATCCCCGCAATAAGCGTCACCCCATAAATGTCTTAGGCCAAGCCAGTGGCCAATTTCATGGGTAAGAGTTCTTCCTTTATTATAAGGGGCTATTACATTCCCTATTGTTCCAAAAGCATCATAACAAACAACAACGCCGTCATTAGCGGGAGGACCACCTGGCATCACCGCATAACCTAAAGTTTGTCCGAAAAGATTACATACCCAAATATTAAGATATTTCGTAGCATCCCAAGCATCATCGCCTCCTTTAGAAGAAAATTTCATATCATCGTTTGGAATGAATTGCGTAGTGCTTGTGAATTTACGAATAATCCCTGTAGTACTTCTTCCCTGGGGATCAACTTTTGCAAGACAAAATTGGATCCTTGTATCAGCAGCAACACTTTTAAAAGGAGCGGGAGTATTTACAGTATCAGCATTCATTCTTCTATAATCATTATTTAATGAAACGATTTGAGAAAGAACCTGGACATCACTTATATTTTGATCATTAGTATTATAAAGTATATGTACTACCACAGGGACTACAATGACTTCGTTGGGCAATGTATCACGAGTTGAGGTATCCTGTGAAACTGTCCTTAGTGCATTATTACTAATGATAGGGTGGCTTGTCATATATTCAGGAGTTCCACATCGTTGCGCTGAAGCGCCATAAAAAAAGCAAAAGCATAGGAGCGTAAGTATAATCTTCATGTATTCCCAGTTGTAAAACTCAATTTTTTGAGTATATGAACAATAGCGGGATTACATAGGCCTGGTGACTATTTTGTTACATGGGATATGGAAATCGGAATTGAAGATTCAATGATAACCTGAGTTCGATCTTTTAAGAAAATAACTTTAGGATTGGATGAGAAAGTTATTATCTGTATCAGAGGTTTGAGAACACAAATAAAGATAAAATATTTTGGAATTAAAAGTTTTTATCAATTTTTTTTTTGAAAGAAACCCATTAAAAACATTCTGTGCCTTATTTTTACATCTTCATAAAATCATAAAATGATTCATAAATTTCTTTTTGGTGTTTCTATTTTATTTCTGATTTCCTGTAATAATTCCTCCTCTCCCAATTATGATAATTCTCTTCCAATGCCAAAGGTCAACAACATCCCGGCGCCTGCTCCCATTATGTTTAAGGTAGAGGCTGTTTATCCCCATGACCCGGGAGCATTTACTCAGGGTTTGGAATTTTACAAAGGAAAAATGTATGAAGGTACCGGAGAATATGGCACTTCTAATTTGCGCATCGTTGATATAAAAACCGGTAAGGTTGAAAAGGATTATTTAATACCCGACAGTTCTATTTTTGGAGAAGGCATTACTATTTTTAAAAATAAAATTTATCAGCTTACCTGGCAAAGCCATAAAATTTTTGTTTATAGTCTTGATGATATAACGCATCCTATAAGTACTCTCAAGTGGGATAGGGAAGGATGGGGTGCTACTCATGATGATAAAAATATTATAATAAGCGACGGCAGCTCACACCTTTATTTTGTACAACCTGACGAAAAAAATAAAGACATGAAGATTGATAAAATTCTTACTGTTGCTAACAACATGGGTGAAGTAGATAGCCTTAATGAACTTGAGCTCATCGGTGGTTATATATATGCTAATAGATGGCTAACAAATGATATTGTAAAAATTGATACGGCTACAGGTTATGTGGTTGGTGATATGAACCTTACAGGTTTGCTGCAGCAATATGACCCCAATGCAAAAGTGAATGGTGATGCAGTCCTTAATGGAATCGCTTATGATAGCACCACAAAGAATCTTTATATAACAGGTAAGGACTGGCCTAAGATGTTTGAAATGAAACTCAATTGATAGTCATCAACTACCACCCTTTATTAGGATTGGTAGTAATAGCACCAGCACCATCGTCATTCTTTTCATATGTATTATAAAGAGGAGAACTGCTGCCCAATCTGGTATCCCGGTATGTAGAAGAACCAGAAGGGTTATAATAATCAGTACCCATACCATCAATATTAGTTTGGGTTGGAGTTAAAGTATTCTGAACCTGGGAACTTGTAGCCTGGGGAATAGGAACTTCCTGGTTATTTGTTTTGTTAATCTGTGGAGCCTGCGATATTGTTGTTGTAGTAGCGGAAGGGCTATTCTCAGTATTATTCACGGGTTGAGTAGTTGCTTTGTTTAATTCCGGAGCTGATTGGTTTGCTGTTTTTTGAACTGGATAATATCTATCTAACAAACTGGTATGGCTAGTGTCCTGGGCGTACAATGAATTTGAAATCATTATCCCTGCTACTATCATTATTCGGGATATTATTTTCATGATAATTGTTTTAAAAAGATTGTTTATTGAAATGATACCGTAAATTCTATGCCATTCTGAAATAAGAAAGGAATTTCTAAAGATATTAACTTCGCTTTGCATCGCTAGCTTCACAAAACTGACTTAAAGGTATAGCTATAACAATTACCACAACTATTTTTTGTAAAAATTTTCCAAAAATAATTCTACCTGTTTAAGTTTTAAATAGGGTGAACTAAAAAAAAATTACCATTCCCTTTGATTTTTCGATATTAAATTATACTTTTGGCTTTCCTCATTTCAGGGAACATTATCCTCATCCTTTAAGAAGCTCCTCCAAACCATCCTGTTATTGCATTTAGCAATATGTGTAAAGCCTATCCGGTTTCCTTATTCATAGCACATTTATTTACTTCTAAAGCCTCTTTTATGAAAAAGTATTTTACACAATTTGCAAAATTCAATTTAAGTATTGCAGTAATTTTAATGACTTCGTTTTTGGTGAAGGCACAAATTGGTTGCCCAAATCAACTTATTCTCGGAACTGAAAATTTCGGGCAGGGAACTACACCTAGTAATGACCCTAATGTAGTAAACTTAACTTACAGTCCTACTGGCCCTCTGGGTGATGATGGAACCTATCGGGTTGTTGATTCTACTAATCAAAAAGCCGAATGGCAGGTTTCAGGTGATCACACTGGTAATTTAAATGGTAAGATGTTGGTTATAAATGGTATAGCTGACACATTTTACAATCGTACCATTACTCTTGCTCAAGGTTTTGTACCAGGGGACTATAGTGTCAGTCTATACATAATGAATGTTGACACTATGGGACTCTGTGGCACAAGTGCTTTGTTACCAATTCTGACATTTACAGTTGAATATCTATCACAATCAGGCACATGGGTACCTTTTGCAGGCTCTCCATATACCTCTGCGGCAATTCCTCAGACAACTAAACCTACCTGGGTAAATATAGGATCAATTTTTACTATGCCATCTGTTGGTTCTTTTATTCCTAACACCATCAGAGTCAGAATCGGTGATCAAACCTCAGGTGGTTGTGGTAATGATTTTGCTCTTGATGATATGCAACTCGGGCTTTGTCCTTCACAAGGTCCGCAACCGGTAGAGTTTATGAACTTTACAGCTCAACAAAAAGGAAGTGGCGTAAGTCTCAACTGGCAAACAGCTCAGGAAATCAATAACAGCTATTTTGAAGTAGAGAGAAGTGCTGATGGAAGTACTAATTGGGAATCCATTGCAAATGTAGCAGGGGCCGGCAATAGCCAGGTAGTTAAAAATTACAGTGCTTTTGATGTAAGTCCACTTTCCGGCGTAAATTTTTATCGCATTAAGCAAGTTGACTTCGATGGTAATTTTAAATATTCAACAATAATAAGTATAAAAACAAATATTAATACTACCTCAGTTTCCATTTTGGCAAACCCATTCTATAATACGCTTACTGTTAATTTCAATAGCCCCATACCACAAATGGTTTCTGCAAGGTTAATTGATATCACTGGAAACCAAGTGGCATTAGAAACATGGTCTGTGTCTGCTGGCAGTTCAAGACAAAACTTTTCAAGTATTAGCGGACTTCAGCAAGGAATGTATATTCTTTCAATAACAAATAAATCCGGAGAAGTAATATTCAATGGCAAAGTAATAAAACAATAAATTCTTACACACGCATAAACCAAAAAAAGGGAAGTCGTAAAGATTTCCTTTTTTTTTATAAAAACGTTTGGCCTAATTCCATCTTAAATGAGTGAATCTCAATGAGTCAAAATATTAATTTCTGATCTTTACAAGACATGAAACCTCATTCAATTAATGATATAAAAAAGGATTTAGAGAAAAAGAATTCAGAAGAACTTGTAATTTATTGTTTAAGATTGGCAAAATATAAAAAAGAAAATAAAGAGTTACTTGGATTTCTGCTTTTTGATCATGATGAAATTCCGGAGTTTTTAGAAAATGTAAAACAAGAAATTGAAAATTTATTTAGAGAAATAAACAAAACAAATATTTATTACATCAAAAAAAGCATCCGAAAGATATTAAAAGAATTAAATAAAAATATTCGCTTCTCTATGTCAAAACAAATCGAGGCGGAATTATTAATTCATTTTTGTAATTGCATAAATTCTTTTTCAATCCCTATAAAACAAAGCCAGCAATTATCTAATTTGTATGAAGCTCAACTCAAAAGAATCGAAAACTCATTATCAGAGCTACATCCGGATTTGCAATATGACTTAAAAAGACAATTTTTGAAATAATAATCAAATAGTTTTTCATAAAGGAAAGCTTTATCAATATTTCTCTACAATAAAAGTCCAGTTCTATTTTTTAGTACGATATTTGAGAATATATTCCTCAAAATAGTTTATTATGAAAAAATATATGAGCGCATTATTATTTTGTATAATCTCCGCAATTTCAGGTTTTTCTCAGATAAGAATGCCAGCACCCTCGCCTACGCAATTCATTAAACAAAATTTCGGACTTTCTTCTATAGAACTCACTTACAGCAGGCCAGGACTAAAAGGACGAAATGTATTTGGAACCGTAGTTCAATATGATTCACTTTGGCGTACAGGTGCTAATGCCGCAACAAAAATAAAGTTCAATGATCCGGTAGAAATATTAGGGCACAAGGTGGATACCGGCTGTTATGCTATTTACACAATTCCTCATAAAAATGGCGAATGGACTTTTATACTCAATCGAGGTTTTAATAATTCCGGTACCAGCGGATATAAAGAAAGTGAAGATGTTTTCAGGCAAAACATTAAGACTAGTAGAAATATAAACAAGATTGAAACCTTTACAATGGAGTTCTCCGATGTAAAACCAGAAAGCTGTGTTCTCACAATATCATGGGACAATTTAGTTTTAAATGTGCCCATAAAAGAAGATATAAAAGATAAACTTAGGGCACAATTTGATGAAGCACTTTCTTCTGATAAGAAGCCTTATTGGCAGGCAGCGCAGTTTTATAATGAGTATGATAATAATAGACCTAAAGCACTTGAAATGATCAATTCAGCTATTGCGCAAAATGAGAAACCTCCATTTTTTATGGTTTACTATAAAGCTAAAATTCAAATGGAAATGGGAGATAAAAAAGGTGCCATGGCTTCCGCGAAAGAATCTCTTAAATTAGCCAAAGATGCAGGTAATAGTGAATATGTAATATTTAATGAAAAGCTGATGAAAGAATTAAAATAACATTATATGCCTTCTTGCTTACGTCAATTAAATTTAACGGTCTTCTTTTCAGTTCTAATAACCGGCTGCAATAAAGATCCAATAACAATCACCAATATTGCACCTATAACGTTTAACCACAAAAATGAAATCACATTCGCTCTGTAAATAATAATAACAAGAATTTCTGAAATAACAGCAGCAATAAAAAGAGCGTTTGCTTTTATAGGTTTGAACCAAAAGGCAGCCATAAAAATTCCCAGGATAACACCATAAAATAAAGAGCCTAATATATTGACGGTTTCAATTAAGCTATTCCCTAAATTACTGGCAAACTCTGCTACCAGGATACAGAAAATTCCCCAGCAAAAAGTATAGAATTTGGAAATCAGATAATCTTCTTTTTGTGTCAATTCTTTTTTAATAAATCTTTTATGAATATCAACAACCGTGCAGGAAGCAAGAGCATTCAATGCAGCCGCAATACTTCCCCACGCTGCAAGGAAAATTACCGCTATCAATAAACCTACGAGTCCTTTAGGTAAATAATCTATCACAAAACGAAGGAAAATATAATTAGCATCATTTACGTCTTCTCCGGGCAAAGCCTTTGATAATACGGCACTGTATTCATTTTTAATAATTGTTTTTTCAGGGTTATTAGTCGAAGAAATACTTGCATACTTCGCCTCAAGATTCTGCAATCGAGTTTTATAAATAGTTTCTTTTGCACGTGTCACCTGGTTCTCATTAAAATGAATGGGTGCCTTATGATATTGGTAAAAAGAAAAAACTAAAACACCGAGCATCAAAATCAGGAATTGCATAGGCACTTTTACGATACCATTCATTAATAATCCCAGCTTTCCCTGACGATTATTTTTAGCAGTTAAGTATCGTCCAACCTGGCTTTGATCGGTTCCAAAGTAAGAAAGGGCAAGAAAAAATCCACCAATAATTCCGCTCCAGATATTGTATTTATCTTTCCAGTCAAAACCATTTGCCGTTCTTCCTGATGTGATAATATTCATTTTTCCATTCTTTCCTCCCAGATGCAACGCATCGAAAAAGCCAACATTTGCAGGCATCAGATGCACTACCAGATATCCTGCTATTATCATTCCGATCAATATAATTAATAATTGAAGTTTTTGGGTGTGTGCAACAGCTCTTGCCCCTCCGGTAACAGTATAAATAATTAACATGCCTCCCATAATAATATTGGTATAATAGATATTCCATCCAAGCAAAGAGCTTAGAATTAATGAAGGCGCATAAATACTAATACCAGTTGATAACCCTCTGGAGATTTGAAAAAGAAGAGAAGTAAGTGTTCTTGTTTTCAGATCAAACCGGTTTTCCAAAAATTCATAAGCCGTATAAACTTTTAAATTATTAAAAACCGGAACAAAAACAATACATATAACGATCATGGCTATAGGCAGTCCAAAATAATACTGAACAAACCGCATTCCATCAGTATAAGCCTGCCCCGGCGCACTTATGAAGGTGATGGCACTCGCCTGCGTACCCATAATGCCAAGTAATACAAGATACCATGGCATATCCCGGTTGCTCAAAAAATATCCATCAAGATTTTTGGTTGTCTTGCTTTTATAAACGCCATAAATAATAATACCTGTAAGCGTTACAATAAGTACAATCCAATCCTGATAACTCATGTTGGCTTTTATTTATAATTAGCTGATTAGCTCAACCAGCTAATTGAAATATTTAGTGATAAAGTAATAGAAAATAACCTGCAGAACTAAAAAAAGAAATACGATAGCATACAAACGGTTCCAATAGGACGTCTTCTCATCAATACAATTTTCAGATGAGGTAACATTCATATCTTTCAATTCAGAATCACTTTTATTCACTTTCTTATTTTTTATTTCTTGTTTCTTATTTTTTTTCAATCCGTTTTGCAATCAAATTAGCAAATAAGCGATAAGCCCCTGACACACCCGCAGGCAATTCCCTAAAGAAAACCAGGCTTGAATATACAAATCTCCCCTTCCCATAATCAGTGTAGATAAGACTTCCCTGGGATGGAGCTCTGTTGGCATCATGCATTGAAAAAAGGGATTGATAATTTTTCTCAAAATCAACTGCTTCATAAGTACTACGTTCCTGAATCCAATTGTCAAAATCTTTTTTTGTTATTTTATTTGGATAATTTAATAAAGTGTTTTCAGGATCAACAAACTGAACTGCAGAAGTTTCGTCTGTAACCCTGTTGCCCGAAATAGTAAATGGATAAGGACCAATTTTTGTTGCTACAAAATTTCTATAGCTGTTTTTATTATACTGAACCAACAACACACCTCCATTCTTTACATAATTCATTAATACAGGATATAAATCGCTCAACCATTGGTGAACACTATAAGCCCTCACACCGGTTACAATGGCATCAAATTGTGCTATATTATTTGGAGTGATGTCATCTTCAGAAAGCACTGTTACTTCATAACCCATCTTTTGCAGTGCTTCAGGAATTTTATCACCCGCTCCGGGAATATACCCTATCTTTTTTCCAACTGTTTTCAAATTGATCTCTATTAATTTTGATTCAGCTTTATGGAAATAAATAATGTTAGGTATGTGCGGATACTCAATGATTGTTTTATAGGAATCATAAACCATATTTCCTTCAACAGCACTCCAGTCTACCTTTTCAGTATTTGATTCTTCCGGATTTTTTATTGAATAGAAATTATTTTCTCCTTTTTTTGTTTCTAAAACATTTGAGGAATAAGTTTCTTTTACAATAAAATTATTTTGAGAGGTACCATTTTTTATGGTATCTAATTTTATTTTCATCGGATCATTATTGATGGATAGTGCCAACTCGGGATATGATCTTAATTCTACTTTTGGAATAATAAATAAAGGCTCAAATCGTTCGCCTTTTACAGGATCATTGGACTTAAATTGAATAGGAATATCGTATTCTAAATCTTCTCCGTTGATGGTTACAGAAACTTTGGCTGTTTGAGGATCATTCTGCGGTTTCCCAATTAGTGTCTGATCCGAAACATTAAAAGAACCCTTATCCATTGGCTCAACCAACCAGTAAGGCTGTGAAATTTTAGCGTTGGATGGAATCAATACTTCGAATTGTTGTAAAACATTTTTATCTCCGGGCAATTCATCATTCATCTCAAACTTAGTATTCTCAATGGTTACCCAATTTACCCTTGCATTAGCATCTAAACGATTATCTGCAGCAAAATTCACCTGCAACGAATCGCCCTGAATTGCAAACATTGTTTCTGTGGTAGCTTCCATATAAAGCCCGATACATTCCTTTATAATCTGTTTTACCTCTTTCATTTTCTGATCGCGCCAATACCCTTCATTCATTTTTTGTAAGGTTTGATAAATTTGTATAAGGGCAGGTAATGAGTTTTGAGGTCGCCGAAAAGAATAATCTTTGATTAATTTTTGAACATCATTTTCCATAGATTGGTCATTTAATCTTTCCCAATTGGTAGCGACCCCATCCATTAATGTTTTTTCGGGTGCCGACCCCTTTATAGTTTTAAAATATTCTAATGACTTTCCTCTTGTAGCAGGTACGCCAAAGCCCTGTGTTTTGTGCTGGCTACGGCTTTCGGCAGCTATTTCACCATAACTTTCTCCCAGAAAAACATTATAGCCACCTACATCAATTTTAAACTGGTCTGGCCTTTCGGTATTGACGCTGCCGAAATTAAATGTGTTCCACAATAACCGTTTTGCCTGCCAGGGCTTTACGCCATATTTGAACTGTTCAGGAAATTTTGTGGGATCAGCAGCAGCTTCAAAGGCTTCTCCGGCAAGTATTGCGGAAGCGGTGTGATGGCCATGGATGCCTTCGCCAGTCGTAGGAAAACGCGTAATTATTATATCCGGTTGAAATTTCCGGATCACCCAAACTACATCACTTAATATTTTTTCATGTCCCCAAAATTTAAAAGTTTCCACAGGGCTTGTGGTGTAACCAAAATCATATGCTCTGGTGAAAAATTGCTCTGCACCATCTATTCTTCTTGCGGCAAGTAGCTCTTGCGTTCTTATCAATCCCAATTCCACGCCCTGTTCATCGCCAATTAAATTTTGACCGCCATCGCCTCGTGTCATACTTAAATATCCTGTACGATATAATTTATCATTGGCTAAGTAAGCAAGCAACTTTGTGTTCTCATCATCGGGGTGAGCAGCAACATATAAAACAGATCCTAACACATCTAATTTTTTTATTTGTTCAAAAATTTGAGAAGAATTATAAGTTTTTGGAGTTTGGCAAAAAACTATTTGAGTAAGAGAACAAAATAATAAGAGTAAAAAATATTTACGCATTTTCTGTATAATTTAATTATACGAAAGTAAGTTAATGTTGTTTTGTAGCGGAGAGGTTTTTGATAAATTATTAACAATTTATAATTTAAATCAAAAAAATAAAACCGGCAGTTTAAATTTTCATCTTTGCTTTTGTATCCATAAAACCTAAATTTGAAAAAAAAGTGTATGCCAAAAATAAAATGCATGTTCCTCATCTTTTCAATGTGTGCCATCTTTACTTCATGCAGCCATCAGCAAAAAATAAATGCTTTTCATTTTAAGACTTATAAAGATATTACAGTTAAAAATGGGGCTGTGGTTTCTGCGAGCCCGATAGCAAGTGAAGTAGGTATTTCCATCTTGAAACAAGGAGGTAATGCCGTGGATGCAGCTATTGCTACTCAATTAGCTTTGGCAGTAGTACATCCAAGCGCCGGAAATATAGCGGGAGGAGGTTTTACCATAATTCATTTAAGAGACGGTCGTAATATTTCAATAGATTACCGCGAAATGGCTCCCGCGAAGGCTTTCAGAGAAATGTACCTGGATTCTAATGGAAATCCCGAAATGAATTTATCACAAAATAGCCCTCTTTCTACCGGTGTTCCAGGCTCTGTGGCAGGCATATTTGAATGTATGAAATATGCAAAACTTCCTTTTAAAAAATTAATCCAGCCTGCCATTGACCTTGCTGAAAACGGTTTTGTTTTAGTGCCTGGAGAAGCAGCAAGTCTTAATTACGCAAAAAGTAGATTACTAAAAATGAATTCCGACGTACCGTTATATGTAAAAAATACTCCCTGGAAGGCAGGTGATACATTAATACAAAAAGATCTAGCTAACACATTAAAGAGAATAAGAGATTTTGGAGCAAAAGGATTTTATGAAGGAGAAACGGCTAAATTAATTGCACAACAAATGAAAAAGGATAATGGAATTATTACCGAAGAAGATTTAAAAAATTATAAAGCCAAAGATAGAGATCCCATTGTTTTTGATTATAAAGGTTATACAGTTGTTTCAATGCCTTTACCAAGTAGTGGTGGAATTATTCTGGAGCAATTGCTCAAAATGAGTGCTATGGAAAATATTGGTGCCATGAAATATGGCACATTAGCTTCCGTGCAATTAATGACGGAAGCAGAAAGGCGCGCATTTGCAGACAGGGCAAAGTATCTGGGCGATCCTGATTTTGTAAAAGTGCCTGTAAAGACTTTAGTAAGTGATGCTTATCTTCAAAAAAGAATGAGTGATTATGATCCTTCAAAAGCGGGAAATAGTAAAGATATTAAAGAAGGCTACATAGAGGAGGGAGAAGAAACCACACACTTTGATGTATTGGACAAAGATGGGAATGCAGTTTCTACCACTACAACTTTGAATGGAGGATTTGGAAGCGGGATTGTAGTTACAGGAGCCGGATTTTTATTAAATAATGAAATGGATGATTTTAGTGTGAAGCCAGGGGTGCCAAATATGTTTGGAGCGGTTGGTGCTGAAGCAAACGCCATTGCTCCGGATAAAAGAATGTTAAGCAGCATGACTCCCACCATTGTTTTGAAAAATAATAAACCATACATTATTGTTGGGACTCCAGGCGGCACTACTATTCCCACCAGTGTCTATCAAACTATTGTTGACATAATTGATTTTAAGCTCACGCCTGAGGAGGCGGTAAATCTTCCAAAATTTCATCATCAATGGTTACCGGATGAAATTTTTGTAGAAAAAGATTTTAATAAAAATGTAATTGCACAATTAGAAGCCATGGGTTATAAAGTTGTCATCAGAGGCTCAATCGGCAGAACAGAAGTGATTATGCACGATGGCAATACTATTATTGCGGTTGCAGATCACAGGGGCGATGATAGTGCAGAAGGTTATTAATTCTTTCTATCCTGAAAACTATGAAAGTGAATTTAGTGCCTATTACATTGTTGAATTAAGAAAACTTAATTGCTGGTTTAACATAGGCGCTTAAGCAAAAAAAACTGAAAACAAATTGTCACTTTTTTCAGCAAGCTATTTTGATGCCGTAGAGGTTTGATATGTTTTGTATTTGCCTTCGGGCATTGAGAAAATGTAACTCTATAACATTCAGTTCCTTG